>NZ_JAEMVM010000023.1:0-90940 GCF_016463925.1 Pseudomonas sp. P20 | reverse complement strand
TCGGCAATTCGCCGACACGCTGACTCGCGTCCTGGCAGATCGCCTCCAGCAGGTTGCGCCAGTGTGCCGCCAGACGCTCCACCGTCGATCGCTCGAACAGGCTGGTCGCGTAGATCAGCGACGCGCTCAGCGCGTCACCGCTTTCATAGGTATCCAGGGTCAGGTCGAACTGCGCCGTCGCGCTCGCCCGCTCCAGCGCCTCCACTCGCAGCCCCGGCAGCTCCAGAGCCTTGCCCTGACCCGCGTTCTGGTGGTTGTACATCACCTGGAACAATGGGCTGTGGCTCAGGCTCCGCTGCGGCTGCAACGCCTCCACCAGTTGCTCGAACGGCAGGTCCTGATGGGCCTGCGCTTCCAGTGCGGTACGTTTGACCTGCTGCAACAAGGCGTCGAAACGAGTCTCCAGGTCGAAGTCGGCCTTCAACACCTGGGTATTGACGAAGAAGCCGATCAGACGCTCGGTCTCTACCCGGGTGCGGTTGGCGATCGGTACCCCAACGCGGATTTCCGGCTGCCCGCTGTAGCGATGCAACAAGGTCTGGAAACTGGCCAGCAACAGCATGAACAGGGTCACGCCCTGCTGCTGCGCCAGCTGTTTCAGCGAGCGACCCAGGTCTTCGCCCAGCTCCACCTGCAGGCTGTCGCCGGCAGGACTCTGTACGCTCGGTCGCGGCCGGTCGGTCGGCAGTTCCAGCACCGGCTGCTCGCCGCCCAGTTGCTGCCGCCAGTAGGCCAGTTGGCGCTCACGCTCGCCGGCTTCCATCCAGCTGCGCTGCCACAGGGCATAGTCGGCGTACTGGATCGGCAACGGCTCCAGTTCCACGGCGCGGCCTTCACGGTAGCCGGCGTAGAACTGCAGAAGCTCTTCCACCATGATCGGCGTCGACCAACCATCGGAGACGATGTGGTGCAGGGTCACCACCAGCACCTGTTCCTCGGCGGACAGGCGCAGCAGCAGGACCCGTAGCAACGGACCACGTTCCAGGTCGAACGGCACCCGCACCTCTTCCTCGATCCGCGCCATGAGCGCGGCCTCGTCCGCTACCCCCAGGCTCTGCTCGCGGATCTCCAGCGGCAAGCGGTCATGCACCACCTGCAGTGTCTCGCCGCCCTCCTGGCGGAAGGTAGTACGCAGCCCTTCATGGCGCTCGACCAATGCGGCGAAGCTGCGCTTCAAGGCCTCGACAT
Source organism: Pseudomonas sp. P20 (assembly GCF_016463925.1). Classification (NCBI taxonomy): domain Bacteria; kingdom Pseudomonadati; phylum Pseudomonadota; class Gammaproteobacteria; order Pseudomonadales; family Pseudomonadaceae; genus Pseudomonas; species Pseudomonas sp. P20. The sequence goes on along the minus strand of NZ_JAEMVM010000023.1, from coordinate 89,752 downwards.
CCAGTTCGCCACACAGGCGCAGGGCCGCAGGGATATGGTAGGCCGCGCTGTCGGGCTCCAGTTGCCAGAGGAACCACTGGCGTTGCTGGGCATACGACACGGGAGATGCAGCCCCCCGATCCATGCGCCGCAGGGGCGTTTGCAGAGTGCCACCTGCTGATTTCGCATAGGCGGCGAAATCGGCGAGATTGGCATGTTCGAACAGCGCTGCCAGAGGAAGCTCCAGACCCAACCGACGACGGATGCGGGAAAGCACCTGAGTCACCAGCAGGGAATGGCCACCGAGCTCGAAGAAGTTGTCGTCGCGACCGACCCGCTCCACCTTGAGCACCTCGGCCCAGATTTCCGCGAGACTCCTTTCCAGCCCTTCGTGCGGTGCGACGAAATGGGACTGATCCTGGCTGTCCTCGATTGGAGGTAACGCCTTGCGATCGATTTTCCCGTTCGGGTTCAGGGGCAGGCTATCGAGAGACCTCCACAGGCTCGGCAGCATGTATTCCGGCAGTTGCCCTTTCAGGGCCGCCCGGCATTCGTCGCGCAAGGCCACCAATGGCGTATCGGATTCCGCAGGTACCAGGTAGGCAGCGAGGGATTTTCCGGTCGGCCCATCCTGAGCCAGGACAACCGCTTCGCGGACGATCGGCAACTCGAGAAGCCTCGACTCGATCTCACCCAATTCGATGCGGAAACCACGCACCTTCACCTGATGGTCGATACGACCGACATATTCCAGTTGATCACCCTTGCCTCGACAGGCCAGATCGCCGGTCCGGTAGATCCGACTGCCGGGTACCTGAGCGTAGGGGTCGGGCAGGAAAGCGAGCGCGGTACGACCGGGGTCAGCAAGATAGCCACGGCCTACGCCGGTGCCGGAGACATACAGTTCACCGATGCCGCCCAGCGGGACCGGTAGCAGATCGTCGTCCAGGACCTGGAGGTGGTTGTTGTCGGTGGCCTGGCCAATAGGCAGATAGGTGCCGCCAGTGCTTTGCGTGTCTACCCGGAAGAAAGAGACGTCGTCCGAGCATTCGGCCGGCCCATAGGCATTCATCAACCCTACCTGCGGATAACGCGTCAGCCAGCGGCGGGCCAATTCGGGGGAGAGGGCTTCGCCGGTGGAGAGCATCCAGCGCAATCCAGGCAAGGTTTCCTGGGGATCATCGAGCACCTCCTGAATCAGCGAGGGCACCAGTTCCAGCACAGTGATGCCACGCTCGCGGACGCGCCGCGAGAGTGCCAGCGGATCGTGGGCAATATCGTTCGGCAGGATGTCCACCTGCGCACCGAAGAGCGGTGCCGCGAGGAACTGCCAGACCGAGATATCGAAACTCTGCGAAGCGGTCTGGGCGATTACGTCGTTCTCGTCCAGAGCCAGCAACGGCACCTTGCTCAACTGATTGTTGAGCATGCCTGCCTGTTCCACCATCACCCCCTTGGGATGGCCGGTGGAGCCGGAGGTATAGATCACATAGGCAAGGCCATTGGTCGGCGCGACAATGCCTGGCCGTTGTTCGCACTTGCCTTGCCCCTGCTGGGCGGCCCAGTCGAGAAGCGCCGGCCGCGATTCCTCCGGCAATTCCTCGAGCAACTCGCGAGCCAGGGCCTGGTGGCCCTCGCCAACGACCAGGGCAGGCACACCTCCAAGTTTCAGCAGATTTACCAGCCGGCTCCGCGGCAAGGATGGATCGAGCGGCAGATAGGCTGCTCCCGCCTTGAAGGTGCCGATCATCATCGCCATCAGTTCCAACCCACGATCGGCCAGCAAGGCCACCGCGCGATCGCGTTCTACACCGGCCTCGAGCAGGCCCCAGGCAACTCGGTTGGCCTCTGCGTCGAGCTGGCGGTAGGACCAGGCGCGGTCGCGGCAGGTCGCGGCTACTCGCTCGCCCAGACGATCCACCTGCGCCTCGAACAGACGTACATAGCCTTCATCGAAAGGATAGGCGCGGCGCCCCGCGGGGCTGGGCAACAGCGCTGCGTACTCTTCTTCCGGCACCAGCGGCAGCTCGGTGAAAGCGTCGTGGAAGCCATCACCGATCGCCAGTAGCAGGCGCTTGAAGTCGGTCAGCAGACGGTCGACTGTCTCCTCGTCGAAGTAGCGCTCGTCGTACGATAGATGCAGTCCCAGGTCATCCCCCGGATACACCACCACGGTCAACGGATAGTTGGTGTGTGTACGCGCCGTGTCGGAGCGCGCCTGAAGCTCCTCGGCGCTGGAAAACAGCTTGCTTTCCACTGGAGCATTCTCGTAGACGAACAGGCTGTCGAACATTCGCTGGCCCTTTTCCAGGGCGCTGCACGCCTGGATCTGCACCAGCGACAGATGCTCGTGTTCACGCAACTCGAGATTCTGCTGGAACAGGCCCTGCAGCCATTCGCGAACCGTCAGCCGCGAGTCGCCACCGGGCAGGCGGACCCGCAGGGCGATACTGTTGATGAACAGCCCGACGGTATTCTGCATTTCCGGTCGACTGACCGGCCGCCCGGCGACGGTAACACCGAACAGTACGTCGTGCAGGCCGCTGTAGCGACGCAGCACGAGCGCCCAAGCCGCCTGGGCCAGGGTATTGACGGTGAGATGATGCTGTTGGGCCAGTTCGCGCAAGCGACGCCCTTGTTCCGGCGCCAGGTTAGCGTAGCGGTCGCCAATGATGGAGGTCCCGCCCTGCCGGTGTACTGGTCGGTCGAACGGTAACGGAGTCGGCTGCTCGAAGCCTTCCAGCTCCTTACGCCAAGCCTCCAGCGCGGCACGTTCGCCCTGGGTCTGCAGCCACTCGATGAAATCGCGGTAGCGCGGCGCCGGCGGCAACACCTGTTTGCGACTGTAAAGAAGGAAGAAATCCTGCAACAGCAGCGAACGACACCAGGCATCGATCAGGATGTGGTGGTTGCTCAGCACGAACCAGTGGCGTCCGGGAGCCCTGCGGATCACCCGCAGGAAGAACGGCGGCGTCCTCAGGAGATCGAAGCCACGCCGGCGATCTTCGGCCAACAACTCGGCGAGAGCCTCTTCGTGCTCCTCTTCGGGACGACCGCTCCAATCGTCGAAGAACACCTTGAGCTTCGCTTCGCGATGGATGATCTGCCGCATCTGTCCGGAGTCGTCGACATGGAAGGATGCGCGCAATGCATCGTGTCGTCGGGCCACCTCGCGCCAGGCTGCCTCGAAGCGCGGCATATCGATGTCGCTGTCGATGACATAGCGATCCTGCATGAAATAGATGCCAGAGTTCGGCTCCATCAGGGTGTGCAGCAGCAAACCTTCCTGCATCGGAGTCAGTGGATAGATGTCTTCGATTTCCCCATAAGGCAGGGACAGCGCATCGAGTTGCGCCTGATCCAATCCGGCAAGAGGGAAGTCGGACGGCGTCACTCCTCCGGAAGCAGGATCGCAACAATGCTCGATCAATCCGTTCAGATCGGCCGCGAAGGCGTCGACGAGCTCCTGCACCGTCTCGTCGGAGAACATATCGGGGCTGAAGGTCCAAGTCAGGCCGAGTTGCCCCTGATAGACCTGCCCTTCGACAGAGAGCCAGTTTGCAAGCGGCGCACGTTCGTCCTGTGCACTGCCGGAACGCTCCGCGGCTGGCACCCACAGGGCCTCGTCGGCGAACTGATGGTCGAACTGGCCGAGATAATTGAAGGTTATGCGTGGTTGCGGCGACCGAGCCAGAACTTCACCGCAAGCAGGGTCTGCCAGGTAGCGCAACAGGCCATAGCCGATCCCTCGGTCGGGAATCGAACGCAGCTGTTCCTTGACGCTCTTGATCGCGGCGCCAGGCTCGACAGCCGGATGCAGGTGCACCGGATAGAGACTGGTGAACCAACCAACGGTGCGGCTCAGATCCAGCTCGCCCCCCAATTCCTCGCGCCCATGTCCCTCCAGTTGCAAAAGCAGACTTTCGTGACCGCTCCAGTTACAAACCACACGTGCCAGGGCGGTCAGCAGCAAGTCGATGACCTGGGTGCGATAGGCTGCCGGGGCCTCCTGGAGCAGACGTCGGGTAGCCTCGGCATCGAGGGTCAGGGCCAGCTTGCGGGCGTGGCGGTTCTCCAAAGGAGCATGAGGATTCTGGCAAGGCAGGTCGGCTGGCGCGCCATCCAGGTGTGTCTGCCAGAACGCCAGTTCGTCATGCCGCTTCCCTGCCACTTCACGCAAATGTGCGCTCCAGGCCTGGTAGGAGTGTGTGCGCAATACCGCAGGCGAGTCAGAGCTCTGGTAGAACTGCTGCAAGTCTTCCAGCAGAATCCGCCAGGACACACCGTCCACGACCAGGTGATGAATCACCAGCAAGAGCCGCTGCTCACCTTCGGGAAGCTCGACCAGAAGAGCGCGCAGCAGAGGACCGGTGCTCAGATCGAGGCTACGCTGGGCTTCCTCGCACAACGCGGAGAGTTCTTCGACCGAAGCGACCTGGCGCCGCCAGAGCGGGCTTTCAACCTCACCGGAATATTCCTGCCGCCAGCACCCTTCTTCCTCATGGAAGCGCAGGCGCAAGGCATCATGCTGGCGAATCAGAGCGAGCAAGGCCTGCTCCAGACGTTCGCCATCGACAGACTCGCGAGCCTTCAAAAGCAACGATTGGTTCCAGTGCCTGCGATTCGGGATGTCCAACCCGAAGAACCAGTGCTGGACTGGTGTCAAGGCCACCTCCCCGCCTACCGGTGCCTGAATTACCGCGCTGTCGCAAGGCACCGCCACCTGCGCCAACCCACGGATGGTCTGGTGTTGGAACAGGTCTCTCGGACTCAACCCGAAACCGGCCTGACGGGCCCGACCGACCATCTGGATAGAGACGATCGAGTCTCCACCGAGGGCGAAGAAATTATCGTCAAGCCCTACCCGCTCGATGCCCAGCAGCGCTTCCCAGATTTCCGCCAGACAGCGTTCCGCCGGACTGCGCGGCATGCTGTAAACCACCTGCCCAAGGGTCGCATCAGGCCTGGGCAGCGCCTTGCGATCCAATTTACCGTTGGGGCTCAGCGGCATGCGCTCCAGAGCGACCCACTGCATCGGCACCATGTATTCCGGCAGGCTCTCAGCCAGATGGGCAGAGAGCATCCCGCGCCATTCGTCGGGCTCGGCAGCCAGCGTCACATAGCCGACCAGTTGCTTGCCATCCACCACCAGCACAGCCGCCTCGCGAACAGCGTGGTGCTCCAGCAGGCGCGTCTCGATCTCACCCAGCTCGATGCGCAATCCACGCAGCTTGACCTGATGATCGATACGTCCGGCATATTCGATGACGCCATCCGCTCGATAACGTGCGAGGTCTCCCGTACGATACATGCGCTCGCCCGTGGCGAACGGATCGGCGAGGAAGCGTTCGGCGCTCAACGCGGGGCGAAGATGGTAGCCCCGCGCAAGGCCGGCGCCAGCCAGGTACAGCTCACCCAGCGCCCCCACTGGCACCGGCTCCAGGGCATCGTCGAGAACGTAGCAACGCAGATTGGCGATCGGACGTCCGATAGGAACCGTATCGCGCCCCTCCTCCCGACAGTCCCAATGGGTCACGTCGATAGCCGCCTCGGTCGGGCCGTAGAGGTTGTACAGGCGTACTCCAGGCAATTCGGCGAGCACCCTTTGCTGCGCATCCACCGGCAGAGCCTCGCCACTACAGACAATCCGCTTGAGGCTGGTGCAAGCGGAAACCCCAGGCGCCTGCAGGAAGGCCTGTAGCATGGACGGCACAAAGTGCAACGTACTGATGCTCTCCCGACCGATCAGATCCATCAACCGTGAAGGATCGCGATGATCGCCTGGCTGAGCCAGTACCAGGCGTGCGCCGACCATGAGGGGCCAGAAGAACTCCCATACGGATACGTCGAAACTGAACGGCGTCTTCTGCATTACCGCATCGCTACCATCCAGTTGGTAGGCATCCTGCATCCAGCAAAGCCGGTTGGTCAGCGCCGAATGTCGGTTGCCGGCGCCCTTGGGTCGTCCGGTCGAGCCAGAGGTGTAGATCACGTAGGCGAGATTCTCTCCGGTGACGGCCACCTCCGGATCGGACGCATCGAAGCCCTCCAGCCACTCGCTGTCGGCCGCCAGCATCAGCGGCTGCACCTCCGCCGACACCGGCAGGCCATCCAGCAGATGCGCCTGGGTCAGCAACAGCCGGACACCACTGTCCTCCAGCATGTAGGAAAGACGCTCCTGCGGATACTCAGGATCCAACGGCACGTAGGCGCCGCCGGCCTTGAGAATTCCCATCAGGGCGATCACCAGTTCCACAGAGCGCTCCATCGCAACGCCTATCAACGATTCCGCCCCGACACCCCGCGCTATCAGGGCATGCGCCAGACGATTGGCGCGGCGGTTCAGCTCGCCATAACTGAGGCGCTGTTCACCGAACACCAGCGCCGGCGCCTCCGGTGAACGCTGCACCTGATGCTCGAACAGTCGATGGACGCAGGTTTCCAATGGATAGTTCGCTGCCGTGGCGTTCCAGGTCTCCAGCATCTGCCGACGTTCGTCGGCCTCCAGCATCGGCAACGTATCGATGCGCGCAGCGGGAGCGACGAGCATCGCCCGCAGCAGGTTCTGCCAATGCCTCGCCATGCGCTCGATGGTCTCGGCTTCGAACAAATCGGTGGCATAGGTCAGCGCAGCATGCAAACGCCCGCCCTTCTCGTAGGTATCCAGACTCAGATCGAACTGGGTCGTGCGGCTTTTCCAGTCGAGAGGAGCGAAACGCAGGCCGGCCACGTCATCCAGCGAGCCGATATCGGCTACTTGAGGCTGATGGTTGTACATCACCTGGAACAGCGGACTGTGGCTCAGGCTACGCTCGATCTTGAAGGCCTCGACCAGACGCTCGAAAGGCAGCTCCTGATGAGCCTGGGCACCGAGCACGCTGTCTTTCAGAGAAGCCAGCAACGATGCGACCGTGGCCTGGCCTTCCACCACCGAGCGCAAAACCTGGGTATTGACGAATAGGCCGATCAATCCCTCCACTTCGGCGCGGTTACGGTTGGCGATAGGCACGCCGACCCTCAGGTCAGACTGCCCGCTATAACGCTGCAAAAGAATGTTGAACCCGCCAAGCAACAGCATGAACAACGTCAGCCCCTGGCTGCGGGCACTGGCACGCAGCGCTTGCACCAGCGCCGGATCGATTTCGAATTCGTAGCGCGTTCCACGGTAGCTGGCCTGTGCCGGACGCGGATGATCGGTGGGCAACTCCAAAAGCGGGTGCTGATCGCCAAGCCGCTCGCGCCAGTAGGCAAGCTGCCGTTCCTGCTCCCCCGCTTCCATCCAGCTGCGCTGCCACAACGCATAGTCGGAATACTGGATAGGGAGGGGTGGAAGTCCGGCTTCGCTGTTATCCATGCAAGCCTTGTAGAAACGACTGAACTCCTCGATCAGCACGTTCATCGACCAACCGTCGGACACGATATGATGCAGGGTCAGCAGCAATACATGCTGCTCCTCGCCCAGACGGATCAGGCGCACGCGCAGAAGCGGCCCCTCGCACAAGTCGAAAGGCCGCAGCGATTCGGCCTGGGCAGTTTCGCGCAAGCAGGTTTCCCGCTCGGCCTCAGGCAAGAGGGATAGGTCCTCGAAGTCAATCGGCACCGGACGTTCCAGCGCAGCCTGGCGCGGGGTGCCGTCGGCACGCTGGGGAAATACGGTGCGCAGCGTTTCATGGCGCTGGACCAGACTGGCGAAGGCTGCCTCGAAAGCCGCACGATCCAGCGGGCCGCTGAGGCGGACCGCCATCGGCAGGTTATAGGCCGCACCCTGAGGGTCGAGCTGCCAGAGGAACCACATGCGCCGCTGGGCATAGGAAAGCTCGTCGCGATCCTCGCTGACGACGCCATCGGGAATGGGAAGCAGGGAAAACTCCACCCCTTCCTCGCGCAGGCCATCGAGAAACAGGGGACGCTTGTCCTGTGGCAGCTCGATGAAACGGCGGGCGAGTTTCAAGGCGATTTCGGCATTCATCTCTAATCATCCGTACGAGGGGCGCTGATTCAACTTGAACGGATGGTCCGCAGGGAAAATTAGCGCACCACCAAGCCTCGTCCGGCTAAATATTCCCGTTCGGCAGGCGTTCCACTTCGAGAACCCAACCATAGGGAAAACACCATGAGCCTTGCCGAAACACTGGCACGGAACCTTCGCGACCTGACCCTTCGCGCCGGCCTAGCCAAGGTCCCCAGCTATCGTCTGTTCGACTTGGTATTGAAGCGACGGAGCCCCCTCAGCCCATCGCTGGTTCGTTTCACCTTCGGCGGCCCGGAAATCGCTCGGGTGCGCACGCTGGCGCCCGATCAGCGAGTAAAGCTGCTGTTTCCCGCCGCTGACGGCAGCCTGCCGCAACTTCCAGCCACGGGCGACTGGCGCAGACAGGTGCGCAGCCTCGAGGCGCGCCGCCGCCCGCCCATGCGCACCTATACCATCCGCGCCCTGCGCCGCGAAGCCGGAGAAGTGGACATTGACTTCGTCCTGCATGGTGAGACCGGTCCCGCCTCCCGCTGGGCCGCTCACGCTCGTCCCGGCGAGCGCCTGGTAATGTCGGCGCCAGATGGAGAGTATTCCGGCGATCCTGGGGGCTACGAATGGCGTCCGCCGAAGGATATCCGCCATATCCTGCTGATTGGCGATGAAACCGCCCTGCCAGCCATCGCAGGAATACTCGAGGAACTCGCCGACCGCGACCAGCGGCCGACGGTGCAGGCCTTCATCGAGATTCCCCGGGAATCGGACCGACTGGACCTACGGTGTGCGCCGGAAACCCAACTCAACTGGCTGGCCCGCGACGTGGCGAAACACGAGCACGGCCAGGAAATGCTCCGCGCAGCAAGCGAACTGGCCACTCTACCGGAAGCCGGCAAGCCACAGCGCGTCAGCGAAGTGGATATCGACAGGCAGGTACTCTGGGAACTGGCCAAGCCAACGAACGGAGAGTTCTATGCCTGGGTTGCCGGTGAATCGGCAGCAGTGATGGCTATTCGCCACCATTGGACCGGGGAGTTGGGTCTGGATCGCCGCACTGCAAGCTTCATGGGTTACTGGCGCCAGGGCAAGGCATCGACCTGAACGGCCACAAACGGCTCCTCCAGACGCGGAAACGATTGCGAAACATTTGCTTTCATATACAGGTTCAGGTTCTCTCCGGCTCATACGTCCTATAGAGATGAACAGAGCGCGAGCAGCGCCCTGCAACCCATGGACCGCACGCGTGGTCCCCAAAGCCTACCGTTAGCCTCATGTCGAAAAAGTCCCGCTCCAGACTCTGGTTCCTCGTCCACAGCTGGCTGGCCCTGCCCATCTGGTTCTTCGTCCTGATCGTCTGCGTCACCGGCACCCTGGCAGTGGTCAGCCAGGAGATCGTCTGGCTCGCCAATCCGGAAATCCGTGCCGGCAAGCCCAGCGACGACGCCCGCCCCCTCAGCCACGACCAGTTGCTGGAAGCGATAAACCAGGCACAACCGGCGATCCGCGTGGAATCGCTGAACTTCCCCGACGAAGAGCATTTTGCCCTCAGCGCCCGGGTCAGCTACCCGGACGGCTCCCGCGCCAGCCTCTACGTCAACCCCTATACCGGAACGATCCAGGGCAAGAGCCCGAACTTCGATTTCCGCCAGTTCACCCGTGCCTTGCACGGCTGGTGGCTGGTTCCGTTCAACAATGGCTACAGTTGGGGCTGGTACCTGGTTTCGTTGCTCGGCCTGCCGATGCTGGCCTCGCTGGTCACCGGCCTGGTGGTCTACAAACGATTCTGGAAAGGGTTCTTCAAGCCACGCCTGCGCATCAGCCAGGGCGCCCGCATCTTCTGGGGCGACTTCCATCGCCTGAGCGGTATCTGGTCGATCTGGTTCATCGCCATCATTTCCATCACGGGCACCTGGTTCCTGATCCAGGCGATTCTCGCCGACAATCACATCACCCTTTCCAGCGAAGGCGTACCGCCGGTCATCGCCCGCAACGAAGTACCCACCGGCCACACGGCGCCCCGGATCAGCCTCGACGAAGCGGTGCGGATCGCCACCGAAGGCATTCCCAGCCTGGACGCCGCAAGCGTGTCCCTGCCAGGCAACGCCTACAGCCCGATCTACGTGGAAGGCCGCGGCTGGTACCCCCTCATGTACCAATCGGCGGCGATCAACCCCTATACGGGCAAGATCGAAGCCAAGCGCCTGCTCGGCGACCGCACCCCGCTGGAGTTCGTCACCGAATCCATGCGCCCCCTGCACACCGGCGATTTCGGCGGCATCTGGGTCAAGCTGATCTGGTTCGTCTTCGGCCTGCTGCTGAGCATGATGGTGCTCAGCGGCCTGCTGATCTGGAGCAAGCGCACCGCACAGGCCACCGCCGCGCTGGTCAAGCGCGGCAAGCGCCCGGCGCGCCAGCCGAAACCGGCCAAGCCGGCGCCGGTAATGGCCAACCAGACCGCGGAGGGACAGCCATGAGCAAGGCCGCCGTTGCCCAGCCCGTTTCGCCGCTGCGCCAGTTCTGGCTGCGCTGGCGTTTCCACCTGAATGTTCTGCTGATCCTGATCCCGCTCGGTTTCATGCCGCGTTATTTCGCCGACGTCGCACTGTTCCGCGGCACCAGCGGCCTCGGCGAACGAGAGGCGGGCGAGATCCAGGTCGGCCCCTGGAGCCTGCGCCTGGCGGAAATGCGTATCGAACCGCCGCACGACGAAGGCCCCGCCGGCTTCATGAAGGACTTCAATGCCGCCCTCTGCCAGGCCTGCATTCCCCAGGTCAAGGCGACCTACCTGCGCATCGGCAAGCCGCGCAGCCTGCGTGCCGCCGGGGTGATCTTCTTCGGCAGCCCCTACCGCATGGGCACCAGCGTGCCGATCCCGCCGCGCACCCGGCCCGACGCCGAGCTGTGGATCACCATGGAAGGTTGGGACGGCTCCATGCACCAGGCTTCCATTCCCCTGGCCGAGGCATCCCCCGCCACCGTGGCCTGGCTGAACAAACGAGGTAAGCAATGAGCATCCACACCCGCCCCTGGCGCCTGCCCCTGGCCGCCCTGTTGCTCGGCCTGAGCGGCGCGGCCCTGGCGCACAACCCGATCTGCGAATGCGAGGAAGTGCAGGCCGGCGAGATCCGCTGCAAGGGCGGCTTCTCCGACGGCAGCGGCGCCCCCGGCGTAACCCTCGACGTGATCGGCTACGACGAGCAGATCCTGGTTCCCGGCAAGCTCGGCGCCGACTCGACCCTGACCTTCAAGCGTCCCGACGGCGAGTTCTACGTGCTGTTCGACGCCGGCCCCGGCCACGTGGTGGAAATCGACCACGCCGACATCGCCGCGCCATGAGCGTCGAAACCGTCCGCCCGGCCGGCGCCGGCCACGAGACCCTCTACGTACTGCTCGGCAGTGTGCTGATCCTGGCCCTCGCCGCCACGGTGGTCGGGCTGCGCCAGCAGTCCCATGAAGCGCAAGCCCTGGACGCCCACCAGGTGGACGCCCGGCTCGACCTGAATGCCGCCGAACAGGGCATCTACGCCGACCTGCAGGTCGCCGCCGAAGACATCCAGGCGCGCCTGGACGACGGCGAAGCCGCGCCTTCCGTCGACGAACTGGCCGCCGAGGGCTTCCCGCCCTTCGTCGCCGACGTCGCCGCGAGCAGCCGCGGCGAGCACCGCTGGAGCTACAGCGAAACCGCCGGGCGTCCGAGCTACTTGGGCGTCAGCGGCAAGCCCGGGGTGGCCGGCTCGTTCCTCCTGCTGCTCGGTCCCGCCGAAGTCTGGCTGAAGCCCGCCGCGGCCGCGGCCGGCGCCGTACCGGGCGACGCCCGCGCCCTGGCTGACGCCGGCTGGCGCCAGGTGGTCAGCCGCTTCGACGCCGGCGTGACCCGTCAGCACCGCCATTGATCGCACATCGACTCCACAGAAGGCGTTTTTCCATGCTGTTCTCCCGTCGCTCATCCCGTCCGCGCGGTCTCGCCGCCCTCCTCCCGGGCCGTGCCCTGCTGGCCGCCCTGCTGCTGGCCCTGCTCGCCCCGCTGGCCCAGGCCGAAGACGGCAAGCGCCTGCGCATCGGCATCACCCTGCATCCCTACTACAGCTACGTGAGCAACATCGTCGGCGACAAGGCCGAGGTGGTGCCGCTGATCCCCGCCGGTTTCAACCCGCATGCCTACGAGCCGCGCGCCGAGGACATCAAGCGCATCGGCACGCTCGACGTGGTGGTGCTCAACGGCGTCGGCCACGACGATTTCGCCGAGCGCATGATCGCCTCCAGCGAAAAGCCCGGCATCCCGGTGATCGAGGCGAACGCCAAGGTGCCGCTGCTGGCCGCCACCGGCATGGCCGCGCGCGGCGCCGGCAAGGTGGTCAACCCGCATACTTTCCTGTCCATCAGCGCCTCGATCACCCAGGTCAACACCATCGCCCGCGAACTGGGCAAGCTCGACCCGGCCAACGCCAAGGCCTACACCCGCAACGCCCGGGCCTACGCCAAGCGCCTGCGGGCCCTGCGCGCCGACGCCCTGGCGCGGCTGAACAAGGCCCCGGCCGCCGACTTCCGCGTCGCCACCATCCACGGCGCCTACGACTACCTGCTGCGCGAATTCGGCCTGGAAGTCACCGCCGTGGTCGAGCCGGCCCACGGCATCGAGCCGAGTCCGAGCCAGTTGAAGAAGACCATCGACCAGCTCAAGGCGCTGGACGTGAAGGTGATCTTCTCCGAGATCGACTTCCCCTCCACCTACGTCGAGACCATCCAGCGCGAGTCCGGGGTGAAGCTCTATTCGCTGTCGCACATTTCCTATGGCGACTACAGCGCCGGCAAGTACGAGGAAGAAATGGCGCGCAACCTCGACACCGTGGTCCGCGCCATCCAGGAGTCCGGCGCATGACCGTGGCCGAACGGCTTTGCGCCACGCCTTGCGGGCCGGCCATCGACTTCGCCGGGATCGACCTGAGCCTAGGCGGCAGCCGCATCCTCGATGGCGTGCGCCTGCGCGTCGAGGCCGGCAGCGTGCACGCGCTGGTCGGACCGAACGGCGGCGGCAAGAGTTCGCTGGTCAAGACCCTGCTCGGGCAGATGCCGCATCGCGGCGAGCTGCGCCTGGAGTGGCCCGGCGCGCCCGGCTGCATCGGCTACGTGCCGCAGGCGCTGGAGTTCGACCGCGGCCTGCCGCTCACCGTCGACGATTTCATGGCCGCCATGTGCCAACGCCGTCCGGCCTTCCTCGGCCTGTCGCGCAGCCGGCGCCCGGCGATCGACGCCGCCCTGGAGCGGGTCGGCATGCTGGCCAAGCGCGGTCGGCGCATGGGCGCCCTCTCCGGCGGCGAGCGCCAGCGCGTGCTGCTGGCCCAGGGCCTGGTACCGCCGCCGCAACTGCTGGTGCTGGACGAACCGATGTCGGCCCTCGACGAGGGCGGCATCCAGGTCTTCGAGCGGCTGCTGCTGGACTGGCGCCAGGCCGGCGTCACCGTGCTCTGGATCGAGCACGACCTGGAGGCCGTCGGCCGCCTCGCCGACCGGGTCAGCGGTCTCAACCGCCACCTGCTGTTCGACGGTCCGGCGGCCAGCAGCCTGACCCCGGAACGCCTGCTCACGCTGTTCTCCACCCAGCCCCGGAAGAACGCGGAGGCCAGCCGATGAACGACGCCTACGAACAACTGCGCCAGGCCGTCCAGGCCTGGGCCGCCGCCGGCTACCTGCCGGAGACCCTGGCCTACGGCTTCGTCGTCAACGCGCTCCTCGCCGGACTGCTGATCGGCCCGGTGCTCGGCGGCCTCGGCACCCTGGTGGTGGTCAAGCGCTTCGCCTTCTTCTCCGAGGCGGTCGGCCACGCCGCGCTCACCGGCGTGGCCATCGGCATCCTTCTCGGCGAGCCCTACACCGGGCCCTACGGCAGCCTGTTCGGCTACTGCCTGCTGTTCGGCGTCCTGCTCAACTACCTGCGCAACCGCACCGGCCTGGCCCCGGACACCCTGATCGGGGTGTTCCTCTCGGTGTCCCTGGCGCTCGGCGCCAGCCTGCTGCTGGTGCTGGCGGGCAAGATCAACGTGCATATCCTCGAGAACGTGCTGTTCGGCTCGGTGCTGACCGTGAACGGCCATGACCTCGCGGTGCTGGCGGCGGTCGCCGTGCTGGTGCCGTGCCTGGCCCTGCCGCTGTACAACCGCATCATGCTGGCCAGCTTCAACCCGCAACTGGCGGCGGTGCGCGGGGTCGCGGTGAAGAGCCTGGACTACCTGTTCGTGGCCCTGGTGACCCTGGTCACCGTCGCCGCGGTGAAAGTGATCGGCGCGATCCTGGTCGGAGCCCTGCTGGTGATCCCGGCGGCGGCGGCGCGCCTGGTCAGCCAGTCGCTGAAAGGGTTCTTCTGGCTGGCGGTGCTGATCGCCACCGTCAGCACGCTGGCCGGTATCCTGTTGCCGATCATGTTCGACCTGCCGATTCCCTCCGGCGCCGCGATCATCCTGGTCGCCGGCCTGGCCTTCGGCCTCGCCGCCATCGCTCGCGGCTGCCTGCCGCACCTGAAAGGAACCCCCGGATGAACCTGAAACCCCATTGCCTCGCCCTGGCCCTGGCTTGCGCCGGACTCGCCGGCCCGCTCCCGGCCCTCGCCGCGACGCCGGCCGCGGCCCAGTCCGCGCCAGTCACGGTACTGGCCAGCCTGCCGGTCACCCACGCCCTCGCCGAACGCCTGCTGCGGGACACCGAGGTCAAGCTGCAACGGGTCGCCCCGGCCAACCTGCCGGCCAGCCGCCAGGCCTCGTTCTTCGCCGGGCGCGGCGCCGGCGGCCTGGCCAAGGCCGCCGGGCAGGCCGACGCGGTGATCGACCTGCGCTCGATCTGGAGCGACGACCCGCTCTACCCGCTGGCCCGCCGTAGCAATATCCGTATCGTCGAGATCGACGCCGCGCGTCCGGTGGACGGCGCCCTGCCCGGCATCGCCCTGCGCCCCGGCAGCGACCTGCATGCCTACCCCTGGCTCAACCCGACCAACCTGGGGCGCATGGCCGATGTCCTCGCCAGCGACCTGGAACGCCTGGCGCCCGGCGCCGCAGCGACCATCCAGGCCAACCTGGCGACGCTGAAGAAGCAATTGCTGGAAGCGACCGCCAGTAACGAGACTCGCCTGGCGAAGGCCGACAACCTCAGCGTGATCAGCCTCTCCGAACGCCTCGGCTACCTGCTCGCCGGGCTCAACCTGGACCCGCTGGACGTGGAGATCCAGGCCGACGACGGCTGGACCGAGACCAATATCCAGGCTTTCGCCGAGGAGCTGAAGAGCGAGGATATCGCCCTGGTCCTGCACCATCGCCAGCCACCCAAGCCCCTCGCCGATGCCATCGCCGCCAGCGGCGCACGCCTGGTAGTGGTGGACACCGAGGCGGCGGACCCGGTGGCCGGCCTGGAAAGTGACATGAAAGCGATAGTCGAAGGGCTGCTGGCCGGTAAAGGCTGAGCCGCGCCTCGTAACGAAAAAGGCCGGGGAGCGCTGCTCCCCGGCCTTTTTTCGTCGACATCGGACCCGCCGCAGGGCCTATGGCGCCCTCGCGGGCATCAGCAGATCGCCGCCGACTCCACCGCCAACGCCGCGGCGCCCTGCCCCGCGCGCCAGGCCTCGACCTGGCGCTCGACGACCGCCAGCACCTCGGCCTCGCGCTGATGGATGAAGAAGTGCCCGCCGTCGAACAGCTCCAGTTCGAAACCGCTGCGGGTTTCCTCGGCCCAAGCCAGCAACTGTTCCTCGCTGGCCTTGTCCTCCCTGCCGCCAAGCGTTCGGATCGGACAGGCCAGCGGCGGGCGCCGCTGGTGACGATAGCTGCCGCAGAGCAGGAAATCGGCGCGCAGGATCGGCAGGGTCAGGCTCATCAGCTCGCGGTTGCCCAGCACCTCTTCCGGCGTACCTTGCAGGTCGCGCAGGTCGGCGATCAGCTCGGCGTCGCTCTTCGGTTCGGCGAAACCGCGGTCATACTCGGCGCGTCGCGACGGTGCCGCGGTGCCGCAGGCGAAGAACCCCAGCGGCGTCGGGCAACCCAATTCGCGCAAGGCATACAGCACCTCGCAGGCGAGCAAGGCGCCGAGGCTGTGGCCGAGCATCGCGTAGGGGCCCTGGCGGACCTCGTCGTGCAGCTCGCGCGCCAGTTGCTGCGCCAG
Organism: Pseudomonas sp. P20; assembly: GCF_016463925.1. Taxonomy (NCBI): domain Bacteria; kingdom Pseudomonadati; phylum Pseudomonadota; class Gammaproteobacteria; order Pseudomonadales; family Pseudomonadaceae; genus Pseudomonas; species Pseudomonas sp. P20. The sequence goes on along the minus strand of NZ_JAEMVM010000023.1, from coordinate 73,665 downwards.
GCTCGCCAGGTCGGTCTGCAACGGCTCGGCCATCCGCGCCCCGCGCCCCGGCAACTCCACCGGACGCACCGCCAGCCAGGCCGGCAGCTTGCGCCGCCAGCGGCTGTAGGTCATGGCGCTGGCGCCGGAATACGGCAGGCAGAACAGCCGTACGGGCGTACCGCCCACTCAGCCGGCCGCCTTGTCCATGTGCTGGCGCAGGCTCAGCGGGCGCATGTCGGTCCAGACTTCCTCGATGTAGGCCAGGCAGTCCTTCTTCAGGCCGCTCTTGCCGGCCGCCCGCCAGCCCTGGGGAATCTCCTTGTATTCCGGCCAGATGGAATACTGCTCCTCATGGTTGACCACTACCTGGAACTGGATGTCGTCACGGTCGAACACTGAAGTCATTGCTTGCTCCTGATGGGATCGAACGGCCGCGCGCAGCACGGCCCTTGCGTTGGATAACGAAAAGCCCGGCGGGAAAATTAGCCGGCCAGCGCCGCGCCGAGGGCGCGGGCGAAACGCCGGGCCACCTCGTCGATCTGTTCGGCGCCGATGATCAGCGGCGGCAGGAAGCGCACCACGCTGCCGTGGCGGCCGCCCAGTTCGAGGATCAGGCCGCGCCTCAGGCACTCGCGCTGGACCCGCGAGGCCAGGGCGCCGTCGGTCGGCGGATGACCGAGGGCATCCGCCTCGCCCTGCGGGTCGACGATCTCGACCCCGAGCATCAGCCCCCGACCGCGGATATCGCCCAGTTGCGGATAGTCGCGCTGGAGGATGCGCAGGTGCTCGGCCAGGCGCTCGCCCATGGCCGCCGCGTGGGCCGCCAGGTCGTGTTCCTTCAGGTAGCGCATCACCGCCGAACCGGCGGCCATGGCCATCTGGTTGCCACGGAAGGTGCCGGCGTGGGCGCCGGGCTGCCATTTGTCCAGCCATTCGCGGTAGACCACCACCGCCAGCGGCAGGCTGCCGCCGATGGCCTTGGACAGCACCACCACGTCGGGGACGATGCCGGCGTGCTCGAAGGCGAACATCCTGCCGGTACGGGCGAAGCCGCTCTGGATCTCGTCGACGATCAGCGCCACCCCGGCCTGCTCGGTGATCCGCCGCAAGCCGCGCAGCCAGTCGAGATCGGCCGGAACCACGCCGCCCTCGCCCTGGACCACCTCGACGATCACCGCCGCCGGCAACTGCACGCCGCCTTCCGGATCGTTCAGCAGGTTCTCCAGGTAGTGCAGGTTCGCCTTGACCCCCGCCTCGCCGCCGAGACCGAACGGGCAACGGTAATCGTAGGGATACGGCAGGAACTGCACGCCCGTGCTGAGCACCGCGCCCAACGGCTTCTTCGGTCCGAGATTGCCCATCAGCCCCAGCGCGCCCTGGCTCATGCCGTGGTAGCCGCCCTGGAACGACAGGATGGTGCTGCGCCCGGTGGCGGTGCGTACCAGTTTCAGCGCGGCTTCCACCGCGTCGGTGCCGGTCGGGCCGCAGAACTGGATCTTCGCCTCGGCGGCCAGCGCCGGCGGCAGCAGGCCGAACAGGTCCTGGACGAACTGGTCCTTCACCGGGGTGGTCAGGTCGAGGGTGTGCAGCGGCAGCTCGTCGGCCAGAACCTGGCGGATCGCCTCGATCACCACCGGATGGTTGTGCCCCAGCGCCAGGGTGCCGGCGCCGGCCAGGCAATCGATGAAGGTACGCCCCTCGACGTCCTCCACCAGCAGCCCCCTGGCCTTCTTCAGCGCCAGCGGAATCCGCCGCGGATAGCTGCGCGCGTTGGACTCCTGGCGGCTTTGCCGTTCCAGCAAGGGCGACTGGGAGAACTCGTAGAGCGTTTCGCCCTCCGCCGGGGTGGCGCGGAGCGGCTGGTCTTCGATGACGCTGGTGGCGACGTGCATGTCTTCAACCCTCAAGGCGTGGTGGTGTTCCACTGGCAACCGGCGATCCGGCCGCCAGGGGCGGCATTCGCGGATCGGATGCACAGGAGACGCAGGAGGGACGCACGGATTTACTGCGCCGGACCGCAGCACCGAGCCCGGACCGCCAGCTCCGGCCCGGACACCGTCGAGCAGGCCGCTAGTCGGCGCCCGCGGCGCTCACCCGCCAGATCGCATTGCCGACGTCGTCGGCGATCAGCAACGCGCCGTCGGCCGCCTGCGCCAACCCCACCGGCGCACCGAACAACTGCTTCTCGTCCGCGGAGACGAACCCGGTCACCACCGGCTGCGGCGCACCGGCGGGCTTGCCGTCGGCGAACGGCACATGGACCACCTGGAAGCCGCTGACCGGCGAGCGGTTCCAACTGCCGTGCTCGCTGACGAAGGCGCCGTTGCGATAGCGCTCGGGCAACTCGTCGCCGGTGTAGAAGAACAGGCCCAGCGCGGCCACGTGGGAACCCAGCGCGTAATCGGGGACGATGGCCTTCGCCACCAGGTCGGGACGCTGCGGCTTCACCCGCGAATCCAGGTGCTGGCCGAAGTAGCTGTAGGGCCAGCCGTAGAAGCCGCCCTCCCGTACCGAGGTCAGGTAATCCGGGACCAGGTCGTTGCCGATCTCGTCGCGCTCGTTGACGATGGTCCACAGCTTGCCGGAGACCGGTTCCCACTGCAGGCCGGTCGGGTTGCGCAGGCCGGAGGCGTAGATGCGGCTGCCGCGGCTGGCGACATCCACCTCGAGAATCGCCGCACGACGGTATTCGATCGCCGCGCCGTTCTCGGTGATGTTGCTGTTCGAACCGACGCCCACGTAGAGCTTGCGCCCGTCGGGACTGGCGAGCAGCGCCTTGGTCCAGTGGTGGTTGATGGTGTCCGGCAGGTCGGTGAACTCCATCCCCGGGTCGGCGACCCGGGTTTCACCCGGCACGTAGCGGTAGCGCATGATGTTCCCGGTATTGGCGACATACAGGTAATCCCCCATCCGCTGCACGCCGAACGGCGAGTCCAGCCCTTCCAGGAACACGTACTTCTGCCACTGGCCTCCGGCGCCGGCTCGGCGCAGCAGGGTGATGCGGTTGCCGCCCTTGCCGGCCTTGCCGGACTTCCCCTTGACCATCCCCGCGATGAGTTGCTTCGGCGTGGTCACCGGCGCGGTGCCGGGCGAGTTGGCCTCCACCACCAGCACATCGCCGTTGGGCAAGACCAGCAACTGGCGAGGGTGTTGCAGGCCATCGGCGATCTTCTCGATCTTCAGGCCCTGGGCCACCGTCGGCTTGGCCTCTCCCGACCAGCCCACGCCTTCCGGTACCTTCATCGGCGGCAGAAGGAAGTGCTTCGGTTCCGGAAGCGCCGGATTGGCGCCGGTCTGCTGCTGCGGATCGTTCTGCGACCCCTGGTTGCAGCCGGCCAGGACCAGGCCGAGGGCAAGCGCGACGGGGCGCAGCGAGTGGAGGCTAGCCATGCGCCACCTCCTCCGCGGATACCGCCAGGAGCGCCTCTCCCAGCGCCAGCAGCAGCACCGTCGCGATCGACAGCCATAGCCCGGCCGGCATCACCGCATAGGCGTCGCGGCTGTGCACGAAGGCATTGAAGATGGCCAGGACGATACCGGCGAACTTCAGCAAGGAGGAAACCCTGGCCGCCGCAACCACCGCCGCGCGCCGCAGCAGCCATACGCGGCACAGGTCGACGATGCAGGGCAGGATGGCGAACAGCAGGCCGAGACTGATCAGCCAGGCCGCGCTCTTGCCCCACATCACCTCCGCCGTGGCGAAATAGGTGGCATCGAAGACCAGGGCGGCGACGAAGAAACCGAAGGGAACCGGGTTGAGGACGTTGTAGAAGGCGTCCAGCGGTCTGAAGCGTAGTGCGGTGGCCATTGCGAAACACTCCTCTCGGGAAACGCAGGCTTCCCGACGTGAAGGGACGGGCAGGAGATTCGAACCGCCGAGGCCCTGCGCAAGGCGCGGGCAGCGGGGAACGGCACGGCGAAACGGCGACTGGGGGGCTCGCGCCCCTTCTGCGACGGACCTGCGCGAAGCGCTGGAGTTCATCCGCAAGGACCTGTCGGAAGCGATAGGTACGCTGGCGATCCTTCCGATGGAACTTCGTGCGCCGCGACTCACCGAAACAGGGGTAGCGCCCTTCCCGGCCCTCCCGCCGGGTTGCCGCGCCGCCCCAGGCGCACCCCGCCGGCGACCGATCCGCGCCCGGCGTTTGCCGAAGAGGAGACAGCCGATGCCTGATCGAACCGCTCTACCCCGCGCCATGCTCGCGGCCTGGGTCCTGCTCCTGCTGGCGGCCTGCAGCCAGGGCCCGGCGCCTACCCCGCCCGCGTCCTGGGGTTGGCAGGACGCCAGCGGCGAACGCGCGATCGCCCCCGACGAAGCCTATCCCGAGTTGTTCCAGGCGGTGCAGGAAAGCCGGCTGTTCAGCGACCAGAAGCACTTCGTCGATGCGCTCCCGCTGCGCGAGCCTGCACGGATCCGCGCCGACTACCTGCGCGAGAGGGAGCGGCCCGGCTTCGACCTGCGCGCCTTCGTCGGCCGCAACTTCGAGGAGTCCGGCAGCGTCGAGACCGCCCCGCCGGAAGCGGGCGCCGATCTCGCCAGCCACATCAGCGACCTGTGGCCGGCGTTGACCCGCCACTACGAGCAGGTGCCGGCCCACAGCAGCCTGCTGCCGCTGCCGAAACCCTACGTGGTCCCCGGCGGACGCTTCCGCGAGGTGTACTACTGGGACTCCTACTTCACCATGCTCGGCCTTGCGGAGAGCGGGCAGCACCAGCGGGTGCGCGACATGCTCGACAACTTCGCCTACCTGATCGATACCTACGGGCACATTCCCAACGGTAACCGCAGCTACTACCTGAGCCGTTCGCAGCCGCCGTTCTTCGCCTACATGGTGGACCTGCAGGCAAGACGCGAAGGCGACGCCGCCTACCGGCGCTATCTGCCGCAGCTACAGAAGGAATACGCCTACTGGATGGAAGGCTCCGCCGGGCTGCGCCCCAACGAGGCGCGCCTGCACGTGGTGAAACTGGCCGACGGCAGCCTGCTGAACCGCTACTGGGACAACCGTGACACACCGCGCCAGGAGTCCTTCCTGGAGGACCGGGCGACCGCCGCGCGCGCCCCGCAGCGCCCCGCGGGCGAGGTCTATCGCGACCTGCGGGCCGGCGCGGAAAGCGGCTGGGACTTCTCCTCCCGCTGGCTGGACGACGGCCGCGAACTGGCCAGCATCCGCACCACCGCCATCGTCCCGGTGGACCTCAACGCCCTGCTCTACCATCTCGAACGAACCATCGCCAAGGCCTGCGCCAGCAGCGCGCTGAAGGCCTGCGAGCAAGGCTACGGCGCCCGCGCGGAGAAGCGACGACAGGCCATCGAAGACCACCTCTGGCACCCGGCGGGCTACTACGCCGACTACGACTGGCAACGCCGGCGGCCCATCGAGCGGATCAACGCCGCCAGCCTCTTCCCGCTATTCACCGGGCTGGCCTCCGCCGAACGCGCCGGTCGTACCGCCGACAGCGTCGCCGCCCAACTGCTGCGCCCGGGCGGACTGGCCACCACCACCCGTGCCAGCGGCCAGCAATGGGACGAGCCGAACGGCTGGGCACCCTTGCAGTGGGTCGCCGTACAGGGCCTGCGCGCCTACGGCCGGGACGCCCTGGCGGAAGACATCGGCCGGCGATTCCTCGCCCAGGTGCAGCAGGTCTACGACCGCGAAGGAAAACTGGTGGAGAAATACGACATCAGCGGCAACCAGGGCGGCGGCGGCGGTGGCGAGTACCCGCTGCAGGACGGCTTCGGCTGGTCCAACGGCGTGACCCTGCAACTGCTCCGACTCTACGGCCCGGGCGCCGGTCGCTGAGCCTCAGCCCGGCGCCGGGTACTGGCGCTGCGCGGCGTCGGCGAAGCCTGCGGCGAGAAAGTCGATCAGCGCGCGGACCGAAGGCAACAGCCCGCGCCGCGAGGGGAACATTGCCACCACCATGCCTTCCACCGGCGTCCACTCCGGCAGCACCCGCACCAGCCGGCGCTCGGCCAGGTCGCGACTGACCACGCAGAGCGGCAGGCCGCCGATCCCGACGCCCTCCAGCACCGCCTGGCGCAAGGTGCCGAGGTCGTCGCTGAGCAGTTGCGGGCGCAGGTTGAGGGCCGCGCTGCTGCCATCCGCGCCGACCAGCCGCAGGCTGCCGTCCAGGCGCGAACGCTCCCAGCCGACGTAGGGCATCGCCGACAGGTCGGCCGGCAGCTCCGGCGGGCGGTAGCGGGCCAGCAGCTCCGGGCTGGCCACCAGCACCTGCGGGCTGCGTGCCAGCACCTTCATCACCAGGTCGCTGTCCTCCAGCGGCGGGAAACGCAGCGACAGCGAGATGTCGTAGCCTTCGGCGATCACGTCGACCCGGCGATTGAAGGTCTTCACGTACAGCTCGACGTTCGGATACTGCGCCATGAAGCGCGCCAGCATCGGCGCCAGTTCGAAGTGCAGCAGCGGCGTCGAGCAGGTCAGGCGGACCATTCCGCACGGCTCCGAGCGGTTCTGTTCGATGACGTCCTCGGCAGCCTCCGCTTCCACCGTCATCGCCACGCAATGACGGTAGTAGGCCTGGCCGATCTCGGTCACCTGGAATTGCCGCGTCGAGCGCTGCACCAGGCGTACGCCCAGGCGCGCCTCGAGCTGCGCGACCTTGCGGCTGATGGTCGACTTGGGAATCCCCAACACCCGCCCGGCGGGGGCGAAGCCACCGTGCTCGACCACCTTGGCATAGATGAAAAGCGCGTTCAGATCGAACACCAGCTCACCACTCATCGTTCCACCTGCGAGACTCTGAGACTTGATTTGCGGACTACCGGTTCCCACTCCCGGGAACTAGCGTATCGCTCCATCGACTCAATCGAGGAGCACCGACGTGAAAAAGGTCCTGGGAATCTACGGCAACGCCAACCGCCACTGGGTGGGCGACGGATTCCCCGTTCGTTCGCTCTTTTCCTACAACACACTGGGCCAGCATATCAGCCCGTTCCTCTTGCTGGACTACGCCGGGCCTGCTGATTTCCCCCCCGCACAGCAGCGCCGCGGCGTAGGCCAGCATCCTCATCGCGGCTTCGAGACGGTGACCATCGTCTACCAGGGCGAGGTCGAGCACCACGACTCCACCGGCGCCGGCGGACGCATCGGGCCGGGGGATGTGCAGTGGATGACGGCGGCCTCCGGGATCCTCCACGAGGAGTACCACTCGGAACGCTTCCGTAGCACAGGTGGAACGCTGGAAATGGTCCAGCTATGGGTCAACCTGCCCTCCAGCGACAAGATGAACCCGCCGCGCTACCAGACCCTGCTGGATGCCGACATTCCCCGCGTCGGCCTGCCCGACAGGGCCGGCGAACTGCGGGTGATCGCCGGACGCTACGGCCGCCACCAGGGGCCGGCGCTGACCCACTCGCCGCTGGCGGTCTGGGACGTGCAGCTGAAGGCCGGCAAGCACCTCGCCCTCGACCTGCCCAAGGGACATACCTGCGCCGTGGTGGTCCTGCGCGGCACCCTCGCGGTCGGCGACGAGATCGTTCGCGAAGCCCAGGTCGCCCTGCTCGACCGCGACGACCCGCGGCTGGAACTGGAAGCCAACAACGACGTGCAGTTGCTGGTGCTCAGCGGCGAGCCGCTGGACGAGCCGATCATCGGCTATGGCCCCTTCGTGATGAGCAGCCGCGAGGAAATCGACCAGGCCATCGAGGACTTCGAGAACGGGCGCTTCATCCGCGCCCACTGAAGTCCGCCCCCCTACGACATGGCCCGCGCAGGAAGCGCGGGCCCGGCCGGGCTTTGCCCGAAATTCACGGACGACCACCCTGCAAGAGGAAATGGAAATGAGCGCTCCCGCCAACTTCAACGGTCAGACCCCGAAGATCGATCCGGCCAACGCCGCCATGTTGCTGATCGACCACCAGAGCGGCCTGTTCCAGACGGTCAAGGACATGCCGATGACCGAACTGCGCGCCAACGCCACCACCCTGGCCAAGGTCGCCACCCTGGCGAAGATCCCGGTGATCACCACCGCCTCGGTACCGCAGGGCCCCAACGGCCCGCTGATCCCGGAGATCCACGAGGCCGCGCCGCACGCCCAGTACGTCGCGCGCAAGGGTGAGATCAATGCCTGGGACAACCCGGAATTCGTCGCCGCGGTGAAGGCCACCGGCAAGAAGCAACTGATCATCGCCGGCACCATCACCAGCGTGTGCATGGCCTTCCCCAGCATCGCCGCGGTACACGACGGCTATCAGGTGTTCGCGGTGATCGACGCCTCCGGCACCTACTCCAAGATGGCCCAGGAAATCACCCTGGCACGGGTGGTCCAGGCCGGCGTGGTGCCGATGGACACCGCCGCGGTCTGCTCGGAAATCCAGCGTACCTGGAACCGCGACGACGCCGTGCAGTTCGCCGAAGCCTACAGCGCGGTATTCCCGCACTACCAACTGCTGATCGAGAGCTACGCCAAGGCCCAGGCCGTGGTCAACAACCACGAGCAACTGGATTCGCAGCGCAAGTGATCCATGGGAAGGAAGGGGCTGCACGCCCCTTCTTTTGCCGAGCAGGAGCCTGGTGGATAGCAACGACTACGGACCGGACCCATGCCTGATTCCTCCACGAAGCGCGGGGCTACGCTCTGCCTTGCCCTTGCCATAGGTCCGGGCTCGCTCCTGGCCGACGACTCCCTGGGCCATCGCGACAACATCAGCACCGGCCTGAACCAGCGGCAGAAAGCCGAAATGAAGGTGCCGCCGGGCTTCGTCGAAGGCTCGACGCTGAACGGTTTCCTCCGCAACTACTATTTCGCCCGCGACAACCACGACACCCCGTCCCGCCGCGACCAGCGCGAATGGGCCCAGGGCCTGATGCTGTCGTTCCGCTCCGGCTATACCGACACGCCGATAGGCATCGGCCTGGATGCGCACGCCTTCTACGGCCTGCGCCTGGACGGCGGTGGCGGCAGCGGCGGCGCCGGCGTGTTGCCGCTGGACTCCGCCGGTCGCCCCGCCGACAGCTTCTCCGCGGCCGGCACGGCCCTCAAGCTGCGCGGCCTGGACAGCCTGCTGAAGATCGGCGACCAGTTGCTGGAGAACCCGGTGATCGCCAGCGGCGTCAGTCGCATGGTGCCGCAGAGCTACCGTGGCGTGACCCTGAAGAACTACCATTTCCGCGCGTTCGAACTGGACGCCGGCTTCGTCGAAGCCACCCGCCTACGCAACCAGAGCGGCCACAGTCATCTCACCAGCGGCTACGGCAACGGCACCAAGGGCGGTATCGCCGCCGATCGCGAAAGCCCGCACATCGCCTGGCTGGGCGCCAGCTACAGCGCCCCCGGCGGCAGCCAGGCGACGCTCTACAGCGGCCGCCTGGAGGATATCTGGAACCAGCACTACCTCGGCCTCAGCCAGCCGTGGCGGCTTTCCAGCCAATTGACCCTGACGCCCTGGCTGCATTACTACAAGACCCGCGACCAGGGCCGCAGCCAGCTCGGCCGGATCGACAACGACCTCTACAACGCCGGCCTGACCCTGGCCGGCGGCGGCCAGTCGCTGAGCCTCAGCCTGCAAAAGGTCGATGGCGACACCCCGTTCGACTTCATCGCGCAGAACGACCGGACCTTCCTCTACGAAAGCAACGCCATGCAGTACGCCGACTTCAACGGCCCCGGCGAGCGCTCGTGGAAGATCCAGTACCAGGCCAGCCTGGCCTTCCTCGCCGCCCCGGACTGGCAATTCGGCGCCGCCTACGGCCGTGGCCAGGCCGACCTGACCCGGGTCGACCCGGACAGCGCGGGCTATGGCTACCTCTACAACCCCAATGGCAAGAACGCCCAGCACTGGGAACGCGACCTGTCGCTGCGCTACGCCTTCCCCGCCGGCCCGGCCAAGGGCCTCAGCGTGACCCTGCGCTGGGCCACCCACCGCCCCGGCGAAGGCTACACCGCCCCCGGCAACACCCGCGGCAACTCCAGCTCCGACGAATACCGGGTGGTGGTCGACTACCCGATCAGGTTGCTCTGAACCCACGGAACCAGAAAAAGAGAAATCCCCTCATGCGTGCAGCCCTGCTACCCACCTTCGGCGCCCTCTCCGCCGCGCTCTGCCTGGAGGCCCGCGCCGACGCCGTCGCGCTGCCGCCGCTGGCGCTCGGCAACACCAGCTTCATGGACGGCGTCAGCCGTCCCGGCATGCTCTTCGAACTGCCCCTGCAATACGTTCGGGCGAACAACGCCAGCGATGCCGGCGGGCATTCGGTTCCCGGACGGCAACGGGTTCGTGGCACCACGCTGTTGCCGCACTTCGCCTACCTCAGCCAGAACACCCTGCTCGGCGCCCACTACGGCGCCGAAGTGCTGCTGCCGCTGGTACGCCTGGACCTCGATATCGACGGCGGCCCGGACGGCCGGCGCACCCGCCAGGGCGACCTGATCGTCAGTCCGCTGATGCTGCAATGGGGGCCCGCTACGCTGTTCGGCCGCCCCTACTGGCAGCGCCTGAACTTCGTCTTCTCCCTGCCCACCGGCGACTACGACAAGGACGCCGCGATCAACACCGGCAGCAACACCTGGATCTTCAACCCGCACTACGCCTTCACCTGGGAACTGGGCGAGCGCCTGGAACTCAGCGGCCGCCTGCACTACGCCTGGATCAGCCGCAACGACGACCCCTCGCCGCGCCTGGGCGCAAACGACGTACAGCCGGGACAGGCGCTGCACGCGAACTTCTCGATCTCCTACGCGCTGGACCCGCACTGGCGGATCGGCCTGGCCGGCTACCAGTTGAAACAGATCAGCGCCGACCGCATCGACGGCCACCGGCAGGCCGACTCGCGCGAGCAGGTCTTCGGCATAGGCCCGGGGGTGATGTACAGCCAGGGCAGGCAAACGCTGTTCGCCAACCTCTACGCCGAAAGCGGCGCGCGCAACCGCAGCGAAGGCAACCAACTGACCCTGCGCTACCTGCTGGCGTTCTGAATCGGCGGTTAACGCCCTGGAAACGCCGACACCTCCCCGGGTCCGTAGGGCGAATAACCGCTCGCGGTTATCCGCCGCTTAACCGCGACATCGGCGGATAACGCCCATGGCGTTATTCGCCCTACGCACCCCGGAAACGCCGGACAGCACCCCAACTCCGTAGGGCAAATAACCGCTCGCGGTTATCCGCCGCTTATCCGCGATATCGGCGGATAACGCCCATGGCGTTATTCACCCTACGCACCCCGGAAACGCCGGACAGCGTCCCAACTCCGTAGGGCAAATAACCGCTCGCGGTTATCCGCCGCTTATCCGGGGTATCGGCGGATACCGCCTGTGGCGGTATTCGCCCTACAGGCCCTGGAAACGCCGGACAGCTCCCCCGGACATTTCCGCAGGCTCTCTCAGAAGCCCGGGAATTGGATAAAAACCCAGTAGGAGGATGATGGAGGGGCCGGCAAATCCGTCCCGCAGGGACAGGACCGAACGGCACTGCCCTCTATTTTCTGAGGGCAAAAAAGACGCGGGCCGCAGGTGCGGGAACACCTACGACCCGCTAACCACAAACCAGCTTATAAAGGAGCTGACCCATGGCTAAGCCGAATGATACGTCCAACCCCGAGGTAACAGAATCGTCCCCCCGCTTCGTCCCGCTGCTCCCCACCTCCCAGGCCGACATGTGTCCGCGTAGCGCCACCCTGTACGTGGACACCCATGCACTCCCCACGCACTTGTTCGACAACGCGAAAGTGCGCTTGAGGTCGGCGATCAACATCCTGGCCATGACCCGTTTGCTCGATGAGAAAGAAGAGCCCGGCGGCACCCTGGCCTACATCAACGGTGCGTTGCTGTCGCTGCTCAGCGATGCCTTGTCCGAAATCGAGGCGGGCCACCCGAGCCTGTAGCGCCGCTCCCTGGCGCGACGCCCCCGGCCTGGCCGGGGGCTTTGCGGCATCGCCATCACAAGACCTTTCGCGTCCGAACGGCACGCTTGATCGCCGTCCCGGTCCTCGCGAAACGGCCGCCAATTGCCCGAAACTTCCGACCCTTTTTTCGGACGATTTCTTACGCCCTTATAAATCAGCAAGTTACGAGACCTCGAAAAAAGAGGGTTTCTGGCGGGAAAAACCCGCCGCTCCTGTTTTCCGCCAAATGGCTATAGGTTTTCCGGGCCAGCCCAGTGCCACGCAGGTAACCAGGAAATGCTCAGGGAACAGGTTCGGCTGCGAGCAGTTCACCGCCATATAGACAGTGGACAAGAGCCTACCCTCATAGGCCTAGCTGTTCAGCGGGCTTGTGCCATCGGAGACTTCGTACAAGGCTTAGCCATTGCCGTCCTACAGGCGCTGTCAGTAGGCTTTTTTCGCCGGTGACTTCGGTTCCCGGCAGGCCACAGCCTGCTGGCCCAACACCCACGAGCGGCCTGTCTCCCTGCCGCGCCGGCAGAAGCCAGGCAGCGGACAGCTCAGAGAAGGATTTCTCCTATGCACGGCCATACCCAGCTTGCCCCGCACTACTTCTTCCGACAGCAGCGATTGCTGCGCGCGCTGCTGATCGACGACCAGGCCTGGTTCGTCCTCGACGACTTCGCCCGGCTGATCGAACACAGCCAGCCCGAACAGATGCTCGCCCGCCTGGACGACGACCAGGCGCGCCGCGAATCGTTGCGTTCCGAACGTGGCGAAGACCAGGCGCAGTGGCTGATCAGCGAGTCCGGCGCGTATGCCGCGCTGATCTACCAGCAGCGCGGCGATGGCGGCGAATTGCGCCGCTGGCTCAGCGGCGAGGTGGTGCCGGAGTTGCGCAGCGCCACCGACGACAGCGGCATGCCGCGCTACGTCAAGTTGCGCTGGGAGCGCCAGGTGGTGCACATGCTCGACTGGCAGGGCAAGCTCTGGGTGAATTTCAGCGAGATGCCCGACCTCCTCGAACGCCAGGGCGAACCCATGGTGCAACTGGGTTGGCGACGCTGGTTGAGCAAGTTGCGGCCGCTCTAGGCGCCGCTCTGGCGTCGTGTTGGGCGGGGCCTGTCAGATCTGCCAGCTTAAGCGGCGCGGCGCCATCCATTAACAATAGAGCAACGACTCGGGCCTAGCCTCTCCTTTCCCACGGACAGCACGAAACCGCTGGCATGAAGATAACGCGAAACCTTCTGGACGATCTCTACACGGATGACCAGGGCAGCCAGGACCTGACGGGCCTCCGTCAGCCTCGCAAGATGCGTCGTGAAACCAAGGAGAAGCCGCGCAAGCGAACGCTGCGCGACTCCCGGCCGGACCGTCCCCTGTAGGAGCTACGCTCGCCTAGCGGGCGGGTTCGCCGCTCCGAACGCCCCTCTCCCTCAAGGTCAGAGGGCTGGTTTGCCTAGAACGAATTTGTAGAAAGGCCCGCCAGGACGCCCGGGCGTCTTCGGCGGGCCTTTTTCATGCCTTTCCGCCACGCGCCCCGCACAGGTATCCGGCCTGTGGCGGGGCGCGTGCCTCAGAGCATTTCCAGCTTCGACATCAGGTCGTTCAGGCGCTCGGCCTTCTGCTCGCTGATCTCGCTCGGGGCCAGGGACTCGATGTAGCTGGCCAGCTCTTCCACCGTGGTGCATTCGAACATCGCCCGTAGCGGCACGTTGCGTTGCAGGGCCTTCTGCACCCGCGAGGCGATCTGGGTGGCCAGCAGCGAATGCCCGCCGAGTTCGAAGAAGTTGTCGAACACCCCGACCCGCTCGACCTTCAGCACCTCGGCCCAGATCCGTGCCAGGGTTTCCTCCAGTTCGTTGCGCGGGGCCTGGTAGGCCTGGTTCTGCATCTGGCCGATGTCCAACGCCGGCAGCGCCTTGCGGTCGAGCTTGCCGTTGGCGTTGAGCGGCATCCGGTCCAGCACCAGCCAGTGCAGCGGCACCATGTAGTCCGGCAGGTCGGCGCGCAGTTGCTGCTTGATCCGCTCGAACCAGGCGCCCTGCTCCACCATCAGTCCGGCCGGCGAGTCGGCGCTGGAACGCTGTGTCTCGCCGGGAACCAGGTAGCCCACCAGGTACTTGCCGTTCTCCCCTTCCTGCACCGCCACCGCCGCCTCGCGGACGTCGGCGCGTTCGTGCAGGCGCGCCTCGATCTCGCCCAGCTCGATGCGGAAGCCGCGGATCTTCACCTGGTGGTCGATCCGCCCGACATATTCCAGCAGTCCGTCGGCGCGCCGCCGCGCCAAGTCGCCGGTACGGTACAGACGCTCGCCCGGCGCGCCGAACGGATGCGGGACGAAGGCCTGGGCGGTGCGCAGCGGATCGCCGACGTAGCCACGACCGACGCCGGTGCCGGCCACGCACAGCTCGCCCACCGCGCCCAGCGGCACCAGTTCGAAGGCGTCGTCGGCGCCGGCGCCGAGCAGGTACAGGCGGTTGTTGTCGGTGGGACTGCCGATCGGCAGGTAGGTGCTCTCGGTGGAGGCCAGGTCGACGCGGAAGAACGCCACGTCGTCGGAGCATTCCGCCGGCCCGTAGGCATTCACCAGGCCGATCCGCGGGTAGCGCTTGAGCCACTGGCGCGCCAGTTCCGGCGGCATCGCCTCGCCGGTGGGCAGCATCCAGCGCAGGCCGTCGAGGGCCTGGCGCTCTTCGGCGAGCATGCCCTGGATCAGCGACGGCACGCTTTCCAGCACCGTGATGCCCTGTTCGCCGACGTGCGCCAGCAGGCCCTGCGGATCGTGGGCGACGGCGTTCGGCACGATCGCCACGCGGGCGCCGAACAACGGCGCGGCGAGGAACTGCCAGACCGAGATGTCGAAGCTCTGCGAGGCGGTCTGGGCGATCACGTCGTTCTCGTCCAGTTCCAGGTACGGGACCTTGCTCAACTGGTTGTTGAGCATGCCCGCCTGCTCCACCATCACGCCCTTCGGCAGTCCGGTGGAGCCGGAGGTGTAGATCACGTAGGCGAGGTTCTGCGGCCCGCTGTAGACCTGCGGATCGTGCTCGGCGCCCTCGCCCTGCTGGATCTCGTCCCACACCAGCAGGCGCGGCCGGTCGACGCAGCCGAGTTCGTCGAACAGCGCCAGCGCCTGCTCGCGGCAGGCCTGGGTGCAGACCAGCACCGGCGTGCGGCTCAGCTCGACGATCCGGGTCAGGCGCTGGGTCGGATGGCCGGGGTCGAGCGGCAGGTAGCCGGCACCGGCCTTGAAGCTGCCGACGATCATGCCGAGCAGGTCGAGGCCGCGCTCGGCCAGCAGTGCCACCGGCTGGTCGATGCCGACGCCGGCGGCGCGCAGGGCGTGGCCGAGGCGGTTGGCCCGGCGGTTCAGCTCGGCGTAGCTCCAGCGCTGTTCCAGGCAACTGGCGGCGATGCGCTGCGGATGGGCCGCCACCTGCGCCTCGAACAGCCGCACGTAGCCTTGCTCCAGCGGGTAGTCGCGGGCGCTGCGGTTGCAGCCGTCGAGGAGGAAGTCGCGCTCGTCCTCGCCGAGCAGCGGCAAGGCCTCCAGTTCGCCGTGGAAACCGTCGGCCAGGGCCAGTAGCAGGCGCTTGAACTCGCCGAGCAGGCGCTCGACGGTCGGCGCCTCGAAGTAGCGCTGGTCGTAGGACAGGTGCAGGCCGAGGTCATCACCCGGATAGCAGACCACGGTCAACGGGAAGTTGGTGTGGGTACGCCCGGAGTCGGAACTGGCGTTCAGGCTCTGCGCGCGGTCCAGTACCGAGACTTCCACCGGAGCGTTCTCGAACACGAACAGGCTGTCGAACAGCGGCTGGCCCTTGGGCAGCTCGCTGCTTTCCTGGATGGCTACCAGGGGCAGGTGCTCGTGCTCGCGCAACTCCAGGTTGCGCTCGAACAGCCGGTTCAGCCATTCGCGCACCGTGCAGCGCTGGCCGGCGGCCGGCATCTGCACGCGCAATGGGATGCTGTTGATGAACAGGCCGACGGTGCGCTGCATTTCCGGCATGCCCACCGGACGCCCGGCCACGGTGACGCCGAAGAGCACGTCGCGCTCGCCGCTGAAGCGGCGCAGGGTCAGCGCCCAGGCGGCCTGGGCGAAGGTGTTGACGGTGAGCTGGTAGCGCTGCGCCAGTTCGCGCAGGCGCGCGCCGTCGGCGGCGTCCAGACGCGTATAGCGGTCACCGACGATCATCCCGCCGCTTTCGCCGGCGTGCTCGCGGAGTAACGGGCGGTCGCTGGGCACCAGGGTCGGCCGCTCGAAGCCGCGCAGGCTCTCGCTCCACCAGCGGCGCGACTGCTCCAGGTCCTGGCGTTGCAGCCAGGCGATGTAGTCGCGGTAGCGCGGCGGCGTCGGCAGGTTCGCCGGGCGGCCTTCGCCGAGGGCGCCGTAGATCTCGAAGAAGTCGTTCATCAGCAGGCCACGGCACCAGGCATCGATGAGGATGTGGTGGTTGCTCATCATGAACCAGTAGCGCGCCTCGTCCAGGCGGATCAGGCGCAGGTGGAACGGCGGCTGTTCGAGCAGGTCGAAGCCGGCCTCGCGCTCGCGCTTGTGCAGCGCTTGCAGGCGTTCCTCGTGGCCGTCCTCCGGCAGTTCGCTCCAGTCGAGGAACTCGATGCGGGTGCGACCGGGCTTGTGGATCACCTGCAACATCGTTTCGCCAGCATTCCAGACGAACGACGCGCGCAGCGCCTCGTGGCGGGCCACCACCGCCTGCCAGGCGGCGGCGAAGCGCTCGGGATCGAGCGGGCTGTCGATCCGGTAGCGGTCCTGCATGTAGTAGATGCCGGTGCCCGGTTCCAGCAGGGTGTGCAACAGCAACCCTTCCTGCATCGGGGTCAGCGGATAGACGTCCTCGATCTCGCCGGCCGGCACCGCCAGGGCGTCCAGTTGCGCCTGGCTCAGTTGCGCCAGCGGGAAGTCGGACGGGGTCAGGCCGCCGGCGCCGTCTTCCAGGCAATGCTCGATCAGCGCCTGCAGTTCGGCGAGATAGGCCTGCGCCAGCTCGTTCACCGTCTGCGCGTCGTAGCGCTCGCGGCTGTAGGTCCAGCGCAGCACCAGCTCGCCGCCGTAGACCTGGCCATCGACGCTCAGCTCGTTGGGCAACGGCGCCTGCTCGTCGTGGATCGGCCCGGTGGGCTGGTCCAGCGGCTGGAACAGGGCGTCGGCGAAGCTCTGGTCGAACTGTCCGAGGTAGTTGAAGGTTATCGGCGCCGTGGGCAGCGCGGCCATCGCCTGGCGCACCGCCGGATCGGCGAGGTAGCGCAGCACGCCGTAGCCGAGGCCTTTGTGCGGCACCGCGCGGAGCTGTTCCTTGATCGCCTTGATCGACTCGCCCGGGCTCTGCGCCGGGGTCAGGCGCAACGGGTAGGCGCTGGTGAACCAGCCGACGCTGCGGGTCAGGTCGATATCGTCGAACAGCGCCTCGCGGCCATGCCCTTCCAACTGCACCAGCGTCGATGGCTGCCCGCTCCAGCGGCAGAGCACGCGAGCGAGGGCGGTCAGCAGCAGGTCGTTGACCTGGGTGCGGTAGGCCGCCGGCGCCTGTTGCAGCAATTGCCGGGTACGTTGCGGGTCGAGCCGCAGGCTGACACTTTCCGCCAGCGCCTCGCGGTTGTCGCCCTGCGGGCGGTCGCACGGCCACTCGACCGGCTGCCCACCCAGCCGGGCTTGCCACCAGCCCAGCTCCTCGCGCAGCGATTCGCTGCCGGCGTAGGCCTGCAGGCGTCCGGCCCAGTCGCGGAAGGCGCTGGTCTTGGCCGGCAGCGCCGGTTCGGCGCCCTCGGCGAACTGACGGTAGACCTGTTGCAGGTCCTCCAGCAGCACCCGCCAGGACACCCCGTCCACCACCAGGTGGTGGATCGCCAGCAGCAGGCGTTGCTCACCGGCCGGGCCGTCCACCAGCACCGCGCGCAGCAGCGGCCCCTGTTCGAGGTCGAGGCTGCGCTGGGCCTTGGCGAACAGCTCGGCGCATTCGTCGAAGGATTGCACCGGGACGTGCCAGAGCAGTTCCTGTTCGCGCAGCGGACGATGCTGCGCCAGCCACTCGCCGTCGACCTGGCGGAACGCCAGGCGCAGGGCATCATGCTGTTCGACCAGGCGTTGCAGGGACTTGCGCAGCAGACCGAGGTCAATGGCCTGCCGCGGCTGCAACAGCAGCGACTGGTTCCAGTGTTCGCGGCGCGCCAGCGGCAGGTCGAAGAACCAGTGCTGGATCGGCGTCAGCGCGCTGTCGCCCTGCACCGGCCCCTGCTCGGCCTGGCTGGCCTGGCTGTGCCGGGCCACCGCGGCGAGGCTCTGTACGGTCTGGTGCTGGAACAGGTCGCGGGGGCTGAAGTGGATGCCTAGCTGGCGGGCGCGGCTGACCACCTGGATCGACAGGATCGAATCGCCGCCCAGTTCGAAGAAGTTGTCGCCGAGACCTACCCGCTCGACGTTCAGCACCTCGCGCCAGACCCCGGCCAGTTGCTGCTCCAGCACGCTGCGCGGGGCCTCGTAGGCCTGCCGGTTGAGCGCCGGGTCGGGCGCCGGCAGCGCGCGGCGGTCGAGCTTGCCGTTGGCGGTCAGCGGCAGGCTGGCGAGCAACAGCAGGTGGGCCGGCACCATGTAGTCCGGCAATTGCTGCTTGAGATGCGTTTTCAGCGCCTCGCGCAGCGCCGCCTGGGCGTCCTCGTCCTGCTCGGCCACCGCGCTGGCGACATAACCGGCCAACTGCTTGCCGCTCGGGCTGTCGAGCGCCAGGACCAGCGCTTCGCGAACCTGCGGATGCTCCAGCAGGCGCGCCTCGATCTCGCCCAGTTCGATGCGGAAGCCACGGATCTTCACCTGGTGGTCGATGCGGCCGACATATTCCACCTGGCCGTTGTCGCACAGGCGCACCAGGTCGCCGGTGCGGTACAGGCGGCCGCCCTCGGCAGCGAAGGGATCGGGCACGAAGCGCTCGGCGCTGAGCGCCGGACGCTCATGGTAGCCGCGCGCCAGGCCGGCGCCGCCGACGTAGAGTTCGCCGGTCGCGCCCTGCGGCACCAGGGCCAGGTCGGCATCCAGGATGTAGGCGACCCGCGCACCGACCACGCTGCCGATCGGCACGCTGGCGGCACCCTCCTCCAGTCGTTCGGGAGCCAGGCAGGCCAGCGGCATGACCACCGTCTCGGTCGGTCCGTAGGCATTGAAGAACGACGCCGGGGCGAAGGCCTGGCGAATCCGTTGCAGGTGCTCGCCGGTCAGCGCTTCGCCGCCGGTGATGCACATGCGCACCGGCAACTGCCGGCCCTGGCTCTCCAGCCACTGGGCGAGCTGGCTGCCGTAGCTCGGGGTGAAGCCGAGGATGCTCACGCCCTCCGCGCGGATCAGCTCGCAGATTTCCTCCGCGCCCCACTGGCCCTGGGCCCGCAGCACCACGCGGGCGCCGCACAGCAACGGGGCCAGCAGGCGCTCGCTGGCGGCGTCGAAGTTGATCGAATAGAAGTGCAGTTCACAATCCTCGGCGCGCATGCCGAAGCGCTCGATCACCGCGGCGCAGTGCATGGCGATCTCGCCGTGGGAGACCGCCACGCCCTTCGGCTTGCCGGTGGAGCCGGAGGTATAGATCAGGTAGGCCTGGTGCTGCGGCCCGCTCAGCGCTGCCAGCGGCGCGGGGTCCTCGGCGTCCAGCGCCGGGCCGTCCTCCTCGAGGCACCAGCGCGCCACGCCCGCCGGCAGCTCGCCGAGGGCCTCGAACAGCGCCGCGTGGCTGAGCAGCAGGCGTACGCCGCTGTCCTCGATCATGTATTGCAGGCGCTCCAGCGGATATTCCGGGTCCAGCGGCACGTAGGCGCCGCCGGCCTTGAGGATCGCCAGCAGGCCGACGACCATCTCCAGCGAACGCTCCAGGGCCAGGCCGACCCGCACTTCCGGGCCGACGCCGTGACTGCGCAGGACGCGCGCCAGACGGTTGGAGCGGGCATCGAGTTCGGCATAGCTCAGGGTCTGTCCGGCGAAGGTCAGCGCCGGGGCCTGGGGGCTAGCCGCCACGCGGGCGGCGAACAGGCCATGGAGGGTGTCCTGGAGCCCTGCCTCGCCGGCCGTGCCGGCGAGCAGCAGTTGCTTCCGCTCCTCGGCGGCGAACAGCGGCAATTCGGCAATGCGCCGCTGCGGGTCGCCCAGCAGCGCCTCCAGCAGGTTCTGCCAGTGTCCGGCCATCCGCGCGATGCGCGGTTCGTCGAACAGGTCGCGGCTGTAGGTCAGGCAGCAGCCGAGGCGCTGGTCGAGGTCGGTGACCTCCAGGTTGAGGTCGAACTTGGTCGCCCGCGCATCGTTGGCGATGTACTCGACGGTCATCCCGGCCAGTTGCCGGGTCTGCTGGAACTCCCAGCGCTGGACGTTGCACATCACCTGGAACAACGGGTTGTAGGCGGCGCTGCGCGGCGGTTGCAGGGCTTCCACCAGGTGGTCGAACGGCAGGTCCTGGTGCGACTGGCCATCGATCACGGTCTGCCGCACCTGCTCAAGCAGCTCGCCGACGCTCATCTGTCCGTCGAGCCGGCAGCGCAGCACCTGGGTATTGAGGAAGGCGCCGATCAGCCCTTCGCTCTCCGGGCGGATGCGGTTCGCCACCGGCGCGCCGATACGCAGGTCCTGCTGGCCGCTGTAGCGGTAGAGCAAGGCCGCAAGGGTGGCGGTCATGGTCATGAACATGGTCAGCCCGCGGGCGGCGTTGAAGCGGCGCACGCGCTCGGCCAGCTCGGGGCTCAGGTCGAAGCGGTAGAGGTCGCCCTGGTGGCTCTGCACCGGCGGGCGTGGCCGGTCGCCCGGCAGTTCGAGCAGCGGATGCTCGTTGCCCAGCTGGGCCTTCCAGTAGTCGAGCTGGCGCTGGCGCTCGCCGCTCTCCAGCCACTCGCGCTGCCACACGCTGTAGTCCAGGTACTGGACCGGCAACGGCTCCAGCGGCGATTCGCGGTCGTCGAGGAAGGCCTCGTAGAGCGCGCCCAGTTCGCGGGCGAAGATGTCCATCGCCCAGCCTTCGGTGACGATGTGGTGCAGGGTCACCACCAGGTAGTGCTCGCGCTCGGCCATCTTCACCATGCAGACCCGCAGCAACGGCCCGCTCTCAAGGTCGAAGGGCCGGTGCGCCTCGCTGTCGGCGAGGGTCTGCAGGTGCTGCTGGCGGCTGTCGCGGTCGAGCGCGGAGAAGTCCTGCCAGTCCATGTGCAGGCCGCCATCGCTATGTACGCGCTGTACCGGCACGCCGTCGACGCTGGGGAACGTGGTACGCAGGGTCTCGTGGCGCTGCACCAGGGCCTGTAGCGCGGCCTCGAAGCGCGCCACGTCCAGCGGCCCGCTCAGGCGTGCCAGGCCGCCGACGTTGTAGGCCGGGCTGTCCGGCTCCAGTTGCCAGAGGAACCACATGCGCTGCTGCGAGTAGGACAGCGGCACCGGCTGCTCGCGGTCGATGCGGCGGATCGCGCCGTGGCTGTCGGTACGTCCGGCGGCCTGGGCTGCGCGGACCTGTTCGCAGAAGGCCTCCAGTTCGCTGGCCTCGAACAGCGCGCGCAACGGCAGTTCGACGTCGCAGGCCTGGCGGGTGCGCGAGACGATGCGGGTGGCCAGCAGGGAATGCCCGCCGAGTTCGAAGAAATCGTCGCGCAGGCCGACCCGCGGCAGGCCGAGCACTTCGCTCCAGATCGCGGCGATGCGCCGTTGCAGCTCGGTCCGCGGCTCGACGTGCTCGCGCTGCTGCCAGACCGGCTCCGGCAGCGCCCGCGTATCCAGCTTGCCGCTCGGGCCGAGGGGCATCTGCGCCAGGCGCATCAACTGCGCCGGGACCATGTATTCCGGCAGTTCGGCCTGTAGCGCGGCGCGCAGACGCTGGTTCTGCTCGGCTTCCGCCTCGGCGCCGACAGCGCCAGTGTAGTAGCCGACCAACTGGCTGCCGGCCACGCCTTCGCGGATCACCACTACCGCCTGGGCCACCCCCGGCTGCGCCAGCAGGCGTGCCTGGATCTCCTCCGGCTCGATGCGGAAGCCACGCAGCTTGACCTGCTGGTCGAGGCGACCGAGGTATTCCAGCACCCCGTCGGCGTTCCAGCGCGCGCGGTCGCCGGTGCGGTACAGGCGCTCGCCGTCGGCCGAGAACGGATCGGCGACGAAGCGCTCGGCGCTCAGCGCCGGGCGCCCCAGGTAGCCACGGGCCAGGCCCAGGCCGCCGATGCACAACTCGCCGGCGACGCCGGCCGGCAGCAGGTTGAACTCGGCGTCCAGCACGCGGCAGACCACGTTGCCCAGCGGCCGGCCGATCGGCGAACGCTCGCCGTCTTCCGCGCGGCACTGCCAATGGGTGACGTTGATGGCGGTCTCGGTCGGCCCGTAGCGGTTATGCAGGGCCACCGCCGGCAGGCGTTGCAACACGCGGTTGCGCAGCTCCGCCGGAAGCGCCTCGCCGCCGGAGAACAGGCGGCGCAGGCTGCCGCAGGCGGCGACGCCGGGTTCGTCGATGAACAGTTGCAGCAGCGGCGGCACGAAGTGCAGCGTGGTCACCTCGAACTGCCGCACCAGTTCCACCAGGCGCGCCGGATCGCGGTGCTCGCCGGGGGCGGCAAGGACCAACCGGCAACCGGTGACCAGCGGCCAGAAGCACTCCCACACCGACACGTCGAAGCTCACCGGCGCCTTCTGCATCAGCACGTCGTCGCCGTCGAGGGCGTAGGTGGCCTGCATCCATTGCAGGCGCTCGGCCAGCGCCGCGTGGGTGTTGCCCACGCCCTTCGGCTGGCCGGTGGAGCCGGAGGTGTAGATGACGTAGGCGAGATTGTCGCCGTGCAGGTGCAGGCCCGGTGCCTGGCTCGGCCAGTTGTCGAGCTTGAGGCTGTCCAGGCAGATCGGCGTGACGCCCTCCGCGCCAGGCAGGCGCTCGAACAGATGGGCCTGGGTCAGCAGCAGCTCGACGCCACTGTCGGCGAGCATGTAGGCCAGGCGTTCGCTGGGGTAGTCCGGGTCCAGCGGCACGTAGGCGCCGCCCGCCTTGACGATCGCCAGCAGACCGACCAGCAGTTGCGGCGAACGCTCGGCGCAGATCGCTACCCGCACGTCCGGGCCGACGCCCTTGTCGCGCAGGTAGTGGGCCAGGCGGTTGGCCCGGGCGTGCAGTTCGGCGTAGCCGAGGCTGCCGCCGTCCCACTCCAGGGCGACGCGTTCGGCGGACTGCGCCAGTTGCCGCTCCAGCAGCTCCGGCAGCCAGGCGCGCGCCGGCTCGCAGGGCGCGCTGCCCCATTCGGCGAGGTGCGCCGCCTGCTCGGCGTCGACCAGGGCGATATCGCCGAGGCAGCGCTGCGGGTCTTCCGCGACCTGGCGCAGCAGCTCCAGGTATTGCGCGGCGAAACGCCGGATGCTGGCCTCGTCGAAGAGGTCCGCGGCGTAGTCGAAATTCAGGGTCAGGCGACCGCGAGCGTCCTCCTCGCTCTGCAGTTGCAGGTCGAACTTGGCTTCGCGGCTGTGCCAGGGCAGCTCGTCGGCGAGCAGGCCGGGCAGCCGGCGCAACGCCGACAGGTCGCGCTGCTGGTGGTTGAACAGCACCTGGAACAACTGGCCGCCCTGGCCGCAGGCCGCGAGCACCTGGTCGAACGGCAGGTCCTGGTTGGCCTGGGCGCCGAGGGTCGCCTCGCGAGCCTCGCCGAGCAACGCGGCGAACGGCTGGCGCGCCCGGGGCGTGCCGCGCAGGACCAGGGTGTTGATGAAGAAGCCGACCAGCCCCTGGGTCTCCAGGCGCTGGCGGTTGGCGCTGGGCACGCCGATGCGGATCTCGCCCTGCCCGCTGTGGCGATGCAGCAGCGCCTGGAACGCCGCCAGCAGCCACATGAAGACACTCGCCTCATGGTCCAGCGCGGCCTCGCGGATAGCCCGCGCCAGGGCTTCGTCGACCCGCAGGCTGTAGCGCGCGGCGGGCGACGCCTGGCGCGCCGTGCGCGGATGGTCGGTGGCCAGTTCCAGCACCGGCGCCGTGTCGCCCAGGCGCTCCCGCCAGTAGGCCAGTTGGCGGGCGCCCTCGCCCGCGTCCAGCCACTGCCGTTGCCAGGCAGCGAACTCGGCGTAGTGCAGTTCCAGCGGCGCCAGGTCGGCCGGCTGGCCGCCGCAGGCTTCGGCGTAGAGCCGCGAGAATTCGTCGAGCAGCAGGTTCAGCGACCAACCATCGGCGACGATGTGATGCAGGGTGACCCAGAGCTGGTGCTCCTGTTCGTCCAGGCGCACCAGGCTGACCCGCAGCAGCGGCCCCTTTTCCAGGTCGAACGGCTGCTGCGCCTCGGCTTCGCGGCGCTGCGCGGCAGCCGCGGCGCGTTCGTGCTCGGCCAGCGCGGCGAGGTCGACGAACTGCCAGGCGAACTCGCCCCGCTCGTCGATACGCTGCAAGGCCGCGCCGTCGCGCTCGAGGAAACGCGTGCGCAGCGCTTCGTGGCGTTCGACCAGGCGCTGGAAGCTGGCGCGCAGCGCCGCTTCGTCCAGCTCGCCGCGCAGGCGCAGGCCGCCGGGGATGTTGTAGGCGGCGCTCTGCGGATCGATCTGCCAGGTCAGCCAGAGACGCTGCTGCGCCGCCGACTGCGGCAGGTCGACACCGCGCGGCAGGTGCGCCATCGGTGCCTCGGCCGGCAGGCCGGCGGCCAGTTGGCGGGCCACCGTGGCGCTGAAGGCCTGCAGGGTCGGCGCCTCGAACAGTTGGCGCAGGTCGAGGGCGACGCCGAGACTGTCGCGCACCTGGGCGACCACCTGGGCGGCGCCGATGGAATTGCCGCCAAGCAGGAAGAAGTGATCGCGCGGCGCTACCTGCGCCACGCCCAGCCGGGCCTTCCAGATCTCGCCGATGCGTGCCAGCAGTTCGTCGTCGCCTGCCGGCGGCTGCGCCTCCTGCACGGCCTGGAGGCCGGGAAACAGCGCATAGCTGTCCAGGCTGCCGTCTTCCAGGCGCAGGCGGCAGGCGGAACGTTGCAGCTTGCCGCTGGACGTCTTCGGCAAGGCGCCGGGATTGAGCAGCGCCACCACCTTCGGCGCTTCCTGGTAGGCCTCGGCCACCGCCTGGCGGATCGAGTCGATCAGCTCCTGGGCCGGCACCGATTTCTGGACGCCGCGACCGATCTCGGCGGCGATGCCGATGCCTTCCTCGCCATCGACCGTGACCGCGAAGGCCGCGACCCTGCCCTTGCGCGCCGACGGCACCTCGCTCTCGACGGTGCGTTCGATGTCCTGCGGATAGAGGTTGTGGCCGCGGACGATGAGCATGTCCTTCAGGCGCCCGGTGACGAACAGTTCGCCGTCGCGGAGGAAGCCGAGGTCGCCGGTGCGCAGCCAGGTGCGCCCGTCACGCTCGACGAAGGTCTTCGCCGAAGCTTCCGGGTTGCGCCAGTAACCGTGGGCGATGCTCGGCCCGGCGGCCCAGATCTCGCCGACGTTGTCGTCGCCGAGGACCTCGCCGCTCGCCGCGTCGACGATCAGCACGGCGTGTTCCGGCTGGCTGCGGCCGCAGCACATCAGCACGCTGCCTTCGCCTTCGGCGATGCGGTTGCGCGCCAGCGCCTCGCCATCCACCGCCAGGGCGGGAATGCCCTGGCCGCGCTGGCCGCCGGTGACGAACAGGGTCGCCTCGGCGAGGCCGTAGCAGGCGAAGAAACTGGACGCGTCGAAGCGGCTGGCGGCGAATTTCTCGGCGAAGCGTTCCAGGCTGTCCTGGCGGATCGGCTCGGAACCGGAGAAGGCTACCCGCCAGCCGCTCAGGTCGAGACGCTGCAGGGCCGACTCGGCGACCCGCTCGCTGCACAGCCGGTAGGCGAAATCGGGACCGCCGCTGACGGTGCCGCCGTACTGGCTGATGGCTTCCAGCCAGCGCACCGGACGTTCGAGGAAGTAGCGCGGCGACATCAGCACGCAGGGTACGCCGCTGAAGATCGGTTGCAGCAGGCCGCCGATCAGGCCCATGTCGTGGTACAGCGGCAGCCAGCTGACGATCACGTCGTCGGCACCGATGCCGAAGCCTCGGCGGATCAGCACCTCGTTGGCGACCAGGTTGCCATGGCTGACCTGCACGCCCTTGGGCAGTGCGGTTGAACCGGAGGTGTACTGGAGGAAGGCGATGTGCTCGGGACGCACTTGCGGCTCGTCCCAGGCCTCGGCAACGGCCGGGTCCAACTGGTCGACGCAGAGCAGTTGCGGGGCGTTGGCGGCGGACAGTTGCGCGTTCATCTGCAGCAATGGCTCGCGCAGGTCAGCGGTGGTCAGGACCAGGCGCGGCTCGGCGTCGGCGATGATCGACAACAGGCGTTCCTGGTGATGGCGGCGCGCCGATTCCGGCGGGTAGGCCGGCACCGCGATGACCCCGGCATACAGGCAACCGAAGAACGCCGCGACGTAGTCGGGGCCGCTGGGAAACAGCAGTACCGCGCGATCGCCCAGCTGCGCATGGGCCTGCAGGGCCGCGGCGATGCTCCGCGCGCGCAGGTCGAGATCGCGATAGCTGAGGACCACGCCTTCGCCATCGTCCTCGGCGAGGAAGCGCAGCGCCAGGCGCTCGGGCTCCTGGACAGCGCGGCGACGCAGGGCCTGGACCAGGGTGGTGGGAAGTTCGAAGGCGTCCATCATGTGTTTTCCTGCCTGAATTCGGCTTGCAATCGAGTTCTAGTGAGTCCCGGAAACAGTCGTCGCGGCCGCCCCTCAACTGGCGGCGCGCATGCTTCCCCGGACCTTGTCCTTGTGCCAGCGCAGCAGATGCTGGCCGGCGTAGCGACGCAGCAGGCGCAGCAACTGCCCCTGCTGTTCACGGATGAAAAAGTGCTGCCCGTCGAGCAGGTCGAGGGTGAAGTCGCCCCCGGCCTCATGCAGCCAGCCGAGCAACTCGGCGCTGCGCAGGCTGTCCTCGCGTCCGCCGAACAGGTGCAGCGCCGCTTCCAGCGGCCCATGCGCCTGGTAGCGGTAGCTGCCGGTGACGAGAAAGTCCGCTCGCACCACTGGCAACAGCATCTGCATCAGCGACGGATCGTTGAGGACGGCCTCCGGAGTACCCCGGTAGTCGCGCAACGCGGCGACCAGTTCGGCGTCGGCCTTGGCGCGCCGGTAGCCGCTGACATCGTTTTCGGCGGGCGGGGATACGCCGGAGAGGAATAGCGCCAGCGGCCCTTCGAGGCCGCGCCGACGCATGGCATGGGCCAGTTCGAAGGCCAGCAGCCCGCCCAGGCTGTGGCCGAAGAAGGCGTAGGGAGAAGCGCTATCGAGGGTGCCGTGCAGCTCGCCGGCCAATTGCGCGACCAGGCTGGCGGCATCGGTATGCAGGGCCTCGCCGAAGCGAAGGCCGCGCCCCGGCAATTCCAGGGGCAACAAGCGGATCCAGCCCGGCAGGCTGGGCTGCCAGCGGCGGAACAGCGTGGCGCTGGCCCCCGAATAAGGCAGGCAGAACAATTGCAGGGAAACGGCCGGGCTCACCTGCCGACCTCCTTGCGCCGCTGTCGTGGCCCTCGTCCGGGGCAGAGCGCTTTCCCATGATCGATCGGCATTTCCGTCTCCTGCTGCGCACGCCGGGGCGCCGGGCACCTGCCCGCGCTGTCACAGAGGGGAACGGATAACAACGGCAAATAATTAGCGCATGTAACCGCAATCTCCGGGCAACCGCGGAGCATTGCGCGAAAGGACGCCAACCCCTATCCATTCTGATGGGTTGTGCCCGGCGCTATCGCCGCATCGGCGATAGCGATGTACGCCATGGAGCAGCCGGGAACGGTTGTCGCAGCGCCTTAGCGCAGTTCTTGCGCGGAACGCCGGCAGGAGCGGCGAGGCGGTCAATACCGATTTCTAACTAGCTGATTCCTAAAGATTATTAAAAAAATTTCGTCTGCGACGCATGACTGCAACATTGGCGCGGCCATCCTTCTGAAACGCCGAAGAATTTCTCCCCTCCATCATTCGCAGCGGCTATTTGCCAGCATGCGGACCATTCACGAATAAAGGTGAGATTGGTTATTTCTTCGTAATTGACAATCATTATCATTCAACATAATTTGTTGCGCCATGTGTGGGTCTTACCCCACCGCCAGTGCTCTGCAGCCCCCTCCGCAGCAAGGTGATTTCCATGTCGGAACAACTGTCTACCCGCAGATGCGATACCCCGCTCCTCCAGGCATTCGTCGATAACCGTACGATCCTGGTGAAGATCGCCGCCCGCATTACCGGTTGCCGCTCGCGAGCCGAAGATGTGGTCCAGGATGCGTTCTTCAGGCTCCAGTCGGCGCCGCAGATCACTTCGTCGTTCAAGGCACAGCTCAGCTACCTGTTCCAGATCGTCCGCAACCTGGCCATCGATCACTACCGCAAGCAGGCGCTCGAACAGAAATACTCGGGGCCGGAGGAAGAAGGCCTGAACGTGGTGATCCAGGGCGCCTCGCCGGAAACCTCGCACATCAACTACGCGACCCTCGAACACATCGCGGATGCCCTCACCGAGCTGCCCAAGCGCACCCGCTACGCCTTCGAGATGTACCGCCTGCACGGCGTGCCACAGAAGGACATCGCCAAGGAACTGGGCGTCTCGCCGACCCTGGTCAACTTCATGATCCGCGACGCCCTGGTGCACTGCCGCAAGGTCACCGCCGAGCGCCAGGGCGACAACGTCACCCATCTCAGCGCCCGCCGCTGACGGCGGCGAGCATTCCTCAGCGCCGGTAGCGGCGCACCGACGCCGCCTGCGCCTCGGCCCTGGCGGCGAAATGGGTTCCCAGCAGCAACAGCGCCGCGCGCTTGTGGCGAAAATCGAAGGGTTGGCCGCAGCAGCGGCAAAGGCCCGGCGCGGTTTCGCAGCGCGCCTTTCCCAGCGTTGGCCTCGGCGGCTCAACGGGACCGTCCAGGTAGAAATGGTGGACCAGCGCCGCCAACCACTCCGCCACCCGCTCCGGCTCTCCCCGCTCCCGCGGCCCAAGGGCGTAAAGCAAGCCCGTGGGATCGCCACGCCGGCGCTCCTCCTCGATGAATGCGCAGGTCGCGACAGGTTCAGGACACTCCTGCGCCGGTTCGTGCGACTCGTTGCACGCAGGCCGCTGCCTGTCGCAGCGGGCATATGGATCGGCCTCGCGGCGCTCGAGGGGCGACGGAAACGACAGGCTGGAGGCTGGAGACGGAAGCATGGCCGGCTACTCGTGGGGCTTGCCTGAGTAACGTCGCATCCCGCCGCGAATTTACCCGTCCAGCCCGGCGTCCGGCCGAACGGCCATCAATAGACTTCCGGCACGATGATCTCGCCGGGCGTCGGATGCCTGACGTAATCGGCGTGGCGCAGGCGCTCCGGCAGGTGTACCGGCGGCTGCGGAACTTCCCGGTAGGGCATCTGCTGCAACAGGTGGTGGATGCAGTTCAGCCGCGCGCGCTTCTTGTCGTCGGCCTGTACCACCCACCAGGGCGCCTCGGGGATGTGGGTGCGTTCGAGCATGGTTTCCTTGGCCTTGGTGTAGGCCTCCCAGCGCCGCCGCGACTCCAGGTCCATCGGACTGAGCTTCCACTGCTTGAGCGGATCGTGGATACGGCTGAGGAAACGCAGGTGCTGCTCGGCGTCGGAGATGGAGAACCAGTACTTGAGCAACTGGATGCCCGAGCGCGCCAGCATCTTTTCGAACTCCGGCACGCTGCGGAAGAATTCCTCGTATTGTTCGTCGTTGCAGAAACCCATGACCCGCTCGACCCCGGCACGGTTGTACCAGCTGCGGTCGAACAGGACGATCTCGCCACCGGCCGGCAGGTGCGAGACGTAGCGCTGGAAATACCACTGGGTCTGCTCGCGGTCGTTCGGCGCGGGCAGCGCGGCGACCCGGCAGACCCGAGGGTTGAGGCGCTGGGTGATGCGCTTGATCACGCCGCCCTTGCCCGCCGCGTCGCGTCCCTCGAAGAGAATCACCACCTTGTGCCCGGTGTGCACCACCCAGTTCTGCAGTTTCACCAGTTCCCGTTGCAGGCGGAACAGTTCGCGGAAATAGCGGCGCCGACTCAATTCGCCGGGCGCATCCTCCTGCTCGGGACCGAACAGCTCGTCCAGGTTCAGCTCGTCGTCGAGCAGTTCCTGCTCCAGCTCTTCGTCGTGTCGATCGAGCCAGTCGCGACCGATGCGGCCCGAGGTATCGCCATAGGAGTCCATGCGCTGCTCTCCACGTCATGCCGAAATACCGCGAATGCTAGGCGTGTCTTCATGACGGTTTGGTGACGGTTCGATGAAAACGTAGCGATCGCCCGCCGTCGAAAACAGTCGAAAGGTCACTGAAAGTCAGAAAATTCCCTAATCATTTGAATGACTTGGCCTAAGCTGGCCAGCCTCTCCGCACTTTCCACATGCTCCGCGCACCCCGGCGACCGCCGGGGCGAACCGCGCCCTTGCGGCGCCATTGATCGGAGATCGACCATGCAAGCGTTTTCCAAACAGCAACTCATCGATGCGCTGAATGCCCAGAGCAGCGACCTGGCCACCCTGCAGAGCCTGGTCATGGGCCTCTACCTGTGGATTCGCGACAGCCATGGCCAGGCCAGCGTCGATGCGGCCTTCCAGCGCGCCCGCGAGGAGGCCAGGCAATTCCGCCAGCAGAGCGGCAACCAGGCTGACGAGCGATTGATCCTGCACCTGGCGGAAATCGTCCGCGAACAACCCTGAGCCATGACCGGCACAGACTGACCGGTTCGGCCTGACTCAAGGCCGCAAGGCAGTCCCGGGCGCCGCGGAATCGACTTTCGCGGTGTCCTCCGCGGGCAGCACCCGGATGGTCGCGGTCACGCCGGCGCGCAAGGTGTTGCGCTGGCGATAGGCGGGATCGATGGCGATGCGCACCGGAATTCGCTGGGCCAGCTTGACCCAGGTATAGCTCGGGTTGATGTTCGCCAGCAGGCGCGAGCCCTCGGCATTCTCCCGGTCGGTGATGGCATGGGCGATGCTCTGCACGCGCCCGTCGAAGCGCTCGCCGCTCATCAGTTCCACCCGCGCCCGGCTGCCGACGCGGATGCCCGGCAACTTGGTCTCCTCGAAGTATCCGCTGACATAGAACGAATCGCGGTCCACCAGCGCCAGCAATGGCACCCCGGCGTGGGCGTAGTCGCCCTCGCGGGTCTGCAGGTTGGTCACGTAGCCGCTGACCGGGGCGCGCACCTGGGTACGTTCGAGATCGAGACGGGCCTGCTGCAAGGCGGCTTCGGCAAGCTCCACGTTGGCCTGGGCCAGGCCGAGGCTGGCCTGGTTCCTCAGCAACTCGGCCTGGGCCAGGCTGACGTCGGTCTGGGCCTTTTCGTTCTCTTCCACCGATAGCATCGAGCGCTTCTGCAATGCCGAGCGCCGTTGCGCCTCGCTGCGGCGCTGGCGCAACTGGGCCTGGCTGGCCTCGATCGCCGCGCGCGACTCGCCCAGCGCCGCCCGCGCCACGTTCACCGCGCGCTCGGCGCGCAGCACCGCCAGTTCATAGCGCGCCGGATCGATGCTGAGCAGCAGCTCGCCCTTCTCCACGGGCTGGTTGTCGCTCAGCGGCAACCGGGTGATCAGCCCGGAAACGTCCGCCGACAGCGTCACCACATCGGCGCGGACCCGCGCGTCACGGGTCCACGGCGTGCGGGTGTAGCGTTCCCAGGCGAGGAACACCAGCGCCGCCGCCACCAGCACCGCCAGCAGGGTGGCCAGGCGCGGCCATTTGCCTTGCAACAGGTTCATCGGGACATCTCTCCCATCCACAGGATCAGACCGGCGCAGATCGCGCAGTACAACGCGCCCTGGAACAGCGCTTCGTGCCAGACCCGCTGCAACACGCCGAAGCGCCGCAACAGCGGGTTGAGCAGCAGCAGGATCAGCCAGGCCAGCAGCAGCGCCTGGGCGATCGGCGGCAGGTAGGCGCCCCCGACCTCGACATCAGCGGGCATGTCCGCCCTCCTCTTCTGGTTCTTCGACGACCGCCGGTGCGCCGCGGTCCTCCTCCAGCAGCGTCCGATAGCGTTGCAGCGACTGCTGCAGGATCAGTACCGCGACATTCATGATGAAGCGCTGCCGCGTCGCCCCGAGGTCCTTCGACGGCTGCGCCAGCAAGGCCTCCAGGCCCCGGCCGAAACGCCGCAGGGCGGCCAGGGCGAGGTCCTGCCGCGGGGCGTCCGCGCCGCCGGCTATGTAGGCGGCGACCTCGCGCAGCGCCTCGCCCAGCAGCGGCTGCAACTCCAGCGGCACCACCCCGGCGTCATGCAGCGGCTCGCGCAGGCGGTTCAACGCCACGCCCATCACCACGCAGCCTAGGGCGCACTGGAAACGTTCCGCCGCAGCCGGCTCCTGGCTCGCCGGCAGCAGGCCGACCATCACCGCCAGGCGATCGATCATCCGCGTCTCGAAGGCGAAGCGCTGCGCCTCGCTGGCCTCGCAGCGCGACATTTCCGCGACGTCCTGGCGCGACAGGTAGAGCAGCCGGCGCAGGCGCGGGTCGGCGCGGAACGGATAGACCAGGGCGAACACCAGCACGGCGAGGACCGCCGCGGCGAGGAAGCCGCCGACGAACTCGAACCACTGCGAAGCGTTGCTGTAGTAGACCGCGATATTCTGCGGCGCCACCATCAGCAGGGTCTCCAGGCCGATGCCCATGGCGATCCCGGCGCTCAGCGGGCTGCTCAGGCCGACCGCGACCACGTACAGCAGCAACGCCATCCACAGCGCCAGCCACTCGAAGTCGGCGGATGCCGGCAACAGCACGAACAGCAGCGCCGCCGAGATCAGGATCGCCAGCAGCAGCCCGCGCAGGAAGTTCTGCGCCGCCAGCAGCGGACGCGGGAAGGTCGCCATCAGCGAGCACATCACGCCGACCAGCAGCAGGCTGCTGAGGGCGCCGTTCCAGGCGCTGGTGATCCACAGCCAGGCGGCGCAGGACAAGGCGACGAAAGCGCGCACGGCGTTCATCGAGGCCAGCGCCCAGTCCAGGTGCAGCGCCTGCGCCTGGCCATGGCGGTAGAAACTGCTGGCCTGGCGGCCGGACTGGATCGCATCGTTGAGTTCGAGCACTTCGCCCAGGCGCTGGAACAGCCGCGCGTATTCCCAGCGCAGGATCGCCACCTGCGGGCGCAGCACCGGGCTCAGCGCCTCGTCGTAGGACTCCGCGCGCGTCGCCGCGGCATCGAAGGCCTGGCGCACCGCCTGGAACTCCTCCAGCACCTCGGAGGGTACCGCCCGCCCCTGCTCGGCCAGCGCGTCCAGCACCCGCAGCGCACGATCCAGCAGCGCCTGGATATCCGCCGGCAACGGCCCGACCCAGTGCGCCCGCACCAGCAGGCGATGCTGGCGCAGCAGCAACAGCCGCGAGGCCATCAGCACCAGCAGGTTGCCCAGCAACTGCACCAGGCCATCGGCGCGGCGCAGGTTCGGCGCGTCGAAATAGAGGTGCCGGCGCAGGCCGTCCAGCGCGGTGATGCTGGCGACCAGTTGCATCTGCCGCTGGTTGAACGACTCGTCGCCCTCATCGCCGCGGATCACCGCCGCGGCGTGCCGCGCGGTACTGCGGATCAGGCCATCGACCTGGGCGAAGTAGCCCTTCGCCACCGCCTGCGGACGCGCGCTGAGCAGGCTGACCAGGGCCACGCAGGCGACGCCCAGCAGGGTCTCGGTGACCCGCACCACGGCGAGCATGAAGGTGTTTTCCGGATCGGGAATCGACAGCACGGCGACGATCACCGCGGTGAAGCCGCTGAGCACGAAGGCGTGCGAATCGGTGTAGCGCAGCAAGGTGCCGCCGGCGGTGCAGAGCGCCAGCCAGAGTCCCAGGGCGACGAAGAACGGCAACGGTTGCTGGGCGAACAGCGCCATGATCAGCACCGCCACCACGGCGCCGGCGAAGGTACCGACGACCTGGGCGAAGCTGCGCTTGAGAGCCATCCCGGCCAGCGGCTGGCTGACGATGACCACGGTCATCAGCGCCCACTTCGGCTGCTCCAGGTCGAAGAGGAAGGCCAGGTAGAGGGTCAGCAGCCCGGCGGCGACGGTGCGCAGGGCGAACAGCAGGGTTTCCCGCGGCGGCCGCCAGAGCAAGCGGGCGTAGAGTTTCAGCCCTTCCATGCCCGGCCCCGCACCTCCAGGCAACGGTTGGCCGCGGACCAGGCGGCGATGAAGCGACTCGACATGCTGGTTTCTCGTTCGGGGTTGATGCGGCGGGTTGGCTTCCAGTCTAGAAGGCGCAAGGAAATCCGTGGCCGCCTACGGGGGCGGGCAGGTGCGGTCGGCCACGGAGCGACGAGTCGCGACTACAGGGTAAAAGCCCCGGCGGCCTTCCCGGTAGCGCGTCCAGGCGAAAACCGTTTTCGCTGAGAACGAACGCTGCGGCGCCTTTCGATTGGGTAAGCTTGCTCAGGGCTGGATCGATTTAGCTTGCGAATCAAGCGGATAGAAAGCCCAAGGAAAACGACCAGGAGGAGCCGAGAATGCGTCGAGCGATTGCCACTGTATCGTGGGCCCACCGATGAGCCTGCGCTTCGACGATATCGAAGCCTTCCTCAACGTCGCCGAACTCAACAGCGTGACGTCGGCGGCCGAGCGCATGAGCCTGTCCAAGTCGGTGATCAGCAAGCGCGTCAGCGATCTCGAACGACGCCTCGGCGTCCGCCTGCTCTATCGCACCACGCGCAACGTCGAGCCGACCGAGGCCGGGCATTTCTTCTACAAGGCCGCCAAGGCCTCGCTGCAGGAACTCAACAACGCCGCGGAGATCGTCGCCCTGCGCGAGAACGACCTGTGCGGCGAATTGCGCATCGTCACCCCGATGAGCTTCGGCACCCTCTGGCTGTCGCCGATCATCGCCGACTTCATGAGCCAGCACCCGCGCCTGGAGATCGTCCTGCAGATGGACGACCGCCTCACCGACTTCGAGAAGGAAGGCTACGACCTGAGCATCCGCGTTACCCGCCTGGACGACAGTTCGCTGATCGCCCGGCCGCTGGCCAACAGCCAGCGGGTGGTCTGCTGCAGCCCCGACTACGCGGAACGCCACGGCACGCTGGACACCCTCGAACAACTGATGCAGCACGAGTGCCTGGGCTACAACAACGCCACGCCGAGCCAGGTCTGGACCTTCGAACCGGCGTTCCCCGGCGCCAAGCCCCGTGCCGTCTCGCCACGCGGACGCTTCAGCAGCAACAACGGCCAGGCCATGCGCGACGCCGCCCTGCGCGGGCAGGGACTGGCGTTGCTGCCGCTGTTCATCGTCGCCGAGGACCTCAAGAACGGCCGCCTGGTGGACGCCGCGCCCGGCCTGCGCCCACTCGACGACGTGATCTACGCGATGTATTCGCGGGCGGCGGCGATGTCGCCGAAGGTCAAGGCGTTCATCCAGCATCTCCAGCAGGCGCTGTCGATCCCGCCCTGGGGCAACGGCTGAGCGACCGAACCATTCCCGCGAGGCTCCGGTCAGATACTGGGCATGCGGAGAAGACTCCCAGGAGCCTGTCGTCTCTCCCCCGTCCGGCCACCCGGCCCACAAAGGAGAACTGCCATGATCGTGCGTACCCTGCTCATCGCCGCCGCCCTGCTCGGCGGCACCGCCCAAGCCGCCGAAAGCACCGACCTGTGCGGCGCCAACCTGCAGAAGCTGGACGATATCCTCGCCGTGCGCGGCAAGACCTCGGTCACCGGTGCGCGGGTCACCGAGGTCAAGGAACTCCAGGCCAAGGCCAGGCAGGACCAGGCCAGCGGCGACACCAAGGGCTGCATCACCGCCACCACCCAGGCCCTGCAGATCCTGCAGAACACCGGCAAGAAATGATCCGCGACAGACGCAAGGCGGATAACCGCAAGCGGTTATCCGCCCTACCCCAATGCGACCCTCCGCAGGGCGAATAGCGCCGCAGGCGTTATCCGCCGACACTCCAGCCCCCGCCCCGACCGCGTCCGATTTCGCTCATTCGAAGCGCAGGCTTTCCCGCACCGCACGGATTTCTGCCTGGCTGGCGTCGTAGGCCTCGGCCAGGCCGGCATAGGACAGCGAATAGGCCGAGGTCTTGCCGGCCGCGGCGAGCAAGGTCTGCTTCATCACCACGGCGCCGCGCTGGCGAATGGTGCAGGTGGTCTCCAGCGCCGCCAGCCCGCCGGTGGTGGACGGTTGCGGCGAGGTGCAGGCGGTCTGCAGGCCGTTGCGCAGGAACTCGATCTGCACCAGCTTGCGCATATGCCCGAGGACTTTCTCCAGGTTCACTGCCTGCCCGCTCTGCAGGGGCATCCGCGTTACCTCCATCACCAGTACCTGGGAGCCGTCTGCCTGCAACTTGACCGCGCGCTGGCGCTGGCCGGCGCCGGCCTGGCCGGGCTGCGCGGCGGGCAGGTCGCTGACCTGCCAGCCCGCCGGCCAGCGCGCCATCGACGCCTCGGCCAGGCTCAGCGCGGACAGCGTGCCGACCGCCAGGGCCAGCCAGCGCCAGCCGTTGCGTCGCGTTTGCGCCTGCCTCACGGTGTACCCTCCTCTTCGCGTCCCTCCACGGCCGGCCGGGGCTGCCCGAGGGGCTCCTCGAAACGCAGCAGGCGTCCGGCATTGCCCAGCACCAGCAAGGTGCTGAGGTTGTGCAGCAGCGCCGCGACCATCGCCCCGGCCGCGCCGAGCAGGCCAAAGGCTGCCGCGGCGACGATCGCCAGGGTCCAGCCGAGGCCGATCGCCACGTTGA
Organism: Pseudomonas sp. P20; assembly: GCF_016463925.1. Lineage (NCBI taxonomy): Bacteria > Pseudomonadati > Pseudomonadota > Gammaproteobacteria > Pseudomonadales > Pseudomonadaceae > Pseudomonas > Pseudomonas sp. P20. The sequence continues at coordinate 37,197 of NZ_JAEMVM010000023.1, read as the reverse complement.
CCTGCAGGGTCCGCCGGCATTGCCGGCTGAGCCGCACGCAGGTGCCGAGCCGGCGCAGGTCGCTGCCGATCAGCACGATATCCGCCGAGGCCAGGGCGATGTCGGCGCCGCCGGCACCCATTGCCACCCCGACCACACCGGCCTTCAGCGCCAGCGAATCGTTGATGCCGTCGCCGACCACCATCGGCCGGAAACCGCTGCCGATCTCCGCGCCGACCTGGCGCAACTTGTCCTCCGGCAACGCCTGCGCCACCAGTTGGCGAATCCCCACCTGCTTGGCCACGGCGTCGGCCACCGCCCGGCGATCGCCGGTCAGCAACAGTTGCCGGCCCAGACCCAGTTCGCGCAGATCGGCCAGGGCCTCGGCGGCCTCCGCGCGTACGCTGTCGGCCAGCAGCAGCCAGCCGAGGAAGCGCCCGTCCAGGGCGATTCCGGCGATCGGTCCCTCATGCTCCGGCACCTCGCTGGCGTCGATGCCCAGTTGCTGGAACAGTTCGGGCCGGCCGAGGGCGGCTTCGCCCGCCGCTGTTCGTGCGACCACGCCGAACCCCTGGCGTTCGCGGATATCGCTCAATGGATGATAGGCATCGTGCGCCGCCAGGGCTGCCAGCGCTCGGCTCACCGGATGGCTGCTGGCGGCACCGAGGCTGGCGGCCAGGCGCAGCACCGACGCCTCCTCGGCGGCATCGGCCAGGCGCAGCGCCTGCAGGCGCAGGCTGCCATGGGTCAGGGTGCCGGTCTTGTCGACCACCAACGAAGTCAGGTCCGCCAGTTCCTCGAGGAAGGCCGAGCTGCGGATCAGGATGCCATGACGGGCGGCCACGGCGATCCCGGCGATAGCCGTGGCCGGGGCGGACAGCACCAGGGCGCAGGGACAGGCGGCGACCAGCACGGCGAGCATGGCCTGGGCATCGTTGGTGACGAACCAGGTGACCGCGGCGATCAGCAACACCAGCAACATGTACTGCCCGGCGTAGCGCTCCAGCAGGCGGGTGATCGGCGGCTTGGCGCGCTCGGCCTGCTGCATCAGGCCGATCACCTTGCCCAGGGTCGAGGCCTCGCCGGTACGGGTTATCTCGATGCGCAGCAGGCCGTCGAGGTTGATCGCGCCGCCGTAGACCTCCATCCCCGGCGCCACCTCGAGCGGCACCGACTCGCCGGTGATCGGCGCGGTGTCGAGACTGGCCTGGCCCTGCAGGACCCGCCCGTCGGCCGGAACCCGGTCGCCGGCGCGCACTTCCACCTGGTCGCCCGGCCGCAGGCTGGCGTTGTCCACCTCACTCAGGCTGCCGTCGGCCTCGATCCGCCGGGCATGGCTGCGGGTCAGCTCGCCGAGGGCGGCGATGGCCTCCTGGGAGCCGATCACGCTGCGCTCCTCCAGCACGTGGCCGAAGATCATGATGATCGGCAGCAGCGCGGCGGTCAGCAGGTCGCCGCTGGCCCAGGCGCCGAGCATGGCCAGCGCGATCAACTGGTCGGTGACGCCGTGCAGGCTCGGATGCCGCAGGCTGTCCCAGGCCGAGCGGGCCACCGGAAGCGCCACCAGCAGCGACGCGACGCCGAGCAGGATCTGGCTGACCCCGGCCTGGTCCGCCGCCAGCCAGCGCCAGGCCAGGCCGAGCAGCAACAGGCCGAGGGCGAGCATCGCCAGGCTCAGCTGGCGCGCGGCGCGGCGCTGCTCGTCGCGGCTGAGCAGGCCGCCGCCGAACGGCAGGTGATGATGGTGATGCGCGCAGCCGCCATGGCTGCCGTGGGCGGTCGGCTCGCTCATGCGCACCTCCCGGGGCGAGCCGCGGCGGCTATTGCGGGAAGCGCGCGTCCGGCCGGCGTACGTAGTCCAGGGCTTCCTTCTCGGTGAGCTCCCAGATCTGCTTGACCTGCCCGTTGTTGTCGCTCTTCAGGCCGACGAAACTGCCCTTGAGCTGGGGCATGCGGCCATAGACGATGAACAGGTTCTGCGCCGTGCGGATGCGCACCGATGGCGCCACCGAATAGCTGACGGTCTTCTTCCCCAGCCCCAGGGTGAGCACGCTGCGCAGCAGGCTCTGCTTGGGCTTCTTCAGGGTGATGACCGGGTACTGCGCGCTGGCCACGAAGCCCACCAGCATGTCGCTCGGCAACTGCCGCGCCAGCGCCTCGCCGCCGCACAGCAACAGCGCCAGCCCGCACAGCAGGGCCCTGCCGGGTGATAGCCGCACACCGTTGCCCGTGAATGGAATACCGCCTGCCGTCATTGCCCGTCCCGTTCGCCTGGTTGTTCGACTCGGCGCCGCGTTCCGCTGGCGGAAGCGCGTACCGAAGGTTGATGCCGACGCAGGGTAGCCGTTTCACGTTCGCTTGTCCGTCCATTGTTTCACAGCCCGCGAAGGGCACCGTCGGGCAGCGGCTCATGGCTGCCCACCTTGCAGAATCAGGCGGCCATCGTCGCGCGGATCGACGCTGCCGACCGAACCGGCCTTGCCGAGGATCGCCGGCACCCGTTCGCGGTACAGGCGCCAGAGCAGGCCGGCATCGGTCGCGCCCAGCGCCGGGGCCAGGCCAACGATGCTGGCGGTGTCGCGGCGCGCCTGGGCCAGCCGTTCGCCGGCCTCGGCGCGGGCGAGCTGCAGGGTGCGGTCGGCCCCCTCGGTGGCGGCCTGGGTGAGTTTCTCCGCCTCGGTGCGCGCCTTGGCGACGTTCTGCTCGGCCAGTTGGCTGGCGGTCAGCACCGCGTTGAAGGCGCTTACCGCATTGCGCGGCAGGCTCGACTGCACGTCGACCCGCACCACCTGGATGCCCAGCCCGCTGCCGGCCGCGGCCAACGCCGCCAGGCTGTGGTTGATGCCCTGCACCAGGTCGCCGCGCAGGCGTTCGCGGCGCTCGGCGACCGCGCTGTCGTTGCCGAGCAACTCCGGGCGCGCCACCAGGATGGTGTCCAGGTCGCGCGCGGCGCAGACCTGCACGGCGTTGCGCGCCACCAGCCGGTCCAGCGCCGGCAGCACGTGGGCGCCCTGGAGGACGTAGGCGTACGGGTCGTCGACCTTGTAGAACACCCGCACGTCCAGTTGCACCACCCCGGCGTCGCCGGTCAGCAGGTAGCCGGAGCCGGCCAGCGCGTCGCTGGACAGGCTGACGTCGAGATCGGCGCGACGCGCCTGCTCGGAACGCAGCAGGCCCTCGACGCGGCGTTCGATCACCTGTTCGGCGGACGGCAGCAGCACCACCTGCTCCAGCGGCTGCGGCCAGGCCAGCAGCAGGCCGGGACCGGCCAGGCGCTCCAGCGCGCCCAGGCGCAGCACTACGGCGCGGTTCTCCGGGCCGATCTGGCGGACGTTGGAAAACGCCCAGGCCAGCGCCGCCAGGAGGGTCACGCCGAACAGTGCGAGGAACGCCAGGCGTCCGGCCTGCAGCCAGGGGCTGCGCAGCCCCTCGTGCGCTTCGCCGCTCATGGCCGGCGCCCGTTGGCCGGCGCTTCGGCGGGGAGCGCCGGCGGCCCGTCGACCAGCACGCGGAACGGTGCGGCATCGGTGCGCAAGACCAGCCGGGTATCGCCGTTGACGATGGTGCCGAGGGTGTCCAGCGAGCGCAGCAGGTTGTATAGCTGCGGCGAACCGGCGTAGGCCTTGCCGTAGATGCGCGCCGCCTCGACCCGTGCCTGGGCCTCGATCTCCGCGGCTTTCACCGAAGCCTCGGCCTGGATCACCCGGGCGTCGCGCTCCGCCGCCGAACGGATCTCCGCGGCCTGGCGACGGCCCTCGGCGGTACGCTCGGTGGCGATGGTCTCGCGCTCGGCGCGCATGCGGTCGACGGTGGCGCCGAGGGTCACCTTGGGCAGGGTCAGGCGCTCGATGCCGACCTGCACCACCTTGACCCCGTAGGTCGCCAGCAACTGATGGTCGATCTGTTCGCGCAGGCGCGCTTCGAAGTCGCCGATACGCACCCGCGACGCCTCGGTATTCACCAGGTCGGCCAGGTCATAGGCGCTGGCGGTGGTTTCCAGCGCCGAGCCGACGAAGGTGCGCAACTGCCGGGCAGCCTCGTCCGGCTGGTTGCGCACCGCGCGCATGAAGCGCTGCACGTTGTCGGCGTCGCCCTGGACCTGCCAGGCCACGTAGGCCTGGACGATGATCCGCAGGCCATCGCGGGTACCGACGTCCTGCAGGCCGCTGGAGGTGGTGCGCAGGCGCAGGTCGACCGGGATCGCACTCTCGAACGGCAACGGCAGGCGCCAGGCCAGACCCGGTTCGAGCAGGACCCGCGCCGGGTTGCCGAAACGGGTGATGACCATCGCCTCGCCGGAACGCACCTGCACCAGGCAAGCGGCGGCGACGGCGAACAGCACCAGCAGCGCGGCGACCAGCAGCCGGCGCCAGGGCGGCGCGGCCTGTGCGCCATGGCCGTGATCGTGATGATGCTCGTGGTGGCTGTGCGAGTGGGAGTGACCGAGGCTCAAGAGCGCTCTCCTCATGGTGCGGATTGCCCGGCCGCGGACGCCGGAGCGGCGGACGGACGGGACGAAGACGGGGAATCCAGGCGGCCGAGGCCGAAGCTGCGCAGGTCGATGGTCGGCGCGCCGGCGCCGGCGATGCGGTGGTCGATGAGCAGCAGGTTGGCCTTGCCCAGGCCGCGTCCGAGTTGGCGGTAGTAGGCCTCCAGCAGGAAAGCCTGGCCGGCGTCGGCATAGCCTTCCCGCTCGGCGGCGAAGCGCCGGTCGGCGGCCTGCGCGGCGGCCAGGGTCTCGCGGGCCTGCGCGCTGGCCCGGTCGTGCGCCACGCTGGCCTGTAGTTGCGCCTCGTTGCGTTGCGCGGCGGCCTGCCCGCGCTCGCGGGCGATCAGCGCCTGGGCGGTGATCTGCGCGGCCTGCACCGCGTGGTAGGCATTCGCCGCACCGGCCGGCGGATGGATCGCCTCGACCGCCGCGCCCAGTACCTCGACGCCGCTGCCGAGGCGATCGAGATCGGCCTGCACGGCCTGGCCGATCTGCTCGGCCAGGCCCGCACGCTGCTCGCCGAGGACCTCGTCGAGGGTCCGCGAGGCGAAGGCATGCACCAGTACGCGGCTGGCGGTGCTGCGCACCAGCGTCGGCACGTCGGCGCTGCGGTAGGTCGCCGCCAGCGCCGATGCGTCGTCGAGAGCGATGCGGTAGACGATGCGCACGTCCATGTTGACGATCTGGAAGCTCTGCCGATGGTCGGCCAGGCTGGCGATGACCTGCGATTTCTCGCTGACGTGGGAGGCGTCCCACAAGCGGTTGGCGCTATCCGGGGCCGGACCTTCGGCGGGCGCGAGCGGCTCGGCTCCGCCGTCGCCGGCGGCGACGCTGGTGGCCAACTCGTGGACCACCCCGTTCTCCACCGCCAACACCCGCCCCAGCGGCCAGGGTAGCCCCAGGTGCAGGCCGGGGCCGAGCACCGCGACCGGCTTGCCGAAGCGCTCGTAGACACCCCGTGCATCCATGCCGATCTCGCGTACGCCGCTGAGCAGCCAGCCGCTCAGCGACACCACCGCCAGCACCGGCAGGAACGCCCGCCGCATGAAACCGAAGGCCCAGACCTGGCGCAGGTCGATGCCGAAGCGCTGGTGCAACTCATGCTGCAGACCCTGCAGGGGACGCGGCGGCCAGCGCAACAGGTCGGCCAGCAGGCTGGTGGCGACCAGGCGCGGTTCGAGGCCGGCACGCTGCGGCGCGAACATCGCCAGGATCGCCCTGCCCAGCAACTCCAGCGCCAGCGCCGCCGGCAACAGGCCGAGCAGTACCGCCAGGCGCGGGGCCCAGGGGTGTCCCTGGCGAGCCAGGAACAGACAGAGGGCGGCCAGCACCAGGGTACCGATCAACGCCCGCGCCAGTTGCCCGAGGACCGGGGCTTCCGGCCACTGCACCGGCCCTTGGCTGGCGAGGCGACGTTCCAGCACCAGCACCGCGAAGGCCAGCAGCAGGCAGATCCCGATGGCGAGGTCGGCCGCTTGCCCGGAACTGGCCGGCGGCAGGTCGAGACGCCAGCCGGCGGCTACCAGGCACAACGCCAGCGCCGCGCTCGCCGCCAGCCACAGCGCAGCGTGCCCGAGCTGGGCCAGGCCGTGGGCGATGGCCTGGCCCAGGCGCTCCAGCAGCCGTTCATAGGCGCTGTCGGCGGTGGCGTCGGGTTCGTCCCGCTGCCAGCGCAGCCAGGCAGGCCGCGCGCTGGCCTCCGCGCCGAGGACCACGCAACGCCAGGCCGCGACCCGGTAGGCCGCGTGCAGACCGGCGAACAGGACCAGCCAGGCCGCGCCGAGGTTGTACAGCAGCGGCGGCCAGAGCGAGTCGGCGGCGAACAGGCCGATGAAGAACCCCAGCACGGCGCAGGCGGCGGCCAAGGCGACGCTGGCCGCTGCCCATCGCCACAGCTGGCGCAACTGCCGGGGCGCCTGCTGGAAACGCGGCAGCGATTCGGCGGCGACGCCCTCGGCGTCCAGGTCGACTCTCATCTTCACTCCAGGCAAAACTCGAAGGTACCGGCCAGGCCGGCGCAAACGCCCGCAACTTTATAACAATGCGCGTTAAGAAGTTGTCATGATTTGAAAAACAGTCTGCATCCCCAGGCTCTTGACTGGAAGACGAAAGACTGGGGGCAGCCCACTTGGCAAGCCCCCGACCAACCGAAAGGTTCTAAGCAGTCGGGAAAAACCACCGGACATCCGCGCAAACGACCATTCGTCGGCAATTTTCATTCGAAACGGATTTCTTATAACCAATCCGCATAGGCCTGCCGGCTCCCCCGCTTCCCCCTCAAAGGCACGCCGCTCCGGGCCTCCACGCGTAGCCAGCAGGACTTTTCGCATAGCCTGACGGTTTTATAACAGCGGCAAAGCGTCAATAATTCGACTATCGACTGTGGTAGCGTCAAAAAAGAATCACATCGATCCTTTGCAGCGTTATCCGGTGCCATGCAGTCCTTACCGAACACCCGCCGGGTCCCCGCCAAGCCCCGGTTCGAGCCACGCGTTGGCGTGGCCGCAGCAAACGTTTGTGCGGATTACCCAGGAGGCTCGCCCATGACCGAATCGACCGCCGGGGCCGGAGTTCACGGCGCAGCGTCCGGACAGGCTGGCGAAAGCCCTGCCGCGCACGCGGAACCATCGCCGGTGACGGATCGTCGATGAGCCGGGGAATGCCATGCGAAGCCTGATCGGGATGACGTTCCTGAACTCCTCCGTAGGCCAGCGCCGGCTGCGCCAGAACGGCATCGTGCTGCGCCTGGGACGGGTAGTCGCGGATCGCCGGCGCGCGGCCCTGCCGCACCGGCAAGGGCGCTGCCTCGACCGCCAGGGCCTGGAGACCCTGCTGCTGTGGCTACAGCGGCACTTCCTCTGCGTGCCCCTGGAACACCTGCTCGAAGGCCCCGCTCCAGCCTGCCTGCGGATCGCCCTGAGCGTCGACGGCAACCCTGCGGAACTGGCCGAGCTGGTCTATCCGCTGCTGGAACGCTACGAAATGCCGGCGAGCGCCTTCATCGGCGGTGACCCGCGCAGTTGGCGCGAAGCGGTGGCCGAGACGCTCTGGCAGGCCGATGCGACTGCCGCCGGACCCTTGCTGGAACTGCTGGAGGGTTACAGCGGCGCGGCACTCATGGCGGTGTTCGAACGCACCGGCGACGACCAGCGTCGCAGCCGCAACCTCGACCTCCTCCTGCGCAAGCTGGAACGCCTCGACCCGGCCTCGCAGCAGGCCTTGCACGCGGCCTGCCCGGTTCCCGCACCGTACAGCGCTGGCGACTGGGAGCGGGTCCGCCGCCTGGAAAACAGCGGCCTGCTTCGCTTCGGCCTGCGCGGACAGGAGCCGCACCCATCGGCAGGCCTTTGCGCCGAGGACTGTCTCGGCCGCGCCCACCGCCAGCTCCAGCAGCATTGCGCCGCCCCCCTGCCGGTGTTCTGCCAAGCTAGCACCACACCCGCCGCGCAACCCGGCCTGCGCGCCGCCCTCGGTCGGCTTGGCTACCGCTTCGCCTTCGGCGCGCGCAATGGCCTGGTGGATACCCGTTGCGACCCGCTGGACCTGCCGCGCATCGAGGTGGGCGCGGCGATCGCCGCCCGTCCCGGCCGGCTGGCCTGGCGAATCTATCGTGGAGCCCGTCCATGAGCACGGCCTCCAACCCGTTCCCAAGGAGGCGCGACAGGCAGTCGCCCTCCGCCGGAAGACCGCCCGAACCACGGGAAGCGAACGCGCCGTCGCCCGCCACGCCGCAGCGACGCCGCTCTCAGGGATATGGCCAGCCCAGCTGGCCCGGTATCAGCAAGGATCGTCCCATGACTGCAGACACCCCTACCTCTGTCGCTACCATCAACCACCTGCTGCTCGGCGCGCCCTACACCAGCCCACTGGTGATCCCCGGTGACTGGCTGGTCGACGAACTGGAAGGCGCCGTGGAAGTCGGCGGCTTCACCGACGGCCTGTTCCGCTGGCCGACGCGCAAGCGCAGCGGCCGCCCTTCGCCGATTCTCTGCGGCGACCTGCTGCGCGCGGTACGTACCGAATGCGCCGAGTCGGTGCAGTTCTGGTGGGGTTTCAGTCCGAGCCTGGTGGGACGCTGGCGCCGCGCCCTCGGCGTGACCCGCCGCAACAATCCCGGCGACCAGGCGGTGGCGCGCGCCCGCGCCGCCCTCGCCCGCTCGCTGGACCGCAAGGCGCCGCCGAAGGCACCGGCCGCCTGGTCCAGCGAAGAGGTCGAGTTCATCCGCCGCCACGGCAGCAAGCGCAGCCTGGCCTGGTGCGCCTACATGCTCGGCCGGAGCTACCAGAGTGTCGCCAGCAAGGCCGAGGAGCTTTCCCCGCACAGCCAGCGCGACCGCAACAATGCGATCTGGAGCAAGTCCGAGGAAGACCTGCTGCGCCAGCACTACCAGCAGCGCGGTTCGCTATGGTGCGCGCAGCAGACCGGCAAGACCCGCGCGGCGGTATTCCACCGGGCCAAGAAGCTGGGCCTGCAACGGCAGCGGCCGAAACACCCGTGAGGCCGGTCGCCGCCCTCTCCCGCCGAGGCGAGAGAGGGCCAGTGCTCAACCGCGGTAGTAGCGCTGCGCCACGAAGGGCATCTTGCTGACCACCAGGGTCACCGGCTTGCCGCGCACCATCGCCGTCACCTCGCTGCCCAGGCCGGCCAGCTCGCTCGGCACGTAGCCCATGGCCAGCGGCGCGTTGAGACTCGGACCGAAACCGCCGCTGCTGACCTTGCCGATCGCCCGCCCCTGGGCATCGACGATCTCGGCGCCCTCGCGCACCGGCATCCGCCCCTGCGGCAGGAAACCGACGCGCTTGCTGGCAACGCCCTGCGCCTGCTGGGCAAAGATCCGCTCGGCGCCGGGGAAGCCGCCGGCGCGCACGCCGTCGGCGCGGCGCGCCTTGGAAATGGCCCAGCCGAGGCTGGCTTCGACCGGCGTGGTGGCGCTGTCCATGTCGTGGCCGTAGAGGCACAGGCCGGCTTCCAGGCGCAGCGAGTCGCGCGCGCCGAGGCCGATCGGCGCCACTTCCGGCTCGGCCAGCAGGCGCCGCGCCAGGGCCTCGGCATGGGCGGCGGGCACGGATATCTCGTAGCCGTCTTCACCGGTATAGCCGGAGCGGCTGACGTAGCAGTCCTGGCCGAGCAGCTCGACGCGGGCGAACTGCATGAAGGTCATCTGCGCCACCTGCGGCGCCAGGCGCTCCAGCACCCGCACCGCCGCCGGTCCCTGGAGGGCGAGCAAGGCACGCTCCTCGAACAGCGGCTCGACGCTGCAACGGTCTTCCAGGTGACGACGCAGGTGCGCCAGGTCCTGGTGCTTGCAGGCGGCGTTGACCACCAGCAGCAGGCAATCGCCGAGGTTGGCCACCATCAGGTCGTCGAGGATCCCGCCCTGCTCGTCGGTGAACAACGCGTAGCGCTGCTGGCCCACCGGCAGGTCGAGGATGTCCACCGGCACCAGGCTTTCCAGGGCCAGCGCCGCATCGGCGCCCACCAGGCGGATCTGGCCCATGTGCGAAACGTCGAACAGACCGGCCTGCTCGCGGGTGTGCAGGTGCTCCTTGAGCACCCCGGCCGGGTACTGCACCGGCATGTCATAGCCGGCGAAGGGCACCATCTTCGCCCCCAGTTCCAGGTGCAGGGCGTGCAGGGGCGTCTTGGCGAGGGTTTCTGCGGTCATGTTTCACTCCATGGCATCCCGGCCTCCTGTCTGCCGGAGAGCCGCGATCGATTGTCGGGAAAGAAAAAAGAAGCGCCGGCGCAGCGGCGCGGTTCAGCATTCGATGATGTTCACGGCGAGGCCGCCGCGCGCGGTTTCCTTGTATTTGCTTTTCATGTCGGCGCCGGTCTGGCGCATGGTACGGATGACCTTGTCGAGAGAGATGAAATGCTGGCCGTCGCCGCGCAGAGCCATGCGCGCCGCATTGATCGCCTTCACCGAAGCCATCGCGTTGCGTTCGATGCAGGGCACCTGGACCAGCCCGCCGACCGGGTCGCAGGTCAGCCCGAGGTTGTGCTCCATGCCGATTTCGGCGGCGTTCTCGACCTGCTGCACGCTACCGCCGAGCACTTCGCAGAGCGCCCCGGCAGCCATCGAGCAGGCCACGCCGACCTCGCCCTGGCAACCGACCTCGGCGCCGGAGATCGAGGCGTTTTCCTTGTAGAGGATGCCGATCGCCGCCGCGGTGAGCAGGAAGCGCACCACGCCGTCGTCGTCGGCCCCGGGGATGAAGCGCGCGTAGTAATGCAGCACCGCCGGAATGATCCCCGCCGCGCCGTTGGTCGGCGCAGTCACCACGCGGCCGCCGCTGGCGTTCTCCTCGTTCACCGCCAGGGCGTAGAGGTTGACCCAGTCGAGCACGCTGAGGGCATCGCGCAGGCCGGCCTCCGGCCGCTGGCACAACTGGCGGTGGAGCGCCGCCGCACGGCGCCTGACCTTCAGCCCGCCGGGCATGATGCCCTCGTTGCGGCAGCCGGCCTCGACGCAGTCCTGCATCACCTGCCAGATACGCAGCAGGCCGGTGCGGGTTTCCTCGGCGGGGCGCCAGGCCTTCTCGTTCTCGGCCATCAACTGGCTGATCGACAGGCCTTCGCGGGCGCAATGGTCGAGCAGTTGCCGCGCGGTCTTGAAGGGGAACGCCAGCGGCGTGCGGTCCTCGACGATGCGGTCGAGGCCGGCGGCCTCGTCGTCGACCACGAAACCGCCGCCCACCGAGTAGTACTCGCGGCTGCGGACCTGCAGGCCGGCAGCGTCGAAGGCACGGAAGATCATGCCGTTGGGATGGTAGGCCAGCGGCTTGCGGATCAGCGCAAGGTGTTCCTTCTCGACGAAGCGGATCGGCCGCTCGCCGAGCAGGCGCAGCTCGCCGCTGGAACGGATGGCATCGAGCCGAGCGGGAATCGCGGCGGTATCCACCGTGTCCGGCTGCTCGCCCTCCAGGCCGAGCAGTACCGCCTTGTCGCTGCCGTGGCCCTTGCCGGTGGCGCCGAGCGAGCCGTACAGCTCGACCTTGATGCTGGCAGTGGCCTCCAGCAACCCCTCGCGCCTCAGCCCCTCGGCAAAGCGCGCGGCGGCACGCATCGGCCCCACGGTGTGGGAGCTGGACGGCCCGATGCCGATCTTGAACAGATCGAAGACACTCAGGGACATGCTCGTCTCCGCTTGCGGATTGGCCGCCACCATGGCGGCGCTCCTGTTCAATCAGCGTAGACCGGGAAGTGCCGGCAGAATTCGCCGACCTGGCCCCTGACCCGTTCGCCGACCTCGGGATTGTCGATATCGTCGAGGATGTCGCAGATCCAGCCGGCCAGTTCGCGGCACTCGCCCTCGCGGAAACCGCGAGTGGTCACCGCTGGGGTGCCGATGCGGATGCCGGAGGTGACGAACGGGCTCTGCGGATCGTTCGGCACGGCGTTCTTGTTCACCGTGATGTGCGCCGCTCCGAGCGCCGCGTCGGCGGCCTTGCCGGTCAGCCCCTGCTTCACCAGGCTGATCAGCATCAGGTGGTTGTCGGTGCCGCCGGAAACCACGTCGTAGCTGCGCCCGATGAACACCTCGGCCATCGCCTTGGCGTTGCGGATCACCTGCGCCTGGTAGTCCTTGAAGCCCGGCTCCAGCGCTTCCTTGAAGCACACCGCCTTGGCCGCGATCACGTGCATCAGCGGGCCGCCCTGGGCGCCGGGGAATACCGCGGAGTTGAGCTTCTTCTCGATCTCCTCGTTGGCGCGCGCCAGGATCAGGCCGCCGCGCGGGCCGCGCAGGGTCTTGTGGGTGGTGGTGGTGACCACGTCGGCGAAGGGGATCGGATTCGGGTAGAGGCCGGCGGCGACCAGCCCGGCGACGTGGGCCATGTCGACGAACAGCAGCGCGCCGACCTTGTCGGCGATGGCGCGGAAGCGCGGGAAGTCGAGGGTCTTGGAGTAGGCGGAGAAGCCGGCGACGATCATCTTCGGCTTATGCTCCACGGCCAGGCGCTCGACTTCGTCGTAGTCGATCAGCCCGGTAGCGGTGTCCAGGCCGTACTGCACGGCGTTGTACAGCTTGCCGGAGGAGGACACCTTGGCGCCGTGGGTGAGATGGCCGCCGTGGGCCAGGCTCATGCCGAGGATGGTGTCGCCGGCGTTGAGCAGCGCCAGGTACACCGCGGCGTTGGCCGAGGAACCGGAATGCGGCTGGACGTTGGCGTAGTCGGCGCCGAACAGTTGCCTGGCGCGGTCGATGGCCAGCCGCTCGACCTTGTCGACGTGTTCGCAGCCGCCGTAGTAGCGCTTGCCCGGATAGCCCTCGGCATACTTGTTGGTCAGGCCGCTGCCCTGCGCCTGCATGACCCGCTTGCTGGCGTAGTTCTCCGAGGCGATCAGTTCGATGTGGTCTTCCTGCCGCCGGTCTTCGGCGTCCATCGCGGCGAGCAGTTCGTCGTCGTAGCCCTGGAGCTGGTCGTGCTTGCTGAACATGGCGCTGGCCTCTTGTCGTGTCGGTGTCAGGACGCTCGCTGGCGCGAGCGTGGCCGCGGCGCCGCTACGCAAGCGCGGCGCCGGGAAAGGGGTATCGCCGGAAACGGAAGGACGCCGCCGCTGGCGGCGCCCTCCTCGTCCGTCACTCCTCGCTGTACGCCTCGATCGGCGGGCAGGAGCAGGTCAGGTTGCGGTCGCCGTAGACGTTGTCGACGCGGCCCACCGGCGGCCAGTACTTGGCCTCCACCAGGCTGGCCAGCGGATAGGCGGCCTGCTCGCGGCTGTAGGCGTGGTTCCATTCGCCGAGCAGTTCGGCGGCGGTGTGCGGCGCGTTCTTCAGCGGGTTGTCTTCCTTGTCCAGCTCGCCGCGTTCCACCGCGCGGATTTCCTCGCGGATGCGGATCATCGCGTCGCAGAAACGATCCAGCTCGGCCTTCGACTCGCTCTCGGTGGGCTCGATCATCAGCGTGCCGGCCACCGGGAAGGACATGGTCGGCGCATGGAAGCCGAAGTCCATCAGGCGCTTGGCCACGTCGTCGACGCTGATCCCGCTGCTGTCCTTGAGCGGACGCAGGTCGAGGATGCATTCGTGGGCGACCAGGCCGTTGCCGCCGGCGTAGAGCACCGGGTAGTGCTCCTCCAGGCGATGGGCGATGTAGTTGGCATTGAGGATGGCCATTTCCGAGGCGCGCTTGAGGCCTTCGCCGCCCATCATGCGGATGTACATCCAGGTGATCGGCAGGATGCTCGCGCTGCCGTACGGCGCCGCGCTCACCGCGCCTTCCTTGCGCTCGCCGCGAGCGTGGCCGGGGAGGAACGGCGCCAGGTGCGCGCGCACGCCGATCGGGCCGACGCCCGGGCCGCCGCCGCCGTGGGGGATGCAGAAGGTCTTGTGCAGGTTCAGGTGGGAAACGTCGCCACCGAACTTGCCCGGGGCGCACAGGCCGACCATGGCGTTCATGTTGGCGCCGTCGATGTACACCTGGCCGCCGCAGTCGTGGACGATGGCGCAGATCTCGCGGATCGCTTCCTCGAACACGCCGTGGGTGGACGGATAGGTGATCATCAGCGCGGCCAGGCGTTCCTTGTGCTCGCTGGCCTTGTTGCGCAGGTCCTCGACGTCGACGTTGCCGCGCGCGTCGCAGGCCACCACCACCACGCGCATGCCGACCATGCTGGCGGTAGCCGGGTTGGTACCGTGGGCGGAGGACGGGATCAGACAGATGTCGCGCTGGCTGTCGCCGCGGCTCTGGTGGTAGGCACGGATCGCCAGCAGGCCGGCGTACTCACCCTGGGAGCCGGCGTTGGGCTGCAACGACACGGCGTCGTAGCCGGTGGCGGAACAGAGCATCGCCTCCAGTTCGTCGGTGAGCTGGCGGTAGCCTTCGCTCTGCTCGGCCGGGGCGAACGGGTGCAGGTTGCCGAATTCGGCCCAGGTCACCGGGATCATCTCGCTGGCGGCGTTCAGCTTCATGGTGCAGGAGCCCAGCGGGATCATCGTGCGGTCCAGCGCCAGGTCCTTGTCCGCCAGCTTGCGCAGGTAGCGCATCAGCTCGGTTTCCGAGTGATGGCGGTTGAAGATCGGGTGGCTGAGGATCGCCGACTGGCGCAGCAGCTCGACTGGCAGGCGGTCCCCGCTGCTGGCGGCAAGGGCGGCGAAGTCCGGGAGCGCCTGGCCCTCTTCGGCCAGCAAGCCCCAGAGGGTCTCCACGTCGGCCTGGCGGACGGTCTCGTCGAGCGACAGGCCGAGACGGCCGGCATCGATCTCGCGCAGGTTGATCCCGGCGGCGCGGGCCTTGGCATGGATCGCCGCGGTACGCGCGCCGGTGGCCAGGCTAAGGGTGTCGAAGAAATGCTTCTGCTCGACGGCCACGCCCAGGCGCTCCAGGCCGGCGGCGAGGATCGCGGTCAGCCGGTGGGTGCGCCGGGCGATGCGCAGCAGGCCCTGCGGGCCGTGGTAGACGGCGAACATGCTGGCGATGTTGGCCAGCAGCACCTGGGCGGTGCAGATGTTGCTGGTGGCCTTCTCGCGGCGGATGTGCTGCTCGCGGGTCTGCATGGCCAGGCGGTAGGCCGGCTTGCCGTGGCGGTCGATGGAGACGCCGACCAGGCGTCCCGGCATGTCCCGCTTGAAGGCGTCGCGGGTGGCGAAATAGGCCGCGTGCGGCCCGCCGAAGCCGAGCGGCACGCCGAAGCGCTGGGCGCTGCCGATGGCCACGTCGGCGCCGAACTCGCCCGGCGGGGTCAGCAGGGTCAGCGCCAGCAGGTCGGCGGCCACCGCGACCAGCGCATCGACCGCATGGAAGCGGCTGACCAGTTCGCGATAGTCGACGATCTCGCCGTCGCAGGTGGGGTATTGCAGCAACGCGCCGAAGTAGGCGGAGAAGTCTTCGATGGCGCTCTCGTCGCCGACCACCACCTCGATGCCCAGCGGCTCGGCACGGGTGCGCAGCACGTCGAGGGTCTGCGGGTGGCAATGGCGGGAGGCGAAGAATGCCTGGCTGGTGCGGTTCTTCGACAGACGCTTGCAGAAGGTCATGGCCTCGGCGGCGGCGGTCGCCTCGTCGAGCATCGAGGCGTTGGCGATCGGCAGGCCGGACAGGTCGCTGACCAGGGTCTGGAAGTTCAGCAGCGCCTCCAGGCGGCCCTGGGAGATTTCCGGCTGGTACGGCGTGTAGGCGGTGTACCAGGCCGGGTTCTCCAGGAGGTTGCGCAGGATCGGTGCCGGGGTGTGGCAGTTGTAGTAGCCCTGGCCGATGAAGGAACGCAACGCGCGATTGCGCGCGGCGATCGCCTTCAGGCTGGCCAGCGCCTCGGCCTCGCCCATGCCGGCCGGCAGGTCGAGCACGCTGCTGCCCTTGATGCTGTCGGGGATCACGTTGCCGATCAGCGCGTCCAGCGAGTCGTAGCCCAGGCGCTGGAGCATGGCCTGGGTGTCGGCGGCACGCGGGCCGATATGGCGGGCGATGAATTCGTCGTCGGTGCCCAGGTCGATGGCGCCGAGGTTCAGGTTATCGGTCATGGCGGGATCCTCAGGCGTCGGCGTTGGCGTTCAGCAGGCGGTCGTAGGCGGCCTGGTCGAGCAGCTTTTCCCAGGCGCCGGCGTCGGCCGGACGGAAACGGAAGAACCAGGCCTCGCCGAGCGGATCCTGGTTGACCAGCTCCGGGGCGTCCGGCAGCGCGTCGTTGATCGCCACCACCTCGCCGTCCAGCGGCATCAGGATGTTGCTGGCGGCCTTGACCGACTCCAGCACCGCCACTTCACTGCCGGCGGCGTGTTCGCCGAATTCCGGCAACTGCACGAATACCACGTCACCGAGGGCGTCCTGGGCGTAGGCGGTGATGCCGACGGTCAGCAGCCCGTCGTCGTCCTGGCGCAGCCATTCGTGGTCGGTGGTAAAGCGCAACTTGCTCATGCTGGATCCTCATTGTCAGCGGGTCGCCCGGTCGGAACGGGACTTTGTTCTGCGGCTGCCCGTAGCAAGCAGGGTGCCAAGCGGCCCCGGCCCTGTCGCCACGGGGCGTGGCCGGGCGCGGGGGAAACCCGGACAGGGCCGCCATGGAACGCTTTCGTTACAGACCCGCCGGACATTTCCCGAACCAGAGCGCAAACGCCTGACAGCAAAGGTTTTTCCGGCAATCGGAACGAATTCGTTCCACTCGTAACCGAAGCGTTACAGCCGATGGCACAGCCCCTGTCGCTGCAAGCTGGCGCGCAGGTG
This sequence comes from Pseudomonas sp. P20, assembly GCF_016463925.1. Taxonomy (NCBI): domain Bacteria; kingdom Pseudomonadati; phylum Pseudomonadota; class Gammaproteobacteria; order Pseudomonadales; family Pseudomonadaceae; genus Pseudomonas; species Pseudomonas sp. P20. Next base: position 20,567 of record NZ_JAEMVM010000023.1, on the reverse strand, counting down.
CTCGAGGAACGCGCGGACCTTCCGCGTGTTGCGCCGGTGCCCCGGATAGAGGACATGGATGGAGGGCCCGAACGGCCCCGGGTCGAAGTGGTAGTCGCCGAGCAGGCGCACCAGCCGCCCTTCACCGAGCAGCGGCGCGACGCTCCACTGCGGGCAGAACTGCAGGCCCAGCCCGGCCAGCAGGTGGGCGAGCAGGAAGTCGTAGTTGTCGCTGGCCAGTCGCGGGCGCGGCTGGTCGATACGCTGGCGGGCGCCGTCGCGCTCCATCCACCAGAAGTTCTGGTTCAGCGAAGGGTGCTGGAAGACCAGCCAGGCGTGCCGCTCGAAGTCCTCCGGGCCTTGCGGCGCGGGTTGCCGCGCCAGGTAGGCGGGGCTGGCGCAAAGCACGATCTGGTTCGGCGCCAGCGGCCGCGCCACCAGCCCCGGCAGGTCAATGGGGCCGTCGCGCAGGCCGAGGTCGTAGCCGCCTTCGCTGAGATCGAGGAAGGTTTCGTCGAGGTCCACCCGCAGGCTGATCCGCGGATGCGCCTCGAGGAAGCTGGCGCAGGCCTGCTGGAGGAACGCCGCGGCGAACGACGGCGGCGCGGCGAGGCGCAGTTCGCCGCGCAACTCCGACTCCAGCAGTTCGATCTCCTGCCCCGCCGTGCGCAGCGTTTCCAGGGACTGACGAGCCGCCTCCAGGTAGATCTGCCCGGCCTCGGTCAGCGCCAGGCTGCGGGTGGTGCGCTCGAACAGGCGGGCACCGAGTTCCGCTTCCAGGTGGGCGACGGCCTTGGTCAGCGCCGAGGGCGTCTTGCCCAGGCGCTCGGCGCCACGGCTGAAGCTACCGGTTTCGGCAGTGGCGACGAACATCGCCAGGGCATTCAATTTGTCCATCGACTCCTTCCGTTCCGGCACAAGTGTTGTGCGCCGCGCCCGGTTCTGCCGGGCCGGCGCTTTGACTAGTCTCGCCTTGCCCGGGCCACGCTACACAAGACCAAGAAGCAAAGGAAACCACCATGAAGCAACGGATTCCCACCCTCCTCGCCGGCGCCTGCCTGGCCATCCCCCTGCACGCCCTCGGCGCCGCCGACCTGCTGGTGGTCAACGCCAGGATCTTCACCGCCAATCCGCAGCAACCCTTCGCCGAGGCCCTGGCGGTAGAGGACGGGCGGATCCTCGCGGTCGGCGACGAGGCCGGGCTGCGCGCCCTGGCCGATGGCGACAGCCAGGTCGTCGATCTCGGCGGCAAGCGCCTGATGCCCGGCCTGATCGACACCCATTCGCACGCGGTGTTCGGCGGCCTGGAGCTGGCCGGCGCGGACATGGGCAACGAACAGGTCGGCCTCGACGAACTGGAACGGCGCCTGCGCGCCTGGCGCGACAACGGCAAGGCGCGACATGGCGACATGCTCAATGTCAGCGGCATGCATACCGCCTACTGGAGCCAGGTCAAGGACTTCCGCGCGCGCTTCGACCACGGCGAATGGGCCGACCAGCCGCTGGCCTTCATCGGCAGCGACCACCACACCGGCTGGGCCAACGCCGCCATGCTGAAACGCGCCGGCATCGACGCCGCGCGGGTCCGCGCCCTGCCCGAGGAACAGCGCAACACCATCGGCCACGACGCCGACGCCACCCCCAACGGCTTCCTCGCCGATGCCGGTCTCGACGCGGTGCTCGCGGTACTGCCGGCGCCGAGCGCGGAACAGATGCTAGAAGCCGGACGCAGCGCGGTGCGCTACAGCAACTCGCTGGGCCTGACCGCATGGATGGACCCGGCCGCCAATGGCTCGCCGGGCGACGCCCTGTTCAGCCTCAGGCCCGACGAGAACACCGTCGGCGTGCTACCGGTCTACCAGCGGCTGGCCAAGGGCGGCGAACTCAGCGCCCACGTCGCCGCCCTCCTGGTCGCCAACCCACGCAGCCGGCCGGCCGACCTCGAGGTGCTGGACAAGGTGCGCCAGCGCTTCCTCGGCAGCCCCAACCTGACCCTGCCGGGAATCAAGGTGTTCGCCGACGGCGTACCGGAATACCCGGCGCAGACCGCCGCGCTCCTCGAGCCCTATCGCAACAGCAGGAAGACGGGCGAACTGCTGATCGACCCGGCGCACTTCGGCGAACTGGTCAGCGCCGCCGACGCCCGCGGCTGGCTGGTCCACGTCCACGCCATCGGCGACCGCGCGGTGCGCGAGGCGCTGAACGGCATGCAGCAGGCGCGGCGCGACCGCGACAGCGGCATCGCCCATTCGATCACCCACCTGCAACTGGTCAATCCCAAGGAGTTCGAGCGCTTCAGGCCGCTTGGCGTGATCGCCTCGATGCAGCTGTACTGGGCCGCCGCCGACGAAACCACGGTGGACCTGATGAAGCCCTATATCAGTGCCTTCGCCTACCGCTACCAGTACCCGGCGCACTCCCTGCTGAGCAAGGGCGCGACCATCGCCGGGGCCAGCGACTGGCCGGTGTCCAGCCTGTCGCCGTGGAAGGCCATCCAGCAGGCGGTGACCCGCAAGGGCCCGCAGGGCGTGCTCAACGCCGGCGAACGCCTGGACCGCCAGACCATGTTCTACGCCTACACCCGCAACGCTGCGCGGACCATCGGCCTGGAACACCGGATCGGCAGCCTGGAGCCGGGCAAGCAGGCGGACTTCATCGTCCTCGACCGCGACGTGTTCGAGGTGCCGGAGACGCAACTGGGCGAAACCAAGGTGCTGAAGACCTGGTTCGCCGGCAAGCCGGTGTATTCCAGCGAGGGCTGAGCCCGCTTCAGGCGCGCGGACCGATGCCGTACTTGCGCAGGCGGTGGGCGATGGCGGTGTGCGAGGTTTGCAGGCGCGCCGCCAACTGGCGGGTCGATGGATAGCTGACGTAGAGCTTCTCCAGCAGGGCTTTCTCGAAGCCCTCCACCGCCTCCTCCAGGCTGCCCACCTCGCCGTCGTTCTGCCGCGCCACGGCGGTGCCGGCGATCTCCAGGTCGCCGATATCCACCAGGCTGCTCTCGCAGATCGCAGCGGCGCGGAAGATCACGTTCTGCAACTGGCGCACGTTGCCCGGCCAGCGGTTGCTCAGCAGCGCCGGGTAGGTGCCCGGTGCCAGCCGGCACACCGGGCGCTGGATCTGCGCACAGGCCTGCTGCATGAAGTGCCGCGCCAGCAGCAGGATGTCGTGGCCGCGCTCGCGCAGCGGCGGGACTTCCAGGCTGAGCACGTTGAGGCGGTAGAACAGGTCCTCGCGGAAGCTGCCCTCGGCGACCATCTTCTCCAGGTTGCGGTGGGTGGCGCTGAGGATCCGCACGTCGACCCTCACCTCGCGGTCGCCGCCGACCCGGCGGAAGCTGCCGTCGCTGAGGAAGCGCAGCAGCTTGGCTTGCAGATAGGGGGACATCTCGCCGATCTCGTCGAGGAACACCGTGCCCTGGTGGGCCAGCTCCAGCAGGCCCGGCTTGCCGCCGCGCTGGGCGCCGGTGAAGGCGCCGGGGGCGTAGCCGAACAGCTCGCTTTCGGCCAGGTTCTCCGGCAACGCCGCGCAGTTCAGCGCCAGGAACGGCGAGTTGTGCCGCGCACTCAGGGCATGGCAGCCGCGCGCCACCAGTTCCTTGCCGGTACCGGTCTCGCCGTGGATCAGCAGCGGCGCGTCGAGCGCCGCCACGCGCTGCGCACGGGTCTTCAGGGTGCGGATCGGCTGGGAATCGCCGAGGAGCATCTCGAACCCCTCGGCATGGTCATGGTGCAAGGCCGCCAGGCGCTCGCCGATGCGGTTCGGTTCGTAGAGGGTCAACAGGCCGCCGGCCAGGTGCCGCTCGCCCTCGCCCGGCCCTTCGGTGATCGGCGTGGCATCGAGCAGCAGGGCCTGGCCCATGAATGTCACTTCGCGCAGCGGCAGGCGGAAGCCCTGCTCGACCAGCGCATCCTCCAGGGTTTCATCGTCGAACAGGCTGGCCAGCCGCTCGCCGGCCGGGTCGCGTCCGCAGCGCTCGCTGAAGGCCGGGTTGGCCAGCAGCACCAGGCCCTTGCCGTCCACCGCCAGCACCGGATCGGCCATCGCCGCCAGCAACGCATCGAGCTGCAAGCGGCGGCGCTGGCCGGGAAGGATGTCGACCACGGTCATCGCCTGCACGCCACGGATGCCCAGCAGCGCTGCGCGCAGTTCCTCCAGCACTTCGGGACTGAGGGTCGGCGCGTCGATGTAGACGTTCGGCGGCACCATTTCCACCGCATCCAGGTTCAGGTTGCGCCCACCCAGCAGCGCCAGCACCTCCTGGGTGATGCCGACACGGTCGATGAAGGAGACGTGGATGCGCATGCGGGAACCTGGACTGCGGCGACGCTCGCCATAAAGCCGTCGATTGTACGGCCTGGCGCCGCCCAGCCCAAGGGGCCGGCGTCAGGGTACGGGGCGCAGCGCCTCGCTGCGGGTGCGGTGGCTCCAGTCGCCCTCGTCGTCCATCACGGTTTCGGTCACCAGCACTCGGCCCGGCTGCTGCGGGTCGGCCTTGTACAGCACCAGTTCGGCCTCGGCATCGTCCCAGGTGGTGGAGATGTCCGGCAGCACCCGCACCCACTGGCCGTCGCGGATTTCCAGCAGCGACGACTTGGTCCAGGTGCTGGTCCACCAGGTACGCAGCAGTTGCAGGCGCTCGCGGCCGCTGTCGTCGAGGCCGCCGAGGACGCTGAGCACCGCGCCGGTGCAACTGCCCAGCGGCTTGGGCGGGACGCGCGCGTCGGCGCTCCAGAGGTCGCAGCGGCAATCCTCGTATTCGTCGCACAAGGCGGCGCTGTTCGGCGCGTGGGCCACTACCCAGGCGAAGTCCGCCTCGGTACCGGCGAAGCGGCCGCGAGCCAGCGGGGTGTACCGCGGGTCGACGGCGTAGCGGGTGATCTCGTCGCTCTCGCCGACGAAGCGCCAGGTATCGCCCGGCCCGGCGCGCTCGGCCAGGAGCAGCCCCGGATAGTTGCGCAGGCGTCCGTCGAGGCGTACCTGCTTGACGAAGCGCACCTCGTAGCGGCCTTCCTGGTCGCCCGGCACGATCTGCGGCGCAGCGACGATGCGCTGCTCGAAGTCGGGATGGCGGGCGAAGAAGGCCTGCTTGGCGGAGAGGGTGCGCTCGCGCGTCTGCGCGCGGCCATAGTAGTCCAGGCGCGGCGCATAGACCCCTTCCAGGGCCTTGCCGCTGCGTTGCCCGTGGGCGGCCTGCCAGCGCTGGAACAGGCCGAGGATTTCGCTTTCGGCGGCAGCCTGGACCAGCGCTGGGTACAGGCAGAAGAGCGCGGCGCAGAATACCGGGCGCAAGAGTCGGCGCATCGAGAACATCCTTGTCGTTCGATTGAGGCGAACGCCGATTGTCCCCTATCCGCCGACGCTGGCAAATGGCCCTGGACGATTTTTTCCGATTCCGCAACGCGGTGGGCATTGCGGACACGCTCCGGACAGCCTTCCCCCACCTCTAGGCCGCGGCACGGCGGATAACCGCAAGCGGCTATCCGCCCCACGCCAGCCAGCCGGCTCAATGCGCCGGCAACAAGGCCTGCAACCCTTCGGCAAGCTCCAGGCTCCACGCCGCGTAGTCGTGACCGCCGGGGAACTCACGGTAGTGAAGCGGGTAGCCCTTGCCTTGCAGCGCCGCGCGCAGGCTGCGGTTGCTGCCGAGAATGCCGTCCGCCTCGGGCTCCTCGAGCAGGCCGGAACTGAGGAAGAACGCCAGCGGCAAACGCTCGCCAGCGGCGAACTGCCGTACCAGCCACTGCGGCTGCTGCTCGTCCGGCCCCCACCAGAACGAGCCGGACAGGCTCAGCACCTTGCCGAAGCGTTCCGGATAACGGTAGGCGATGCAGCCCGAGGCCAGCCCGCCGTAGCTGGAACCGGAAAGCACGCGATCGGCAGGCTCCTCGCTCAATGCATAGCGCTGCTGCAACCAGGGCAGCAACTCGTGGGCGAGCATGTCGGCGAAGGCCTCGTTGCAGGGCAGCTCGCGGCCCCGGCTGCTGGCGTCGACATTGCCGACAATCACCGCCAGGGTCGGGCGGATGCGCCCGGCGGCGATCAGGTTGTCGAGGATGGTCGGGGTCGGTACGTCGCGCGCGTAGTGGTCCTCGTCGAACAGCACCAGCAGCGGATAGCGCTGGCCCTCTGGGTCGTAGCCCGGCGGCGTGTAGAGCGTCAGCTGGCGCTGGTTGGCCAGGGCCTGGCTGGTATAGCCGAGGCGCTCCACCTTGCCGCGCGGCACGTCCTTGCGCGGCTGGTCCCAGGTCTCGGCAGGGGCGCCGCCGAGCTGCACCAGCGAGGCCTGCTCGGCCCGCGGCAGCGCGCGGCTATTGAGCCACGGCGTACGGCTCAGCGGGTCCGGCCGCGCCGCCGCCTGCAACGCCAGGCGCAAGGTGCCGCGATCGGCCTGTTGCAGGTCCGGCAGGTCGGCGCTGAGCTGGTAGGAAACCCGCGCGTCGCGGCGCAGCGGCAGGCTCAGGTAGCGCACGTCGCTGCCGGCCAGGGCCTCGAAGCGGCGGGTGTTGACCTCCGGGGTCGGCCACAGCAGGCGCACGTCGCCGGGACGCTGCTGGCGCCAGAGGAAGGTGACCAGCACACGTTCGGCATCCAGCGGCTCCACCAGCGGCGTGCCCTGCTTCGCTACCTGCTTCCAGAACGCCTTCAGCGCGCCGGGGCGCTTTTCCGCAAGCTCCGCCTGCAGGCGTTGCAGGGTCGGGCTCTGCGGCGCCGGCGAATCAAGCGCCGGGGTCTGCGGGGTGAGGCGCTGGGTGGGGATCAGGGTCAGTGCGGTGTCTTCGTCGGCGCTGAAGGTCAGGCGCAGGCCCTGGCGCTCGCCGGCCTGCAGGCCGAGCGACTGGCGTCCGGCCAGCTCCGTCGCGCGCAACGCCTTGCCGTCGGGCGTGGTGGCGCGCAGGCGGACGCGGCCGCGGTCGACCTCCAGGTCGAGCAACTGCAACTCGCCGGGGGCAAGGTCGAGGTAGCGCTGGCGGCTCTCGCCGGCAGCGATCTCGATGCGGCCATCGGCCAGCGGCACGGGCTGGGCGGCCTGGGCCGGGGTCAGCAGGTTGAGGAAAAGCAACAACGAGGTGGAAACGGCAGACATGGAATCTCCCTTCGAAGAGGCGCCGCCATCCGGGCGGCTCACCGGAAGAGACGTACGATCGCAGCGGAAATTTGCCGCTGTGATCCAGGCTAGAGCGGTTGCGCCGCGACTGGAGTAGAATCCGCCGCCTCGAAAACCGTCCGAAGGAAAATTCCGATGACCTCCCGTCTGCTGCCCGCCCTGTTGCTCTCGTCCGCATTCGCCGTCCTGGCCGGCTGCTCCACCCCGACCATCGTCACCCTCAACGATGGCCGCGAGATCCAGGCGGTGGATACCCCGCGCTATGATCGTAGTTCCGGCTTCTACGAACTGGAGCAACTGGACGGCAAGCGCACCCGCGTCAACAAGGACCAGGTGCGCAGCATCAAGGACATGTAATCCCCCGGACCCGCCATCCGCGCGGTGGCGCACTCCAGGGAAGGAGTCGAACCATGAGATCCGACCTGCACGAGGCCAACCGGCTGTCGTGGAACGCCGCCACCCGGGCGCACAACAGCCACAAGGCCGACCAGGCCGCCTTCTTCCGCAACGGCGGTTCCACGCTCTATCCCGAGGAACTGCAACTGCTCGGCCATCTCGACGGCCTGCGCCTGCTGCATCTGCAATGCAACGCCGGACAGGACAGCCTGAGCCTGGCGCGCCTTGGCGCCCGCGTCACCGGGGTCGACATCGCCGACAGCGCCATCGACTTCGCCCGCCAGCTGTCCCGCGACAGCGGCATCGCCGCCGACTTCCAGCGCGACGACATCCTCCGCTGGCTGCCCGTCGCCGCCACCCGCGGCGAACGCTTCGAACGGGTCTTCGCCTCCTACGGCACGCTGGTCTGGCTCTCCGACCTCAAGCGCTGGGCCGACGGCATCGCCCAGGTGCTGGTTCCCGGCGGGCGCTTCGTCCTGGTGGAGTTCCATCCTTTCGCCCTGTACTTCGACCCACACTGGCAACCGGCCTACGACTACTTCAGCCGCGAGCCGATCGCCGAGAGCGGCGTCAGCGACTATGTCGCCGAGTCCGGCGCCAGCCTGGCGCCCTCCGGCTACCACGCCGGCGTCGAGAACTTCAGCAACCCTCATCCCAGCTACGAGTTCCAGTGGGGCCTGGCCGATGTGATCGGCGCCCTGCTCGGCGCCGGCCTGCAACTCGAACGGCTGGAGGAATACCCCTACGCCAACGGCTGGGCCGGCTTCGACGGCATGCGCGACGGCGGCGGCGGACGCATGCTGCCGCCCGCCGATCGTCCGCGCCTGCCGCTGATGTACGGCCTCAGCGCAAGGAAACCACGATGACCGAAGAACGCCTGCTGCGCCGCGACGAAATCCCCCTGGTCTGGGAGATCGACCGCAGCGAAGTGATCGAACACCTGTATTCCGTCGAGGCCGGCCAACTGGTGCTGCGCCCCGAGTTCTACGACATGCGCGGCTGGCCGGAGGGCGAGGCCGAGCATTACACGCCGATCCTGCTCGACTGCTTCGACCGCGGCGGCTGGTTCCTCGGCCTGTTCGACCAGGGCCGCCTGATCGGCGCGGTAGTCCTCGACCCACACCGCCTCGGCCCCGAGCGCGACTGGCTGCAACTGAAGTTCCTCCACCTCAGCCACGCCTACCGCCGCCGCGGCCTCGGCGCCCACCTCTTCCACCTCGCCGCCACCCAGGCCCGCCACCTCGGCGCCAGCGCGCTCTACGTTTCGGCTACGCCGTCGCAGAACACGGTGGATTTTTATATGAGACTCGGATGCCGGCTGTGCATGGAACCGGATGAGGAGTTGTATCGGTTGGAGCCGGAGGATGTTCATCTTGTTTATCAGATACTCAACGCATAACCCTGAGAAATTATTTCGAACCATGCAATTCAAACTGAAAACCTTGCAACTCCTTGCATTCCTATCTATCTCTCAAGCCGCAACGGCGGAAATTTACTGGCATGGTGTTGGCACTGAAGACAAAAAAATAAAAACCCCTAGCGAACTATGTAATTACTATGCAGAACAGCGCAAAATGGATTCTTATGAAAGGCCTGGGGCCGGTGGCCAGATAGCAATTACGGAAATCAGGACAAAATACGTCTCAAGTAAAACTCGCGACTGCAGATTTGACTATATATACATTAGCGGCCCATCTGCAGGAACTGAGAATTACGGAAAATTACGTCTCTATAGAAGAGGGGATTGCTCACCATTAGATACGTACTCACATGCAACCGGAGCGAAAAAAGGGGACATATTTATTTTTCCTACTCTAATTTTGACTAGTGTTTATATCTCTCATTCCCACTGTATACCACTGCCGATCTTACTCACACTGAACCACGTGAAGCGGATAGTTCAGTAAAACCACTCGCCTCTGCCTAGGCCTCGCGGAGCCTCCTTACGGCGTCTGCACTGGAGCCTCCCTGCTCAGAGAATTAGAGTAGGGAAAATAAATCCGTCCCCTTTATGCTTGCGAAGCCTCCTTACGGCGCCTGCACTGGATCCTCCCTGCTCAGAGAATTAGAGTAGGGAAAATAAATCTGTCCCCTTTATGCCCATCTGGGCTGCTCCTTGGGCTCGGTGTGTGTTCGCAACTATCACCGTAGACCAAGAGCAGCCTTTCTTTTCTGAATCAGTCGCTTAGCGCTTAAGTAAGTGCCATTCAAATCTGACCCCTTTATTCGCTTTGGGGAACTGCAGTTGCTTTTGGCCCTTTTGCAGCCATTCAATCGATCATACTTCTCTTAAAAGACAACCCATCAGAATCCCTAATAGCGTAAATACTTTCATATTGAAACGATAAGACAAAGCCAAATTCAATATTCAATGATAACTCCTGAAGAAATAACTTTATATCAACCCAACTTTCAGAAAGATTACTTCCTCGACAATGAAACGCCCCTCTCAAACCAACTTTCCAGCTCATGGAGCATCCTTCAGCCACGACCCCCTCAGGCTGCTCCAAACTACGAACCGAAAACTGACAACCTGAACTCTCGAAATTTGCGTCCAATCTAGTATCGCCCAGACTGCTGCTCTCCCCCAAAGACGACAGAGTGCTAGCTATACTCTCCAGAGTCGCTCCAACTTGAATTTCAAGCGCCATTGTTATGCTCATCGCCCAACCTCAATAACCTTAAACTGACCGTCTTTCAGAAGATACAAATTCTTCAAACCATCGACTGGCTTAACGCTCAGTGCATTTTCTATCTGCTTGAAGGTCAATGGGGAATCAGCCAAATTCACTACAATATTCTGAGCCTGCTTCTCGACTTTTTCAGTCACAGTCATTAGCACTGAAACCGGACTATTGGCTCTGGAAGAGAATACATCTGCAAACTCTCCATTTATCTTAAGGTCGGGGTTAGCTGAATTTTTCTTTATATTTGGTAACTGCTCAACGTCATACCCAGCCCGATCGGAAAAGGGGACAGATTTATTTTCCCTATTCTAGTTCTGGCTAGTGCTTACTCCTCATCCCCACTATATAATACCACTGCCGATCTTACCCATACTGAACCACGTGAAGCGGATAGTTCAGTAAAACCTCTTGCATCTGCCTAGGCATAGCGGAGTCTCCTTACGGTGTCTGCACTGGAGCCTCCCTGCTCAGAGAATTAGAGCAGGGAAAATAAATCTACCCCTTTATTCGCCCCTTTACTAGAGTGAAATAAGAACCCCCGGCTAGACCGGGAATCTCTTTGAGTAACGCTCCTCCAATTTTCTAGCCGAACTTAGAACACTATCCCTCTCCTCGGGGAAGAAATCAGAATAAACATCGGCTGCAATCTTCATCAAAAAAACATAGTCGAGCAGTGGAATACTTGAGGTCTCCACTTCCCCCAAAAAGAAACTGACCTCATTAAACTCTTCAGGATCATCCCAGTCCTGATCAAGAGAGTAGAAATGTCCCTCACCCACAGAGAAGCCAACCCCCTTCGAAGCCTCATTTATAAACGCAGGGAAGTTAGTCCTCTTCCTCGTTATAGATGCCTCTATTATCTCGTATAGGTCTTCATAGTCCAGACCAGTGGAAGCGAATGATTCCTTGAGCTTTTCAAGCCAAGACAAACAAGCCATCATTTTATCCTCGGAGGCATAGCGATGAAGGAATTTGTTATTTCGCCAGTCTTGCTGTTACGTGTCACCTGGAAGTAATAGCCATCAACCTTGATACTAGTTTCCCTCAAGGCCGGATTGGCTTTGAATACAGATTCCGCCTGGACTGCCGCGCGACTAGACATATCAGCCACTTTACTATCTGGCAGAATTTTGGGGTCGTAAGTCGTTTTCGTGGATACAGACTTATACCCACCAATAAATTCGCCCTTAGTGTTAGTTCTAGGCAACTGATAGCTGTACTCAACAATCCCAGGGAAACGAGCATCTGTGATTTTATTGGAAACCTTCGCACCGGTTATTTCAACCGACTCTAAGGAAAAAGGGGACAGATTTATTTTTACTACTATAATTTCAGCAACCGCCCACGCCAAACCACTCAAAGCGAATAACTCGCTAAACCAATCGTCCTTACCTAGGGCATCGCGGAGCCTCCTTACGGTGTCTGCACTGGAGCCTCTCTGCTCAGAGAATTAGAGTAGGGAAAATAAATCTGTCCCCTTTATGGTCTTTCGCTCTCTTCGAGCAACAATAATGTCAGATCAAGTCATAGCTATCACATTTTATGGTCTTGGCTGGAGTTTTTATTAAGAAAAAATCTTAATTGAGAAGCTCCTTACTGACGTCACCTGTTAGGAAGAATTCTTCAAATATATTTTTCAGTATAGAAAATTCATCGCATATCAAGACGCCATCCCAAACATCCCCCAACACTTCGAAGGGTATGCCTTGCAGCTTTAAATTTCTATAAGATCGAACAATATAGTCCACCCCATCGTCTTCCCCCAAAGAGACGACATACTTTCCGCCTTCAGACTGTACTTGTAGCGACTGCGGCCCCACAGCCGTCTTGGAAATAAGTTCAAGAGTGACCGAACCTTTACCTTCTCTGATTAGCTCTAGACAAGAGAGGACATCATCCCAAGAGGGAAATCTATTCCTTCCCCCCTTAGCTTGAGCACCCACGCCAAAAACCCAAGACAGCGAGAAAGCAGCCATCATTCAAGCTCCCTCAAAGACCGCATACCAGGCTTCCAATATAGAGTTTTTCCTGTAGTCACTTCGTTTATCTGTAGAGAGTTCAAACCAGCCTTTTCTGCCGCTGCCGCGATATCACCACGGCAATAGCTGCAAACAGCTTTACCTTCAACCTTCAAGGCCATATCTGCACCAGTGGTTTTCCCTGCATTATATGCTTGCTGAATAACTCCAATTTCGGCATGAGCATCCGCCATATTTCCATTCGGGTGAGGTTTTCCATTAGCCGCAATCTTTGCATCCACTCGGTCCGCAATCAAAGTCGGCTGATTGGGATTCGCTTGAGCGGCAGGCCTGGCAGTTTGGTTAACGTCGGTAAATACAGAGTTACCAATACGCCCTTCGGCAGTTACAGTGGGAGTAGTTCCTTTTGCACCCCCACCCAGCCGACCCAAGTCCCCCACTGCCCCGAGCTGCGAACTCATACTACCGGAAACAGGTGACTCCGCAATCGCGTTGACCAGATTCTTGGCTGCTGTTGGCAGCTTGGCGGTTATCTGCGCGCCACCTTTCACTGCCGTCAGAACGCCAACAAGTTCCGCAGCGAACCTACCGCCCTCGACACCAGCTGTGACCGAACCTTGCCAGCCGGCATCCTCGTAAGCCTAGGTCAAGAATGCGGCGCGCTCCTCCAGCCCCTTCAGGTAGTTATCGCCAAATTGCTGCCGGAACTCTGGCGAAGTGGCCAACTGCTCCAGAGCTGCATAGGTTTCCCTCCAGCTCTTGACCAGATCATAAACACCGAAAAATAAATCTGTCCCCTTTATTCTTACAGAGAATTAGAGTAGGGAAAATAAATCTGTCCCCTTTATGGTCTCCTTTATGGTCTGAATATCGGCGCGGATATCTACGTTTATTGCGCCGAGAGTCTGCGCATTCTTCCCGCCGAACAGCTCAACGGTGGGCTTCCCGCCTGTTGCTTTTGCCCCATCTAAATCTCTAACTTAGATAAAGCCACGTCATCTGAAACTCTAACCACGCCATCAACTATGGACAAGTTATCCTCTGACTCCAAAACGCTAAAACCACAATCTCCAAAATCGAAATACACGCCGACACAACTATCTTCCACATCCGAAATAAGATACTTGTAAACAGCAAGCAGGTCCTTGCCAAAATATCTATCCAATTCATTCGAACTCTGGATCGGGTACGCAAAGTCATCGGAAATCTCATCCAGCCCCAACAGCTTTGGTTCAGAGCCAAAAGACAAAATCCTTAACACACCTTCCCCAATATCTAATGAAACCCACCCCGATCTTGAAAACCTAAGAAACAGAACCAACATTTTACAAACCAAAGACCCCGACATAAAGAACGACCGAAATCTAAACTCAAAAATCTTCTCACCAATGATCATAAGGCCAAACCCCGCGACTAAAATTTTGAGGATTTCTCTGAAATCAAAGTGTCGAATTCATATTTGCCGCCGGGCAACACTCGTAGGCTAACAGTGCTATTAGTTTTAGAGCTGTAAACATGAACAAGGTCATAATCCCCTCGGACAGCCGACTTAGGAATTATGTCACTAACAGCGGTAGCGTTCTCCAATGTTTCTTTAACTGCTAGCTTGGCCTGCTCAACACCAGCGCGACTGGCCTCGTAAGGCAGTCTGCCCTCACCTATTTTCGCACCCAACTTCTTGTTTAAATTTGCTGCTTGAGAGCTAAGAAACGTATCAACCCCACCGAGTTCAGGAAGTTTTTGAACTCCTTTTGCCCCCCCACCCAGCCGACCCAAGTCCCCCACTGCCCCGAGCTGCGAACTCATACTACCGGAAACAGGTGACTCCGCAATCGCGTTGACCAGGTTCTTGGCTGCTGTTGGCAGCTTGGCGGTTATCTGCGCGCCACCTTTCACTGCCGTCAGAACGCCAACAAGTTCCGCAGCGAACCTACCGCCCTCGACACCAGCTGTGACCGAACCTTGCCAGCCGGCATCCTCGTATGCCTGGGTCAAGAATGCGGCGCGCTCCTCCAGCCCCTTCAGGTAGTTATCGCCAAATTGCTGCCGGAACTCTGGCGAAGTGGCCAACTGCTCCAGAGCTGCATAGGTTTCCCTCCAGCTCTTGACCAGCTCATAAACACCGAAAAATAAATCTGTCCCCTTTATTCACTTACGGCGTCTAGAGCCTCCTTTTCAGAGCATTAGAGCAGGGAACCCCCCCCTTTACGGCCCCTTTGCGGCCCCTTTGCGGCCCCTTTACGGCCCCTTTACGGCCCTGTCAAATTAGCCTTTAATCGCACCAAAATTTTCCGGAATAAATCCTTTAGGCCAAATCGTTCTATCATTATATATGGCACCCCGAAAAACAGCGCCATCTATCCTCGCTACATCAATATTAACATCTCGCAAATTGGAATTTATGAAATTAGAACCGCCTATATCAGCATTTTTTAGACTAGCCATGGAAAGATCTGCCCCTGAAAAATCAGCATAAGCCGCCATAGCATCCACAAGCTTTACACCTTTCATTATAGCATCAACAAAACTTGCATTCATAAGCGCTGCACTATTCATTACAGCACCACCCAACAGAGCATGATTAAAAGAAGCGTTCCTCAAATTTGAGGCAGTAAAATCAGCCTCTGAAAGATCTAAACCATCAAAAATTGCCCGATGCAGCTCTAGCCCACTTAAGTTTGACTTAGCAAAACTAGCCAAAGGCAAATCCAGCTCTTCACCAGTTTCAAAAAAAATAGTTATCATTTGTTCCCCCAATCCACTTGATCTATCTTCAGCTCAGACACAGGTTTGGTTTGATGGACTTTATTAGGAGATAAAGACCCCGGTGTCACATCTAGATTTCACCCTAATATTTTTTCTGCGATATAACGATGATTCCCATCAACAATCACATTGCCATCCATTTTTATTGCCGGGGCAACATCGCCCTTAAGAAGCCGATCAACATATCTTTGCACCGCAGGTAATGACACAGCGCCTTGCGCAGTAATAACACGATCACCCTGCAATGCTTTTTGAATAACTTCAGGGGTCACCTCTGAGCCCTTTGAAACCAGCGGTTTTCCTGATGCCCCAGTCGCTTTTAGGGCTGCAAGATAATCCACAGCCTTCTGAACCTGCGCAAGCTCTACAGGCTCCGGCATACCCGGACGTTTGACTTTCGAGTCTATCTGCTTACCTGCAGCAGCACCTCCGATAAGCGCCAATCGGTCCAGCGTCGGCGCCCATTCATCGAGGACCTTGCTCAGGTGTATATAGCTATCGACTGATTGCTCCAACAATTCCGTCTTGTACGACTCGCATCGCGACGTCACGCACTGGATGGACACCAATGTGTCCATGCTCTCGACGATTTGGAGCCTTTTCTCCTTTGCTCTCAGCGGACCATAGGTATTTTGGGCCTCCTGTACATTGAGTTTACTTTCGTCGCTGTACCTTTCTTTCTCCCACTTGTCCTTTTGGCAACCTTCGTCTTTGCCGCAAGACCTCATGTCTTCGGCAAAAGCCAGAACATCCGAGTGTTCAATATAGTTGTTCTGAGTAGCATTCCCCGCCACCCAGGCTCCCGTCTGCAAGCTCTTGGCGTCCGCATCGCCCTGCGTCGAAGCCGCCAGCACACCGATCAACTGCGAACTCATGGTCAGCAGGCCCTTCTTCTCCAGGCAACGCATACGTTGCCCCGGCGAGCGCCCCGCCAGGGATGGCGGGGCCGGAGGTTCAGGACTCTGCGGAAGTAGCGAAAGGGAGGTCAGTGCTCTTCTTTTAAAATCGAAAAAGTAAATTTTTAAAGAACAGGGAATTACTGAACGGGGAAAATCTACCTACCTTTTAGTTCTAGAGCAGTGAAAATAAATCCGTCCCCTTTATTCGCTGGCTGGATTCGAGGTCAACGAGAAAGTCAGAATCAGAGTCATGCAGGGCTGCTTGGTGATTACCGCAGAGTGAAATAAATA
Source organism: Pseudomonas sp. P20 (assembly GCF_016463925.1). Taxonomy (NCBI): domain Bacteria; kingdom Pseudomonadati; phylum Pseudomonadota; class Gammaproteobacteria; order Pseudomonadales; family Pseudomonadaceae; genus Pseudomonas; species Pseudomonas sp. P20. The sequence goes on along the minus strand of NZ_JAEMVM010000023.1, from coordinate 4,462 downwards.
GCCCCGGCAAGGCCGGGGCTTTTCAATGCTGACGTGCTAAATCAAGAGCAACCGCCAATTTGATCCTACTCTGTCGTGAACGAAGCGACCTCTCGTACTCCTTCACACTAGTAGTTTGAAAGTCCACTACCTCCCCATTAGACCTTGAAACCTCAAGCCAAACCACTTCACTCTCATTAACTAGGATCGTATATAAATCCTCAGCTTGCTCAGGCGTCCAACTCAACACAAATGCGCTACCAATCAAGCCGAGCCTGTCCGCCAAGATAGAGAACAACTGATTTCCCGATTCTCTAAGCCCGCCCCATGACTTAGATAGCTCTTCACGACAAGATTGCTCCGCAAGGCTTCCAATTAATTTCACTTAACAACCCCCGGAGTAGTCGTTATTAAAGGAAAAAGGGGACAGATTTATTTTTACTACTATAATTTCAGCAACCGCCCACGTCAAACCACTCAAAGCGAATAACTCGCTAAACCAATCGCCCTTACCTAGGGCATCGCGGAGCCTCCTTACGGTGTCTGCACTGGAGCCTCTCTGCTCAGAGAATTAGAGTAGGGAAAATAAATCTGTCCCCTTTATGCTTTTATTCGCTCAACCCGCATCTTGCCACCGGCCATCAAGTTAACACGTGACTGAACACGTCCAGGAACTTGAATAGAGGCTTCAGCAGTATTCGCAGTTCCTTTTGCATCTTATGCCGATTGCAAAAATCTATACTTCCAATAATCCATACCCTCTAAAACCCAATACCTCTCCCTGTCGGGTACTAAATGGCAAAAATCCGAACACTTAGCAAGCCAGTCTGAGTAAGCCAATTCTTCATGCGCCCGATTACAGTCCATATGCATGTAAATTTTGCGATCGAAATTCACATAGAACATTGGAAGCCTAGAGGCAACAGTATTAGCGTCATGAAAGTAGCTTGCACTCAACTCAACACCAGAAAGATAGTAACCTTCAATTCTTCCATGCAAAGACTCGCTCATATCAAGCCCGCACACAAACATATCTTTTAGGTCTTGCCGCGACAACACCCACCGTTCCTCCGCCCTCAAATATTTCAAAAAATTCTCAGCAGTAAGTTTAAGCACCCCACCTCTAAACGTCATGCATGCCGACGCATATTGCTCCTGAGTTATATGACCCTTATCAAGGTATGCACGATAGTCCTTCTCCGCATCCAAGATGAAGTTGAACTTATCATCCACAACCCAGAAGCACGCACCAGAATGAACAAAAAAGCATATATTTTTTTCACCCCCCCACAAATCATCAGCTAACAATTGCCACTGAGTCATCTCCCAAACTCCTTCAAAAACTCGTCATGAGAGTATAAGCAAAAAGGGGACGGATTTATTCCTCCTACTCTAGTTTTGGCTAGTATTTATATTTCTCATTCCCACTGTATACCACTGCCGATCTTACCCACACTGAACCACGTGAAACGGATAGTTCAGTAGAACCACTCGCCTCTGCCTAGGCTTCGCGGAGCCTCCTTACGGCGTCTGCACTGGAGCCTCCCTGCTCAGAGAATTAGAGTAGGGAAAATAAATCTGTCCCCTTTATGCTATAATCCCACTCTTCTGCGTCAGGCCATCAAAATTGCTGAGGTGATTCTTGATGTTGGGATTGAAGCTCATCCCTTCCGGGAAATTAGCAGTTCCTTTTGCACCAAGTAAATAACCCGCCCTGGGCTAATTAATAAAGACCTAACACTCTGAGATCGTCTCTTAGCTCTGCTGCCTCATCAGAAGGCAAATCATCCAGAACAGAAGACAGCTTGATCTCCTTTAGCAATCCATGAATAATATCAAGATGATATCTCTTAACTTTATCCGAAGACCTGCCCGCCGAGAGAATAAGCGCTAAAACTTCCAACATTAATTTCTCAATAGGCAAATCAAAGGAGTTTTCAAGCTCACTGTAGGCATAGCCTACTTCACTTTCTCCCTCAACCCATGGGCTTTGGTGGTTGAGTTTGACCCTGCAATAGTTGTAATAGCTGCCCAGAAACCAAGCCCGGATTTCTCCATAAGTCACACGTTCTTCCATTACGGCGTCTTCCTCGGCGGACGGAGCATAACGCCCTGATTATCAAGAATATTAACTGTGATATTGGGATACTTCGCCTTAAACTGCTCAGCCACGTTCAGACAACTTGCGCAAGCTGCTTTCTCCGTTAGAATATTTACAGTCCCTCTTGCGGAGGTGTTGCTTCCTAATTGATCAGCAATATTGTCTAGTATTTTGTATTCCGTATCTATTCCCCGATAAACCATATCTCCGGCCTTGTTGGGTACAGATTGAGCCACAAAATTTCCACTTCCAGAGCCAATAAGCCCTTTACCGGCATCAGAGACTTGGCTGTGCGCAGCCATCTGCCTAGGTATTCCGGGAATATCTATTTCTGCGATAGCTACATTACCACTGCGCCTTAAATTAGACGGCAATCCAGCTCGAACATCCATGACCCGCTGGGCCATCGGAGCGGTATCGATCACCGTCGCAGTCGCTTTTGCACCCCCACCCAGCCTACCCAAGTCCCCCACTGCCCCGAGCTGCGAACTCATACTACCGGAAACCGGTGACTCCGCAATCGCGTTGACCAGGTTCTTGGCTGCTGTTGGCAGCTTGGCGGTTATCTGCGCGCCACCTTTCACTGCCGTCAGAACGCCAACAAGTTCCGCAGCGAACCTACCGCCCTCGACACCAGCTGTGACCGAACCTTGCCAGCCGGCATCCTCGTATGCCTGGGTCAAGAATGCGGCGCGCTCTTCCAGCCCCTTCAGGTAGTTATCGCCAAACTGCTGCCGAAACTCTGGCGAAGTGGCCAACTGCTCCAGAGCTGCATAGGTTTCCCTCCAGTTCTTGACCAGCTCATAAACACCCACTGCGGTTTCAGCTGTCGAAAGACCGATGCCTCCTCCAACACCTACGACGATACCGACATCCTGCTGGGCCGAAATAATTGCCCATTTGGCTTCTATTCCGGTTTTGCAGAGCTGTTTGTCTTTGCAGCCATCGACCTCCTGCCGCTTCTTCTCCTCCTGCCAATGACTGAGGTAGTTGTGTTGGGTGGCATTCCCCGCCACCCAGGCTCCCGTCTGCAAGCTCTTGGCGTCCGCATCGCCCTGCGTCGAAGCTGCCAGCACGCCGATCAACTGCGAACTCATGGTCAGCAGGCCCTTCTTCTCCAGGCAACGCATACGTTGCCCCGGCGAGCGACCCGCCAGGGATGGCGGGGCCGGAGGTTCAGGACTCTGCGGAAGTAGCGAAAGGGAGGTCAGTGCTTTTCTTTTAAAATCGAAAAAGTAAATTATTAAAGAACAGGGAATTACTGAACGAGGAAAGCCTATCTACCTTTTATTTCTAGAGTAGCGAAAGTAAATCTGCTCCTTTATGCTCAAAAAGAGAGGCAGGGAAAGCTGTTCTTCCTGAGGCTCCCGGCCACAGATTTCCTCCGCCAGCAGCATCCTCCAGCAAAATATGCTGTGCCCTTGGCTGCTTACCAAGTTAACAATCAAGTCGGCATTTAAAGTCGCTCTTGCACCAACTAGCCATCAGAATAGTCTCGTTTAATCCAGTCTTCTCTAAGTCCAAGCAGGATATTCATAATATTCGAGTAAGCCAGAAACGGCACTGACAAGGTAACATTAAGAGACTCACACTCAACATCTAAAGGAACGTAAAAATCCAAGTCACCCTGATCTCCAGCGCTTGAAAACATCTCAATACTCAAATGACTAACAATGCGAACAACCTCTGAAAATAGAAGCTTTCGCATCCTCCCTTCCACCCCAAAAGCGAACCCATTTATATATATATCCAGCCTCCCCTCTTCAAGGTGGGTGGAGAACAAAATCTGCCCCTCTTCTTCCCTCTCATAAAAACATCCTCGCCCTGAACCCTCCAAATCCTTCATTCTTTTTTCAATAGACCGACGAATTTTCACTTCCCGAGCTCCTTCAAGAACGCTTTCAACCCATCAGTAGTTGCGGGAAAACTAAAGGAAAATTTTTGATTCACATTATTAACGCTGCCGGTTCCTAACATCGATCCTTGCTCGGATGCATAGTGCCCCTTCAAGGTAATTGTCTGCGCGCCTTGGGACTGAGAGTAAGAGAGCATTTTTCTCAATGGCCCGACCAATTCTGCCGCCCCATCAGCCCCGACGCCAATGAGTCCCTTCGAAGTACCTACAGAGAACCCATCAAATATTATCTCACCGGAATTCAAGGTGACTCTGGGGGAATAAATAGTTCCCACACCATTAGACGCATCAAAAGAAACCTTGCCTAAGTCTTTAGGTATTTCTTTCGGACCATCCGTAACGACGCCCTTGCCTGCCCCTGCCAACCCTCCATCAATGGCCAGCCCAACCTCAACTCCCAATGCAGTCGAACTCGCGGCGTTGTCCCGCACCACGCTGGCACCCTGGCCTTGCATGGTGTGCAAGGC
>NZ_JAEMVM010000022.1:0-213976 GCF_016463925.1 Pseudomonas sp. P20 | reverse complement strand
CGCGTTGCAATAGATCGTCCATGGTGGGTCCCCCTTCGGCAGGAGATATCGTTTCGATCAAGTGGGAATGCCTTCGCGTTTTATTTCCGGGACCGGAATGCTCAAGGCGCGCAATTGCTGGAAGACGTTCATGAATTCGCGGTTGCGCTTGATCTTGCCGTCTTCAAGTTCGAAGGAATGCAGGAAGTGGTTTTCGTAATAACCTTCGGGATATCCGGGGAAAAGAATCTTGCCGTGACCGTCGCATTCGACCCAGAAATGATTGGGGTCGTCGGTTCCGAATATATTTATGTTGTACCACTCCCAATCGGGAAAGCACTTCAATGACCAGACGGCATGTTCCGCAAGTTTGTCTTTGCCACGAATGACGATGGGCGAGCCGGTATCGGTGGTCCATAAACCGCCACAGCCGTCCTCGACGAAAAGTTCATGGCGGCGCAGGCGATCCTGGCCTTTGGTATTCATGTACTTCTCGACGGTGGCGCGATTCTTTTCGCGAAGTTCGTTGGCATCGGTGAAACCGATTGGATTTGTCGTATCAGGCATCGTCAATGCTCCTTGGCGGTAGATGTCATTCAAGTGGGAATACCGTCACGTTTTATTTGCGGAACGGCTATTCCCAATGCACGCAGTTTCTGTATCGGGTTCATGAACTCGCGATTGCGTTTTATCCGGCCGTTCTCGAGTTCGAAGGAATGGATGTAGTGGTTCTCGCAATAGCCCTGCGGATACCCCGGGACCAGCGCCTTGCCGCGCCCGTCGCACTCGACCCAGAAGTGGTTCGGATCCTCGGTCTCGAAGATCCGCACGTTGTGCCACTCCCAGTCGGGGAAGCAGCGCTCGAGCCACTCGGCGAGCCGCCTGAGGCTCTCATGGCCCCGGAAAACCAGGGGTTCGCCGCTTTCCGTGGTCCAGTTGCCGGCGCAGCCGTCCTCGACGAACAGGCTGTGCCGCTGTAACCGTTCGGCCCCCTTCATTGCCATGTAGCGCTCCACCGTGGCGCGATTCAGGCGCCGCAGACGCTCGATGTCGAGGGGTGTTTCCCTGTGCCGCTGACCGTTCATGCGCCGCCTCCGAGAGGGCTCTGCAGGTATGCCGGAGAAATTTTTCCCTCGCGGCATCGGTTATTCGCTGGCGCGCAGGAGTTCGTCGCTCGGTAAGGGAGCGATATTCGCTGGGCGCATTGTTTATACGTAGGGTGAAATTTCGCGTTACATATGTTCGCCTGTCGTTTCCAATTTTCGAAAGGCAATAGGAGTTTCATCCCGGGTTTCTTTTGGAAACCTGTCGGTAATGGATTCGCAATGCTTTCGTTAAGGTGCGACAGACGAGGTCGCGAAGACTTTCAGCGTCATTCCGTGAAGTGTTTCAAATAGCCAGCATCCCTGGTCGCTGATGTGGATTGCATAAAACACAGAACGCTCGTACCGGCTCAACTACAAGATCTGGTAGGTGCCAGACAGGGTATGCGGGATTGCTAAGCTGATGCTTCCTGCAATGCCGGAGGTTGTAGCCAAGTTGTAATTTTATTCTTTCGGTACGCAGGAAAAGGCTCTGGAACAGGCAGTTGGAAAGTTCCAGGGTTGTTTCCGCAACGAGATCCAGGGAGCGCTGATCCGGGGGATGAGCGCATTTTTTCTCAAAGTTCCGAATGAACCGGGGTGTTCTGCGGTATTTCTCGCCGAGCGGGCAAGAAGTGCGAAATAGAGCGCTTGGGTACTTCTCGGGTTACGGAAATGTGTAACGAGAGAGAATAAAAGATGAATAATTCGAATCTTGCTGCTGCGCGTAATTTGATACAAGTTGTTACCGGGGAATGGAAGTCCCGTTGCGTCTACGTCGCTACGCGCCTCGGGCTGGCCGATCTGATCGAGAGCGGGATCGACAGCGACGAGACGCTGGCCGCCGCGGTCGGTTCCGATGCCGAGCGCATCCATCGACTGATGCGCCTGCTGGTGGCCTTCGAGATCTTCCAGGGCGATACCCGCGACGGCTACGCCAATACCCCCACCAGCCACCTGCTGAGGGATGTCGAGGGCTCCTTCCGCGACATGGTGCTGTTCTACGGCGAGGAGTTCCACGCCGCCTGGACGCCCGCCTGCGAGGCGCTGCTCAGCGGTACCCCAGGCTTCGAGCTGGCGTTCGGCGAAGACTTCTACAGCTACCTGAAGCGCTGCCCGGATGCCGGCCGGCGCTTCCTGCTGGCGATGAAGGCGAGCAACCTGGCCTTCCACGAGATCCCCAGGCTCCTGGATTTCCGCGGGCGTAACTTCGTCGACGTCGGTGGCGGTTCCGGCGAATTGACCAAGGCCATCCTGCAGGCCGAGCCCAGCGCCCGGGGCGTGATGCTCGACCGCGAGGGTTCCCTCGGCGTGGCCCGCGACAACCTCTCCAGCCTGTTGGCAGGGGAGCGCGTCAGCCTGGTGGGCGGCGACATGCTGCAAGAGGTGCCGTCCAACGGCGATATCTACCTGCTGTCGCGGATCATCGGCGATCTGGACGAAGCCGCCAGCCTGCGGTTGCTCGGCAATTGCCGCGAGGCGATGGCCGGCGACGGCCGGGTGGTGGTGATCGAGCGGACCATCTCGGCCAGCGAGCCGTCGCCGATGTCGGTGCTCTGGGACGTGCACCTGTTCATGGCCTGCGCTGGCCGTCACCGCACCACCGAGGAGGTGGTCGACCTGCTCGGGCGCGGCGGCTTCGCGGTGGAGCGGATCGTCGACCTGCCGATGGAAACCCGCATGATCGTCGCTGCCAGGGCCTGAATCGGAACTCTCAACGGTTGGCCCCGGCGGTTTCGCCGGCGGCCAGTTGGCCGGCGCCCGGCGCCAGGTCGCCGCTGCCCCAGCCGAGCGCCTTGTAGAGGGCGATGACGTTGACGAACGAGGCGGTCTCCGCCTGCGCCAGTTCCTCGCGGATCTGGTACAGCGCGCGCTGGTTCTCCAGCACCGCCAGGTAGCTGCCGGCGCCGGCGCGGTAGCGTTCGTTGGCGATCTCCAGGGCGTTCGCGCCATGGGTCGCGGACTGGAACAGGGCGACCAGCCGACGCTGGTGTTCGGCCAGTTGGTTGAGCGCGTTGCCGACGTCCTCCTGGGCCAGCAGCAGGGAGCGCTGGTAGCGCGCCAGCGCGGCGTCGGACTGCGCCTCGACGGCGCGCAGGCGGGCCCGCACGTTGCCCAGGCGGAACGCCGGCCAACTGACGCTGGGCGCCAGTTCGAAGGCGCGCGAGGCGCTGCCGAGGTCGCCGCTGCGCAGGGCGAAGAAACCGATGAAGCCGCCCAGGTCGAGGCGCGGATAGAGTTCGGCGGTGGCCGCGCCGACGTCTTCGGTGCTCGCTGCCAGTTGCCGCTCGGCGCTGACTACGTCGGGGCGCTGGAGGATCAGGCGGTCGACGTCGCCCAGCGGCAGGTTCTTCGCCAATGGCGCGGCGGCGCCGCCGTCGAGGATCGGCGCGCCGCTGCCGGGTGCCTCGCCGCGCAGCACGTCGAGGCGATAGCGGGCGCTCTCCAGCGCGGTCGTCAGTGGCGGAATCGCCGCTTCGCTGCGCAGCAGGTTGGCCTGGGCGTTCTCCACGTCCTCCGGCAGGCCGCTGCCCAGTTGCAGGCTGCTGCGGGTCAGCTCCAGGGTGTCGCGCCAACTGCGCACCTGGGCGCGCGCCACGTCCAGTCGGCGCTGGTAGCCCTGGATCTCGAAGTAGGCGCGGGCGGTGTCGGCGGCGATGCTCAGGCGTACCAGCCGGAGGTCGGCGTCGGCCGCTTCGGCGCGGGCCAGGGCGGCGTCGGAAAGTCGGCCGAGGCGACCGAACAGGTCGATTTCCCACTGCGCGTCGAAGCCGGCGCGGTAGCTCTCCGCCAGGCGCCGGCGCGGCTCGCCGTCGTAGTCCAGCTGTTGTTCGATGCTGCGGCTGTAGCCGGCCTGGCTGGTGACCTGCGGCAACTGGTCGAGCCAGCGGTCGTCGAACAGCGCGCGGGCGCTGCGCAGGTTGGCGCGGGCCTCGCGGATGTCGTGGTTGCGCGCCAGCGCCTGGTCGACCAGGCGCACCAGTTGCGGATCGTCGAAGAAGCTCCACCAGGGCGCTTCCCGCCGCTCGCCGGAGAACTCGCCGAGGTGCTCGCTGGCGACGCGTGGCGGCGGCGACTGCGGACGCTGGTAGTCGGGGCCGACGCTGCAGGCGGCCAGGCCGGTGCCGACCGCCAGGGCCAGCGCCAGGCGCGAAAGGTTCGGGTAGGAGCGCTTCATGCCTTGTTCACCAGCAGATCGGCCTCGGCCAGTTGCCGGCTGCGCGGGCTCTTGTCGACTTCCGCGTGGTTGCGCGCCAGCAGGGTATAGACGGTGGGCAGCACGAACAGGGTGAAGAGGGTGCCGACCAGCATCCCGGAGACGATCACCACGCCCAGGCCGAAGCGGCTGGCGGCGCCGGCGCCGCTGGCGAAGAGCAGCGGCACCAGGCCGAAGACCATTGCCGCGGTGGTCATCAGCACCGGCCGCAGGCGGATCTGCGCGGCGCGCAGGATCGCCGCGCGGCGGTCGAGGCGCTCGTGGAGTTGCAGTTCGTTGGCGAACTCGACCATGAGGATGCCGTGCTTGCTGATCAGGCCGATCAGGGTGACCAGGCCGATCTGCGTATAGATGTTCATCGTCGCGTAGCCCAGCGCCAGCGGCAGCAGCGCGCCGCAGATCGACAGCGGCACGGTGATCAGGATGATCAGCGGGTCGGCCAGGCTCTCGTACTGCGCGGCGAGCACCAGGTAGATCACCACCAGGGCGGCGAGGAAGGCGAACACCAGGGTGTTGCCTTCCTGGGTGTATTGCCGCGAGTCGGATTGCCAGTCGTGGCTGAAGCCGGCCGGCAGGCCGCGCGCCACGTCGTCGAGGAAGGCCACCGCCTGGCCCATGGAGACGCCGGGCGCGGGGATCGCCTGGAGGGTCGCGGCGTTCTGCTGGTCGAACTGGATCAGCTTGTTCGGTTCGACCTGAAGCGCCACCCGGACCACCGTCGACAGCGGCACCAGGTTGCCGTCCTGGGTGCGCACGAACTGTCGTGCCAGCGCTTGCGGAGTGAAACGCTGGTCGCGCAGGCTCTGTGGGATCACGTCGTAGGAGCGGCCCTCCATGCCGAAGCGGTTGACGTAGTTCTCGCCCACCAGCACCGCCAGCGACTCGCCGATGTCCTGCATGCGGATGCCCAGGCTGTTGGCCTTGGCGCGGTCGATGCGGACCTGGACCACCGGGTTGTTGTAGTCGAGGTCGCTGTCGACCACCACGAACAGCCCGCTCTGTCGGGCCTTCTGCTTGATCTCTTCCATGGTCCGGTAGAGCACCGGGTAGTCCTGCGGGCTGCGCAGCACCATCTGCACCGGCAGGCCGCCGGTGGAGCCGGGCAGGGCGGCCAACTGGAAGGCGAAGATGCTGCTGCCCTCGACATCGCCGACCTTGCCTTGCAGCTCGGACTGGATCGCCGAGGCGTCGCGCTCGCGTTTTTCCCAGGCCGCCAGGTTGATCCCGCCGAAGCTCGCCGCCGGTCCGTCGGTGCCGTTGATGATCCAGGTGCTCACGGTTTCCGGGATGCTGGTGTAGACCTGGTCGAGCTTGCGCGCGAACAGTTCGACATAGTCGAGGTTGGCGTGCTGCGGCGCCTTGATCGCGGTGAGCACCGCGGCCTGGTCCTCGGTCGGCGCCAGTTCGCGCTTGGGCATCGAATACAGCAGCGGCAGGCTGATGCACACCAGCAATGCCAGGCCGCCGGTCAGCCAGCGGTGGCCCAGGGAGAACTCCAGGACCTGCCCGTAGCGCCGCGTCAGGCCGCCGAAGAACCACTCGGCGGCGCGGCCCATGCGCCCCTCGTTCTGGTGCGCCTGGAGCAGCAGCGAACTCATCACCGGCGACAGGGTCAGCGCCACCACCCCGGACACGATCACCGCGCCCGCCAGGGTCAGGGCGAACTCGCGGAACAGCGCGCCGGTGAGGCCGCCCATCAGGCCGATGGGGGTGTACACGGCGGCCAGGGTGATGGTCATGGCGATCACCGGGCCGGCCACTTCGCGGGCGCCGATCAGCGCCGCCGCCACCGGCGACTTGCCTTCCTCGATGTGGCGGTGGACGTTCTCCACCACCACGATGGCGTCGTCCACCACCAGCCCGATGGCCAGCACCATCGCCAGCAGGGTCAGCAGGTTGACGCTGAAGCCGAAGGCCAGCATCAGCGCGGCGGCGCCGAGCATCGACAGGGGAATGGTCGCCACCGGGATCAGCACGCTGCGCAGCGAGCCGAGGCAGAGGTAGATCACCAGCACCACGATCAGCAGCGCTTCCACCAGGGTCCGCACCACCTCGTCGATGGAGGCCTGGATGAAGCGCGAAGTCTCGTAGGCGAGGTCGACGCGGACATCCGGCGGCAGGGTCTTCTGGATCTCCGGCAGCAGCTTGCGGATGCCGTCGACGATCACCAGCGGGTTGCCGGTGGGCGTCGGGAACAACCCCAGGTGCACCGCCGGGTCGCCGTCCATCAGTGCGCTGGTCTCGGTGGCCGCGGCGCCCAGTTCGACGGTACCGACGTCGCGCAGGCGCACCAGGCCGTTGCCATCGTTGCGGATGACCATCTCGCGGAAGTCGTCGACGTTGGTCAGGTCGGTGTTGACCCGCACGTTGGACAGCACGTACTGCCCCTTCACCATCCCCGGCGCCGCCTGGTAGTTGTTGCGGCGGATCGCCTCGGCCACGTCGGAGGCGGTCAGGCCGCGCCCGGCGAGGCGGTCGGCGTCGAGCCAGAGGCGCATGGCCAGGCGCTGGCCGCCAAAGGTCTGGACCTTGGCCACGCCGTCGATGGAAGAGAACATCGGCTCGACCACCCGCGACAGGTAGTCGGTCAACGCCGGGATCGGCAGGGTCTTGCTGGAAAAGCCGACGTAGGCTACCGCGGTGGTCTCGCCGGAAGAGCGTTCGATCACCGAGTCGTAGGCACGCTCGGGCAGCTTGTAGCGCACCGAGTTGACCTTGGCCATGGTCTCGGTCATCGCCTGGGTCGAATCGCGGTTGAGCAGCATGCGGATGGTCACCACGCTACGCCCCTGCACCGAGGTCGAGGAAAGGTAGTCGATGCCCTCCACCGACGACACCGCCTGGGCGATCGGCTGGGTGACGAAGCCTTGCATGAGATCGGCGGAGGCGCCGGGGTACTCGGTGGTGACGGTGATGGTCGAGCTTTCCAGCAGCGGGTACTGGCGGATCGGCAGCTTGCCCAGGGAGAACAGGCCGAGCAGCAGGATCAGCGTGCTGACCACCAGCGCCAGCACCGGCCGGCGGACGAACAGGTCGGTAAAGGTCATCGCGGGGTTCCTTCAGCGGCCTGCGACCGGCACGGGGGGCGCGGCACTGCTCAGGGTGTCTTCCTTGACCGGTTCCACGGCCATCCCGTCGCTCAGGTTGATCTGTCCGGAAGTCACTACCCGGTCGCCCTCGGCGAGGCCCTGGAGGATTTCCACGCGACCGTCCCAGCGCTCGCCGATCCGCACCGAGACGCGCTTGGCGCTGAGCGGCCGGTCGCCGTCCTGGTGGGCGACGAACACGGTGTCGCCGTAGGCGGTATAGGTGACCGCGGTTTCCGGCACGCTCAGCGACGGCGCGTCGGCTTTGCGCGAGACCCGGATGCTGGCGAACATGCCGGCGGCGAGCAGGCCTTCGGGGTTGTCCAGCAAGGCCTGGACCTGCACCGTGCGCGACTTGCCGATCAGCGGGTCGATGGCGCTGATGCGCGCCGGGAAGCTGCGCCCCGGATAGGCGTCGACCAGGACCTCGAGGGGCTGGCCGAGCTTCAGCTCGGGACTGGTGCTTTCGTCCAGGGAGAAATTGCTTTTCAGGGTCCGCGCATCCACCAGGCTGGCCACCGGCTCGGCGACGCCGAGGTACTGGCCGAGGTGCACGCGGCGGATGCCGAGCTGGCCGGAGAAGGGCGCGCGGATCGCCTTCTGGTCGATCAGCGCCTGGGTCTGGCGCACCGCGCCGAGCGCCATGTCGCGGGCGGCGACGGCGTTGTCCAGCTGTTCCTGCGAGGCGACGTTGCGCTCTACCAGCTTGCGCGCACGGGCATGGAGGATCTCGGCATTGCGCAACTGCGCCTTGAGACGGATCAGCTCGGCCTGTTCCACCGCGTCGTTGAGTTGCACCAGCAACTGCCCTTGCTGCACCTGCTGGCCCGATTCGAAGGCGATGCGGGTGATCCGTCCTGCCGCTTCGGCGGCCACCTGGACCTGGCGACCGGCCTCCAGCTCGCCGACGCCATCGAAGACGCGCGGCACCACCCGCCGCTCCACCGAGGCGAGGGCGACCTTTACCGGCGGGTAGCCGGCGAAACCGCCGGCGTCTTTCTTCGCCGAGCCGGTGGCGTAGACGGCGATGCCGATAACCGCCGCGCAGATGAGCGCGGCACTGGCGATCAGGACGGGTTTCTGCATGATCGCCTCAGGCCTTCTGGTAGGTGGCGGCCACGGAGACGTCCTGGCGCAGCCGCTGGCGTTGCGCGCTGGCGATGGCCGTGGCGATCAGGCCGCCGATCACCGCGATGTGTTCGAGGGCGAAGAACATCGCCAGCTTGGCTTCGACGCCGGTCTTGCTCCAGAAGGTGTGGACGATGAGGATGGTCAGCAGCAGGAACACCGCCAGCGCCCCGGCGCCGAGCCATAGCTTGCGGTCCAGCAGGACCAGCGCGGAGCCGGCCAGCAGGGTCACGGCGGTGGCGATGTTGAACAGCCAGGCCGGCTCCAGGCCGGCGGCGCGCATTTCCTCCAGGCTGGCCTGATAGTCGAACAGCTTCGCCAGTCCCGAGGCGACGAACATCAGGGCCAGGCAGATCCGGGCGGTCAGCCAGAGCCAGTTGCTTTCGAGCGAGTTATCGATGAAGCGCTGCATGGGTCGTTCCTTGTGCTGGTCGCCATCCGGCGCCGCGAAGCGGCCGTGGGGGCGGTTCGTGGTCCTGGGGAAACGGGGCGGTATGACCGCAGCGGGGACTATAAAACCTCAAGTTAAGTTGAGGTCAAGGGCGTCTGTGATTAGCGCTATAGGCCTTGCTGGGCGTGGGTTGCAGGTGGATTCGTTGGTGTCGCGGGACGGTGGGATGAGGGGCTGACGATTGGTCGCGGGGACTATTGGGGGAGGGCCTGGGTGTAGCTTGCGGGCAACCCGTCGCGACGGTTCCCCCTGGAGCGAGACGCCTTCGCGGCATCACTGTCGCTCGACCCGCTGCGCGACGATTCGACCTCCTGCCGGGGCGAGTTAGCTACCCCATCGTCTGGAGGGCAAGCATGGCAAACCTCTACGTGGCGGATCCTGGTTCCGTAGGGCGAATAACCGCTTGCGGTTATCCGCCGGTTCTCCGGGACAGCGGCGGATAACGCCCCTCGCGTTATTCGCCCTACAGGACTTGCCGTATGTGGGCGGAAGCTCCATGCCTGTGGGCCTTGGAGCCAGGGCGGGCTTCGGGTCTGGCTCCGTGGTGCGGATGACCGCTTAGCGCCGATCCGCCGGCCCAGCGGCGTATCGGCGGATGGCCGAGTGCAAGGTCACGGCACCGCCACGAAGCGCAGATCGCTCGGCGACCCCACCTCGACGCTTTGCAGCGTCTTGCCCACCTGGCCGCTCTGCGGATCGCGGGCGAACACCCGCAACTGGTCGCTGTTCTGGTTGGCCACGAGGACGAAGCGCCCGCCGGGCGAGAAGGCGAATTCGCGCGGCTCGGTGCCTTCCACCGAGCGCCGTTCGACGAAACGCAACTGGCCGCCGGCCGGGTCGACGGCGAAGGTCACCAGTTGGTTGTCGTCGCCGCGATTGAGCACGCCGAGGAAGCGGCCGTCGGCGGACAGGTGCAGGGCGCCGGCGCCGACTTTGCCCTGGAAGCCGGCAGGCGCCAGGTCGTGGGTCTGCAACTGACGCAGGCGGCCATTGCCCTCATGGGCGAACACCATCACCTGGCCGCTCAGTTCCAGGGTCAGGTAGGCGAAACGCCCGTCGGCGCTGAAGATCAGATGGCGCGGGCCGCTGCCGGGCGGGGTCGGGACGAATGCCGGATCGGCCGCCTGCAGCGGACGTTCGGCCTGTTCCGGGGCGTAGCGGTAGACGAATACCTTGTCGGCGCCGAGGTCGGGGGCGAACAGGTACTGGCCGTCGGGCGAGGACACCACCGAGTGCACATGACCGGAAACCTGGCGCGGATGCACCTTGCTGGCCTGGTGCGACTCCACCTGCACCACCGGCGCCAGCGAGCCGTCCGCGCGCACCGGCAGTACCGCCACCGAGCCTTCCGGCTGTACCGAGTAGTTGGCGACGAACAGGTAGCGACCGTCGTGGCTGAGGCTGCTGTAGGTCGGATGATCGCCGAGGGTCTGGACCTGGCTGATCTGTTGCAGGCGGCCGCTGATCGGATCGAAACGGTAGGACGTGGCGCGACCGACGGTATCGCCCTTGCCGCCCCGTCCGTTCTCGTTGACCACGAACAGAGTGCGTTGGTCCGGGGCGAAGGTCAGGTACGAGGGGTTGCTGGTATGGGCCACGCGCAGCGGGCCTTTCACCGAGCCGTCGGCGCCGTCGAAGCGGTATACCTGGATGCCCTCGCTGGAGCCTTCGGTATAGGTCCCCACCAGCAGGTTGTAGAGGCTGGCGGCCTGGGCCTGGGGCGCCACGCCGGTGAGCGGCGCGAGGGCCAGCAGGCAGAGGGTGGGCAGTCTTCTCATGGGCAACTCCTTGGCTCGCTATTGTTCTGATGGCTCGGGGTTGGACCGGAGCCAGGCCGTTGGGTTCGCCCCTGGCCGCTCAGTCGCCGGCCTGGCCCAGCACGCCGCGCCAGCGTTCGAAGGCGGCGGTCGCGTAGCCTTCGCGCCAGACCAGCCAGGTGTCTACTTCGGCAAGGGGCAGGCTGCGCAGCGGCGGCGTGCCGAGCAGTTGCAGCACCGAGCGCGGCAGCACGCCGACACAGGCGCCGGCGGCGACGCAGGCGAGGATCGCATGGTAGGAGCCGACTTCCTGCACCGTCAGCGGCGTGCCCAGGCTGTCCTCGGCCAGTTGCCGGTAGGTGCAGCCACGGGCGAAGCCGGCCAGGGTGCGCAGGCGCACCTCGGCGACGTCGTGGACCGGCGGGTGTTCGGCCGGCAGGATCATCAGCAGTTCCTCGCGGAACAGCGGCTCGCCGCGCAGGCCGCTGCCATCGAGTTCGCCGGCCCAGCCCGGGCCGGCGGCCACCAGCGCGCAGTCCAGGCGCCGCGCCCGCACCCCATCGAACAACGCGCGACTGGTGCCGGTGGAGACTTCCAGGGCGACCCGCGGACAGGCCTTGTGATAGCTCGCCAGCAGCGCCGGCAGGCGGCTGGCCGCGGTGCTTTCCATGCTGCCCAGGCGCAGGCGCCCGCCGGGCTCGGCGGGATGCATCGACTGACGCGCCTCGTCGGCGAGAGCCAGCAACTGCTCGGCGTAGGCGAGGAATTCGCTGCCGCGTTCGGTCAGGCTCATGCGCTTGCCGTCGCGCAGGAACAGTTCGACGCCCAGGTCCTCCTCGAGCTGGCGGATCCGCGTGGTGACGTTCGACTGCGCTCGCTGCAACTGCTGAGCGGCGCGGGTGACGCTGGCCTCGTGGGCGACCGCGCGGAAGATTTCGAGGGAGGAAAGGTCCATCGATCTATCTCTTTATGAGAATGAATTGTTAAAAATATTCTTTTATGAAGATATATTGGTCAAGCGTCGGCCGACGCGGTGTCGTCCGACCGGGAGAGGGAATCGCCATGACTGACCGCTTCACGCGCCTGCTCGGCATCCAGCAGCCGATCATCCAGGCACCCATGCTCGGCGTCTCCACGCCGGCGCTGGCCGCCGCCGTATCCAACGCCGGCGGGCTCGGTTCGATCGCCATCACCGGTAGCGCCGCCGAGAAGGGCCGGGCGCTGATCCGCGAGGTGCGCGGGCTGACCGACAAGCCGTTCAACGTCAACCTGTTCTGCCACCGCCCGGGGCAGGCCGACCCGGCCCGCGAGCGCGCCTGGCTGGACTACCTGAAGCCGCTGTTCGCCGAGTTCGGCGCCGAGCCGCCGGCGCGCCTGAACAACATCTACCTGAGCTTCCTCGAAGACCCGACTCTGCTGCCGATGCTGCTGGAAGAGCGGCCGGCGGCGGTCAGCTTCCATTTCGGCGCGCCGCCCCGCGACCAGGTTCGCGCGTTGCAGGCGGCGGGCATCCGCGTACTGGTCAGTGCCACCACGCCGGAGGAAGCGGCTCTGGTGGAGGCCGCCGGCGCCGATGCGGTGGTCGCCCAGGGCATCGAGGCCGGTGGCCATCGCGGGGTGTTCGAGCCGGAGCGCGGCGACGCCGCCATCGGCACCCTGGCGCTGGTCCGCCTGCTGGCGGCGCGCGGTTCGCTACCGGTGGTGGCTGCCGGCGGGATCATGGACGGACGGGGCATCCGCGCCGCCCTGGAGCTGGGCGCGAGCGCCGTGCAGATGGGCACCGCCTTCGTCCTCTGTCCGGAGTCCTCGGCCAACGCCGCCTACCGCGAGGCGCTGAAGGGGCCGCGCGCGGCGCGCACCGCGCTGACCGTGACCATGTCCGGGCGCAGCGCCCGCGGCCTGCCCAACCGGATGTTCTTCGATGCCGCCGCGCCTGGAGTGCCGCCCTTGCCGGACTATCCGTTCGTCTACGACGCGACCAAAGCGTTGCAGACCGCCGCTCTGGCTCGCGGCAACCATGATTTCGCCGCCCAGTGGGCCGGCCAGGGCGCGGCGCTGGCGCGGGAGCTGCCGGCCGCCGAACTGCTGCGCACGCTGGTCGAGGAACTGCGCGGCTGAGGGAGGCCGTTCGCTGCGCGCGACGATGACTGTCTCTGTTCAGTTACCCCTGTGTTGTGCTTTTCTGCCTCCAGCACTGGAACGACAGGTGGAACATGGGACAGGACAAGTTGAAGGTCGCCGTTCTCTTCGGCGGCAGCAGTGAGGAACGGGACGTCTCCATCGCCAGCGGCGCGCAGGTGATCCAGGCGTTGCGCAGCGCCGGCCACCAGGTGCTGGCGGTGGATACCGCCAGCGGCCTGCTCGGCGCGGAGGAAGAGCGCCACCTGCTGGCGAGCAAGGTCAAGGAGGTCCCGCCGGACTCCGACTCGCTGGCGATCATCCGCAGCGGCAAGCAGAGCCTGCTGAGCGCCGGCGAACTGGCTGGGGTCGACGTGTTCTTCCTCGCCCTGCACGGCGGCACCGGCGAGGACGGCACCCTGCAGGCGCTGCTGGATGCCGGTGGTTTCGCCTATACCGGCAGCGGCCACCTGGCCAGCGCCATGGCGATGGACAAGGACGTGGCCAAGCGCCTGTTCCTCGCCGCCGGGGTGGAGACCGCCAGTTGGCTGATGGCGCCGGCCTCGGAAGAGGCGGTGCGCGAGCAACTGGGCTTCCCCCTGGTGGTCAAGCCGAACAGCCAGGGCTCCACCGTGGGGCTGTCCATCGTGCATTCCCAGGCCGAATTGCAGCCGGCCATCGAGCTGGCCGGGCGCTATGGCGACGAGGTGATGCTGGAGCGCTTCGTCGCCGGCCGCGAGGTCACCGTCGGGGTGCTCGACGACCAGGCGCTGCCGGTGGGCGAGATTCTCCTCGGCGGCCAGGAGGTCTTCGACTACGAGCACAAGTACCAGGCCGGCGCGGTGCGCGAGGTGTTTCCCGCCGACCTGCCGCCGGCGATCGCCGCCGAGGCCCAGCGTCTGGCGCTGAAGGTACACCGGGCGCTGAAGCTGAGCGGCTACAGCCGCACCGACTTCCGCCTCGACGAACAGGGCCGGCTCTGGTGCCTGGAGGTCAATACCCTGCCGGGCATGACTGCCACCAGCCTGCTGCCGCAGGCCGCGGCGGCGGCCGGGATCGGTTTCGCCGAACTCTGCGAGCGGATCTGCCGGCTCGGCATCGAGCGCTGCAAGGGCGCGCGCAAGGCGCGTTCCTGATTCCCGCGGCCCGCCGCCGGGGCGGGCCGCGCCTTTCGCTCAGGCCTCGAGGTTCTCGACCCGCTCGAGGGTGTCGTAGAGGCTGTAGCGCTCCTGTTCGTCGCGTCGCACCCGGCCCATGGCGACGCACGGATCATGGGTGAAGACCAGTCGGCCGTTGCGGGCGATGAGGCTGTCCAGCAGGCGTTCCTTTTCCTCGATCAGGCCTTCCGGGAAGCGGTCGTAGCCCATGGTCAGCGGTAGGTGTACCCAGGGTGCGCCGGGGATCAGGTCGCCGCTGAATACCACCGGGCCGTCGGGCATGGCGATCTCCGGGAGCATCTGGCCCGGGGTATGGCCTTCGCTGAAATGGAAACGCCAGCCCTCGCCCAGATGCGCCGAGCGCTCGCCGTCGTCGAGCAGCTCCAGGCGTCCGCTGGCCTGCAGCAGGTCGAGCAGTTCCGGCACGAACGAGGCTCGGTCGCGCGGGTGCGGCTGGCGCGCGCGCTGCCAGTGGCGGCGGCCGCTGACGAAATGCGCGTTGGGGAACAGCAGGCGCGCCGGCTGGCCTTCTTCCCAGGCGGCGAGCAGGCCGCCGGCGTGGTCGAAGTGCAGGTGGGTGAGCAGCACCACGTCGATGTCGGCGTCGTCCAGGCCGACCGCGGCGAGGCTGTCGAGCAGTACGTGGCGCTCTTCCTGGACGCCGTAGCGCTGGCGCAGGGCGGGCGGGAAGAACGCGCCGATGCCGGTCTCCACCAGTACGTTGCGCTCGCCGTCGCGCACCAGCAGGGCACGGCAGCCGAGGTCGATGCGGTTCTCCGCATCGGGCTGCATCCAGCGTGACCAGAGCGCGCGCGGGGCATTGCCGAACATGGCGCCGCCGTCGAGTTTCTGGCTGTTGCCGAGGAGGGTGGTGAGGGTTCGCATGGATATGTCCTTGTTCCTGGTCTAGCGAATAACCGGCGGTTGCGTCGTTTTTCAAGAATGCCTGGCCGGCTTCCCGGGCGTCGTAGGGCGAATAACCGCTTCGCGGTTATCCGCCGTTATCGCGGGCTGTCGGCGGACAGCGCGTTGCATGCTGTCCCGGAAAAAACACGCGGCCCACGGGCCGCGCGACGGAAGCTTCAGAACTGTTCCGCCTCCAGGCCGTACAGGCTTTCGCTGCCGGCTTCGACGGCGGCGGCGAGGGAGTGCACGCGGGGCAGGATGCGGGCGAAGTAGAAGCGCGCGGTGGCCAGCTTGCCGTCGTGGAACGCCGGGTCGACCTCGCGCTGGCGCAGCGCGGCGGCGGCCATGCGCGCCCAGAGGTAGGCGTAGGCGGTATAGCCGAACAGATGCAGGTATTCCACCGAGGCTGCGCCGATCTCGCGCGGGTCGTTGCCGGCGCGGGCGACGATGCCCTGGGTGAGGTTGTCCAGCAGGTCCAGGGCGGTCAGCAGCGGGGTGACGAACTCCGCCAGTTCGGCGTTGGCGCCGGCGGCGAAGGCTCGCACCTCGCGGCTGAAGATGGAGAGGAACAGCCCGCCGTTGGCGACCACCTTGCGGCCCATCAGGTCGAGCGCCTGGATGCCGTTGGTGCCTTCGTAGATCTGCGCGATGCGTACGTCGCGCACCAGTTGCTCCTGGCCCCATTCGCGGATGTAGCCGTGGCCGCCGAACACCTGCTGGCCGAGCACGCAGCTCTCCAGGCCGGTATCGGTGAAGAAGGCCTTGGCCACCGGGGTCAACAGGGCCACCAGGGCTTCGGCCTGGCTGCGTTCTTCCTGGTCCTCGGCGTACTTGGCCAGGTCGAGCTGCTGCCCGACATAGGTGGAAAAGGCGCGGCCGCCCTCGGTCAGCGCCTTCATGGTGAGCAGCATGCGGCGCACGTCGGGGTGCACGATGATCGGGTCGGCGGCCTTGTCCCTGGCCACCGGGCCGGTCGGCGCGCGGCTTTGCAGGCGCTCGCGGGCGTAGGCGACGGCGCTCTGGTAGGACATCTCGGCGCAGCCGATGCCCTGGATGCCGATGGACAGGCGCTCGTAGTTCATCATGGTGAACATCGCCGCCAGGCCCTTGTTGACTTCGCCGACCAGCCAGCCGCTGGCGCCGTCGAAGTTCATCACGCAGGTGGCCGAGGCCTTGATCCCCATCTTGTGCTCGATGGAGCCGCAGTGCACCGCGTTGCGTGCGCCGAGCGCGCCGTCGTCGCCGACCAGGAACTTCGGCACCAGGAACAGCGAGATGCCGCGCGAACCGGCCGGCGCGTCGGGCAGCTTGGCCAGCACCAGGTGGATGATGTTCTCGGTGAGGTCCTGCTCGCCGCCGGTGATGAAGATCTTCGTCCCGCTGATCCTGTATGAACCGTCGGCCTGCGGCTCGGCCTTGGTGCGGATGATGCCCAGGTCGGTGCCGGCGTGCGGTTCGGTCAGGCACATGGAGCCGGCCCAGGTGCCGGCGTACATGTTCGGCAGGTACCTGTTCTTCAGCTCCTCGCTGCCGTGTGCATCGAGGGCCAGGCAGGCGCCGGCGGAAAGGGTCGAGTAGAGGCTGAAGCTGGCGTTGGCCGCGTACATCATCTCCTCGAACTGCACTGCCAGCATCTTCGGCATGCCCATGCCGCCATGGGCCGGATTGCCGGTGAGGCCGACCCAACCGCCCTCGGCGTAGGTCGCGTAGGCCTCGCGGAAGCCGGCCGGGGTGCGCACGGCGCCGTCCTGCCACTGCGCGCCTTCTTCGTCGCCACTGCGGTTGAGCGGCGCGAGCAGGCCGCCGGTGACCTTGGCCGCTTCCTCGAGGATGGCGTCGGCGGTGTCGGCGTCGATCCGCTCGGCCAGTCGCGGCAGGCGCTGCCACAGGGCGGGGGCGTCGAACACGTCGTTGAGCAGGAAGCGCATGTCGCGCAGCGGGGCGTTGTATTCAGGCATTGCACACCTCGTCGGTGAACGGCCGGCGGGACGGCCGCAGGTACAGGGTTGCCCGTGCGCATCCTGCCTACGGCCGCCGTGGCACGGCCGCTGCACGGGCAATTCGGCTGGCGGCGCTCAGAGGGCGGCGGCCCACTCGCGCAGCACGTATTTCTGGATCTTGCCGGTGGAGGTCTTCGGCAGTTCCGAGAACACCACGGTACGCGGAATCTTGAACGCGGCCAGGTGTTCGCGACAGAACGCGACGATCTCGCTCTCGGCGAGCCCCTGATGATCGCTCTTCAGGGTAATGAACGCACAGGGCGTTTCCCCCCACTTTTCGTCGGGCCGCGCCACCACCGCCGCCTCCAGCACCGCCGGGTGGCGGTAGAGCACGCCCTCCAGTTCGATGGTGGAGATGTTTTCGCCGCCGGAGATGATGATGTCCTTGAGCCGGTCGCGGATCTCGATGTAGCCGTCCGGATGGCAGACCGCCAGGTCGCCGGTATGGAACCAGCCGCCGGCGAAGGCTTCCTCGGTGGCGCTGGGATTCTTCAGGTAGCCCTTCATCACGGTATTGCCGCGCATGAATATCTCGCCGATGGACTGGCCGTCGCGCGGCACCGGCTCGAGGGTCTTCGGGTCGGCCACCATCACCCCTTCGAGGGTCGGGTAGCGCACGCCCTGGCGCGACTTGATCGCGGCGCGTCGCTCCAGCGGCAGGTCGTCCCACTCGCCGTGCCAGGCGCAGACCGTGACCGGGCCGTAGACCTCGGTGAGGCCGTAGACATGGGTGACGCGGATGCCCATCTCTTCCACCGCGCCGATCACCTTGGCCGGTGGCGCGGCGCCGGCGACCATGGCATGCACCGGGTGGTCGATGGCGGCCTTGGCCGAGTCGGGCATGTTGATCAGGGCGTTGAGCACGATGGGCGCGCCGCACAGGTGGCTGACCTGGTGCTCGCGGATCAGGGTGAGGACCTTTTGCGGATCGACCCGCCGCAGGCAGACGTGGACGCCGGCCAGCGCGGTCACCGTCCACGGATAGCACCAGCCGTTGCAGTGGAACATCGGCAGGGTCCAGAGGTACACCGGGTGCTGGCCCATGGACCAGGTCATCTGGTTGCCCAGCGCGTTCAGGTAGGCGCCGCGGTGATGGTAGACCACGCCCTTGGGGTTGCCGGTGGTGCCCGAGGTGTAGTTCAGCGAGATCGCCTGCCACTCGTCCCGGGGCCATTCCCAGGCGAACTGCGGGTCGCCCTCGGCGAGCAGCGCCTCGTAGTCCAGTTCGCCAACCGGGCGGCCTTCGCCATACTCGGGGTCGTTGACGTCGACCACCAGCGGCGGGTGGTCGAGCATACCGATGGCGGCATGGATCACCTCGTGGAATTCGTAGTCGGTGATCAGCACCTTGGCTTCGCCGTGTTGCAGCATGAAGGCGATGGCTTCGGCGTCGAGGCGTACGTTGAGGGTGTTCAGCACCGCGCCGATCATCGGCACGCCATAGTGCGCCTCGAGCATCTCGGGGATGTTCGGCAGCATCACCGCCACCGTGTCGCCCTGGCCGATGCCGCGCCCGGCCAGGGCCGAGGCCAGGCGTCGGCAGCGTTGGTAGGTCTGCGCCCAGTCGCGGCGGATGTTGCCGTGGATCACCGCGGGGTAGTGCGGATAGACGCTGGCGGTGCGCTCGATGAAGCTCAGCGGCGTCAGGGCGATGTGGTTGACGGCGGCGGGCGCGAGACCCTGTTCGAAGATCGACATGAAGAGTACCCCGTGGCTGATTGTTAGCTCTGTTCTGGGTAAGGGTCACGATCTGCCGCGCGCGGAGAGACTGCGTCGAAAACGGCTGGTTTCTCTGGCTCGGCAGATCGTGAACAGCTTCCAAGGACCAGGCGAAGCGCTCCTTGGGTTGGGGCGATTTATAGCAACGATGAAAAATATATGGAAGTTAAACCATAAGCTTATAGTATAAATACCATATAAGTTCCCAGGATCATCTTCCGCCCATGAGTCCGCTTCCCGCTTCGCCTGCACTCAACAGCCTCCTGCGCCTGCTGCGCGAGGGCGCGCCGCTGGTCGAGCGGGTCGGTGCGCTGCGCCGTTTGCTGCTCGAACATCCGGGCACGCGCCAGGCCTGGTACCTGGCCTGGCAGCCGCAGGCGCAGACCTATACCCCGGTGCCGCCGTCGCCGGCGCTGCCGCCGGGCGCCGGCGAGCCGAACCGGGCCAGCGACCTGGC
The DNA here is from genome assembly GCF_016463925.1 of Pseudomonas sp. P20. NCBI lineage: Bacteria > Pseudomonadati > Pseudomonadota > Gammaproteobacteria > Pseudomonadales > Pseudomonadaceae > Pseudomonas > Pseudomonas sp. P20. Next base: position 194,919 of record NZ_JAEMVM010000022.1, on the reverse strand, counting down.
GTTGCGCGAGCGGCTGGTGCGCGACGGCCGGCTGGCTCTGGACGAATTGCGGCGTTCCGCCTCCTGGCTCGGCGCGCGCTTGCGGCGTGCCGGCGTGGAGCATGGCATGGCCTTCGCCCTCGACCTGCAGGCCGGCGACGAAGGCCTGCTGCTGGTGGCCAGCGATACGCCGCAGAGCGCTGCGCTGGACTGGCTCGGCCTGCTCCTCGCACCGTTGCTCGCCGCCGCCCGTGGCGTCACCCGCGCTGCGCCGTTCCTCGCGGCCGACCCGCAGCCGGCGCTGCTGCTCGACGGCGAGGCGCAGGCGGTGGAATTCAACCAGGCCTTCCTTGCCTTGCTTGGCGAGCGGCCGCGCGAGGCCTGGCGCGCTTACCTCCCGGCCAACCATGGGCAACTGGTGCGCGCCAGCCTGGGGCAGGCGCGGGCCCTCGGCGAGGTGGAGGCGGAGTGCGACGGACGCATCCTGCTCTGGCAGTTCATTCCCGACAGCGCCGAGGCCCGGGTGCTGGCGCGCTGCCGCGACGCCACCGCCAGCCTGCGCGGCGAGCGCGAGGCGGCGCGGGCCAGCCGGCTGTACCGGCTGATCACCGAGAACACCACCGACCTGATTTCCCGGCATACCCTCGACGGCATTTTCCTCGACGCCTCGCCGGCTTCCTGGACCCTGCTCGGCTACTGGCCGGAGGAACTGCGCGGGCGTCCGGCGCAGGCGTTGTTCCACCCCCAGGACCGCGGCCAGGTGGCGCTGCGCGCGCGCGAAGCGCTGGAGCAGGACGGCTACCTGACCATCACCTACCGTATCCGCCACCGCGACGGCCGCTACCGCTGGTTCGAGACCGCCAGCCGGGCGATCCGCGAGACCTACACCGGGGCGGTGGTGGAGGTGGTCAGCGTGTCCCGCGATGTCACCCGGCGGGTCGAGGCGGAGGAGAACCGCCGGCGCCTGGCCGAAGTGGTCGAGGCGAACACCGACCTGGTGCTGTTCGTCGAGCATGGCGGCCGCGTCACCTACCTCAATCCTTCGGCACGTGCCGCCCTCGGCATCGCCGACGGGCAGGAGGCGCCGGCGCTGGAACGCCTGCTGGCCGGCGACACTCCGGCGCGGCTGGCCGAAGAGGGTTGGCGACAGGCGCGCGATGGCGGCGTTTGGAGCCGCGAGGGGCGCCTGCAACCGCAGGACGGACGTCCGTCGCTGCCAGTCTCGCTGGTGTTGCTGGCCCATCGCGGCCGCGGCGAGGAGCGCTATTACTCGCTGGTGGCCCGCGACATGACCGAACGCGAACTGCGCGAGGCCCAGCAGCGCCGTCACCAGGACGAACTGGCGCACACTGCGCGGCTGGTCACTCTCGGCGAACTGGCCTCGGGCATCGCCCACGAGATCAACCAGCCGCTGGCGGCGGTGATGAACTACGCCAGCGCCAGCCAGCGTTACCTGGCCGTCCTCGGCAGCCAGCCCGAGGCCGCCGGGCGGGTGGCCGAGGGGCTGGCGCGGATCGGCGAGCACGCCGGCCACGCGGCGGAGGTGATCAAGCGCCTGCGCGCCTTCCTGCGCAAGGGCCAGCGGCGCCTGCAGGCGCTCGACCTCAACCAGGTGGCACGCGAGGCCATCGGCCTCTGCGCGTGGGAAGCCGGGCACTGGCAAGTGGCGGTGGAAGAGGCGATGACCGACAATCCGCCGCCGCTGTATGCCGACCGCGTGCTGCTCGAACAGGTGTTCCTCAATCTGCTGCGCAACGCCATCGAAGCCAACCGCGAGGCGCATCCCGGCTCGCCGTCGCGGGTCGTCATCGGTAGCCGCGTCGAGCCCGGCGGGCTGCTCTGCCTGTGGGTTCGCGACCAGGGACCGGGAGTGCCGGCGGATCAGCTGGAACACATTTTCACGCCGTTCCACACCAGCAAGCCGGAAGGGCTGGGCCTGGGCCTGTCGATGAGCCGCAGCATCGTCGAGGGCTTCGGCGGCACCCTCGAAGCCGAGCTGCCGGCGGATGGCGGGTTGCTCATGAACTGCCGGCTGCCGCTCGCCGCCGGCGCCACGGGAGGGTAACGATGGCTATGCCTGACGAAGCGCTGGTCTACGTGGTCGACGACGACCAGGGCATGCTCGAATCGACGGTCTGGCTGCTGGAATCGGTCGGCCTCAAGGCACGGCCCTTCACCCAGGGTCGGGACTTCCTCGATGCCTGCGAGGGCGGCCGCCATGCCTGCGTCCTGCTCGACGTGCGGATGCCCGGCATGGGCGGGCTGAACGTGCAGGACGAACTGCTGGCGCGCGGCATCGACCTGCCGGTGATCTTCGTCAGCGGCCATGCCGACGTGCCCATCGTGGTGCGCGCCTTCAAGGCCGGTGCGGTGGATTTCATCGAGAAACCCTACAACGAACAATTGCTGCTCGACAGCGTGCAGCAGGCCCTCGATCGCCACGCCCGTCGGCGCCGGCACCGCGATCTCGACGCCGGGTTGCGCGAACGCCTGGACAGCCTCACCCCGCGCGAGCGCGACGTGCTCTTGCCGCTGGTGCGCGGCTATACCAGCCGCGAGGTGGCCGAGCAACTGGAAGTCAGCGTGAAGACCGTCGACCTCTACCGCGCGCGGGTGATGAAGCGCATGCAGGCCCAGACCCTGCCGGAGCTGGTGGGCATGGCCATCGCCGCCGGGCTGGTGGACCCGCTGCGCTTGCGCGAGGGCACCTGAGCGCGCGCGGGCCCTGGCGCAGGGCGGGAAGTGGCATAGTTTGATATCTCATATGGTTATATGAAAACCATATTTCACCGGATGTTTGGTTATTAATAGACTGCGGCCCACCCGGCGCCCGACGTCGAACCCCATTCCTCCGCGAGATACCCATCATGAAGATTCGCCTGCTTGGCGCAGCCGTGGCGGCTGTGTTCACCCTGATCGGCAGCGCTGCCCATGCCGACGACCTGGCCGACATCCGCAAAAAGGGCGAGATCGTCATCGGCACCCTTGGCACCGACGAGCCGAACAGCTTCATCGACCCGAAGACCCGTCAGATCATCGGCTACGAGGTCGATCTTGGTACCGAGATCGCCAAGGCCATCGGGGTCAAGCCGGTGTTCAAGCAGATTTCCGTGGCGGCGCGTATCCCGGAGTTGCAGCAGGGCCACGTGGACCTGCTCGCCGCCTCGCTGACCCACAACAAGGAGCGCGAGGCGCTGGTGGATTTCTCCTATTCGATCATCGTCACCGGGCAGAAGGCCCTGGTGAAGAAGAACGCCGGCTTCGCCTCGCTGCATGACCTCGACGGCAAGAAGGTGCTGACGGTCAAGGGCGGCACCCAGGAGCCGAACATCCGCAAGGCGTTGCCCAACGCCCAGGTGGTCACCTTCGAGACCAGCCAGCAGGCGCTGCTGGCGTTGCAGCAGGGCAAGGGTCAGGCCTTCGTCGACGACGAGTCGGCACTGGTCAACGATTTCGGCAAGCTCGGCGCGGCGGCCGGCGGCTACGCCATCCTGCCGGAGAACCTGAGTACCGAGGCCCTGGCCATCGCCTTCCGCAAGGGCAATCCGCAACTCAAGCAACTGGTCGACTCGACCCTCGCCGGCCTGGAGCGCAGCGGCGCGGCGGAGCAGCTGTACCTCAAGTGGTACGGGCCGGGCACCAAGTCCAACCTCAGCGAGCGCCACTTCAAGATCGATTCCGACCGGATCCCCGAGTGAGCGCCTGACGTCTCTGCGTGACGGCGACCATGCGCGTCGCCGCCCGTCCCCTGTGAGTCCTCGCGGACAGCGTGCGCCTTTCCCATGTTCGAGTTCGATTTCTCCCTGCTGCTGCGCGGCCAGTACCATGAGATGCTGGTCGCCGGCCTGCTGCTGTCGCTGAAGCTGGCCGCCGTCACCCTGGTCTTCGCCGTGCCGCTGGCGATGCTGGTGGCGCTGCTGCGCCTGGCGCCGTTCCGCGCCCTGCAATGGCTCGGTTTCGCCTATGTCGAGAGCATCCGCAACGTACCGCTGCTGGCGCACATGCTGTTCTGGTACTTCGCCGCGCCGGAATGGCTACCCGAGGACCTCAAGGCCTGGCTCTACGCCGGCAACATCGAGGCCGCCAGCGCTATCGTCGCGCTGACCCTGTACACCGCCGCGTTCATGAGCGAGGACATGCGCAGCGGCATCCGCGCGGTGCCCACGGTGCAACTGGAGGCCGCCCGCGCGCTGGGCTTCGGCTACCTGGCGAGCATGCGACTGGTGATCCTCCCGCAGGCCTTGCGGATCACCGTACCGCCGCTTATCTCGCAAACCCTCAACCTGTGGAAGAACACCAGCATCGCCACGGTGATCGGCGTCGCCGAGCTGATGTACCAGGCCGGCCAGGTGGAGAGTTCGACCTTCCGCAGCTTCGAGTCCTTTGCCTTCGCCACCGCGGCCTATCTCAGCGTATCGCTGCTGATCACCGGCGCCGCCGCCTGGTACCAGCAGCGCTATCCGGGAGTCGAACGGCGATGACCACCCTGGAACTGATCGATAGCTACTGGCTGTACTTCCTCGTCGGCCAGTACCCCAACGGGCCGTTGGGCGGGCTGGCCCTGACCCTGGTCCTGGCCTCGCTGGCGCTGCTGCTGGCGCTGCCACTGGGCATCCTGCTCGGCCTGGCGCGGGTCAGCCCCTGGCGCTGGCTGCGCTGGCCGATCACCGCGCTGGTCTTCGTGGTGCGCGGGGTGCCGTTGCTGATGGTGATCTTCTGGGCCTATTTCTTCCTGCCGACCCTCACCGGCCAGCGCACCGACCAGTTCACCACCATGCTGCTGGCGCTTGTGCTGTTCGACGCGGTGTACCTGGCCGAGATCGTCCGCGCCGGCATCCAGGGCCTCGACCGTGGCCAGTTCGAGGCGGCGCGTTCGCTCGGCCTGGGCTACCTGGCGAGCATGCGCCTGGTGATCCTCCCGCAGGCGCTGCGCAACATGCTGCCGTCGTTGGTCAACCAATTCGTCTCGACGATCAAGGAGACCTCCCTGGGCTACATCATCGGCCTGGCCGAAGTCAGCTTCATCGCCTCGCAGATCAATACCCAGGTGTTCACCCTGCCGACCCAGGTCTACCTGATCCTCGGCCTCACCTATTTCATCCTGTGCTTCGGACTGTCGCGTTTCGCCTTCTGGCTCGAACGCCGCCAGGCGCAGCGTGGCAATCCCAAGGAGGCCCGATGATCCGGCTGGAAAAGGTCAACAAATGGTACGGCGCCTACCACGCCCTGGCGGATGTCGACGAACAGGTCGGCCGCGGTGAGGTGGTGGTGGTCTGCGGACCCTCGGGCTCCGGAAAATCCACCCTGATCCGTACCCTGAACCGCCTGGAACCGATCCAGGGCGGGCGCATCCTGATCGATGGCCAGGACATCCACGCTCCCGGCCTGGACCTCAATCGCTTCCGCTCGCACATCGGCTTCGTGTTCCAGCAGTTCAATCTGTTCCCGCACCTGAACGTGCTGGACAACTGCACCCTGGCGCCGCTCCGTTTGCGCGGCCTGAAACCCGCGGAGGCGCGCAGCCAGGCCATGGCGCTGCTGGAGCGGGTCGGCCTGGCGGACAAAGCGGCGGCGTTCCCCGCGCGGCTTTCCGGCGGCCAGCAGCAGCGCGTGGCGATCGCCCGCGCGCTGGCGATGGAGCCGCCGCTGATGCTGTTCGACGAACCGACCAGCGCCCTCGACCCGGAGATGGTCGGCGAGGTGCTGCTGGTGATGCGCGACCTGGCCCGCGACGGCATGACCATGGTGGTGGTAACGCATGAGATGGGCTTCGCCCACGACGTCGCCGACCGCGTGCTGTTCATGGACGCCGGCCGGGTGCTGGAGCGCGCCAGCCCCGACGATTTCTTCAACCGCCCGCAGCACCCGCGTGCGCGGAAGTTCCTCGCCGACATCCGCACCCCCTTCGCCCAACCCCTGTGAGGAACGCCATGAGCACTCCGAGTCTGCCGATCATCGATATCGCCGCCCTTGCCGGCAGCGACCCGGCGGCGCGACGGTCGGTCGCCGTGCGAATCGACCGCGCCTGCCGCGAGCAGGGCTTCTTCTACGTGGTCGGGCACGGCGTCGAGGCGCAACTGGTCGAGCGCCTGGAGCGCCTGGCGCGGCAGTTCTTCGCCCTCGACGAGACGAGCAAGCTGCGCTGGCGCATGGAGCTTGGCGGGCGCGCCTGGCGCGGCTATTTCCCTCTTGGCGGCGAACTGACCTCCAACCGCCCGGACTGGAAGGAAGGCTTGTACCTGGGCAGCGAACTGGACGCTGAGCATCCCGAAGTGCGCGCCGGGACGCCGCTGCATGGCGCCAACCTGTTCCCCGAGGTGCCCGGCCTGCGCGAGACGCTGCTGGAGTACCTGGACGCAACCACCCGCGTCGGCCACCGGCTGATGGAGGGCATCGCCCTCGGTCTGGGACTGGAAGCCGACTACTTCGCCGCGCGCTATACCGGCGATCCGCTGATCCTCTTCCGCCTGTTCAATTACCCGAGCCAGCCAGTGCCGGAGGGCCTCGACGTGCAGTGGGGCGTCGGCGAACACACCGACTACGGCCTGCTCACGCTGCTCCACCAGGACGCCATCGGCGGCCTGCAGGTGCGCACCCCACAGGGTTGGCTGGAGGCTCCGCCGATACCGGGCTCGTTCGTCTGCAACCTCGGAGACATGCTCGAACGCATGACCGGCGGCCTCTACCGCAGCACGCCGCACCGGGTGGCACGCAACACTTCGGGGCGCGACCGCCTGTCGTTCCCGCTGTTCTTCGATCCGAACTTCCATGCCCGCGTGCAGCCCATCGAAGGGCTGCCCGAGGTGCCGGAACAGGATGACAGCGCCCGTCGCTGGGACCAGGCCAACGTCCACGCTTTCCACGGCGAGTACGGCGACTACCTGCTGAACAAGGTGGCCAAGGTATTCCCGCAGTTGCGCCGCGACCTGCTCTAGGCGCGCGGCCGGACGCTACGCTCCGGCCGCGCTGGCGGGTTCAGCCGAGCGGCGCCGGCGACCGCACCGGCTGGTAGGAGCGCTCGCCGCCCAGGGCTTCCGGCGTACGGCTGCTGCCCTGCAGGGCGGTGTCGAAGACCCCGGCGAAGCGCTGGCGATCCTCCAGGCTGGTGGCCAGCGCATGGCCATAGGAGACGATCGCCTGGTTCACCGGGAAGCGCTCGGCCTGGTAGCCGGCCAGGGCATCCTCCAGCGCGCAGGCGTCGCGCAAGGCCAGGTCGAGGGCGTCGGCCAGGGCGCTGGCGTCCTCGATGGCCAGGTTCATGCCTTGGCCGGTGATCGGATGCACGTTGTGGATGGCGTCGCCGAGCATCGCCACGTTGTCCGCCCAGTAGCGGTCCAGGTTCAGGTAGCCGATGGGGATGCCCTTGAAGCGCGAAGTGCCGGTGACGGCGGCGATCGCCTCGGCGCTCTCGTCGCCGACGAAGCGTTGCAAGCGTCGGCGCAGCGACTCGCCGCGGGTGTCGGCCATCAGCTCGCGCGCCTCTTCCCTGGGGAAGCTCACCACCAGTCGCGCGCGGTCGAAACCGATCGGATAGAAGTAGGCCAGCCCGCCCTGCGAGTCCACGTACAGGCGGTTGCGCTCGGCCACGCAGGGCGCCAGGGCGAAGGTGCCGACCAGCATCGGCGACGGGTAGGGGCGGCGTTCCACATCGATATCGAGCAGCCGGCGGCGCACGTAGGAGGCGATACCGTCGGCTCCCACCACCACCCGCGGACGCAGCACGCGGCCGTCGTTCAGGCGCACCTGGTCGATCGCGTGGCGCTCGTCGCGCTGCACCGCTTCGATGCGGGTCTCGAACAGCATCTCGACGGTCGCTTCGCCGTCGATCTTTTCCAGTACCAGGCGGCGCAGCGACTCGCAGGGCATGAGGATGAAATAGCCGCGCGCGTCGACGCTGGAATAGTTGAAATAGCGAAGCAGCTCGCCGTCGTGATAGACCTCCAGCTCATGGCGGACCCGCCCACCGCGACGGGTCACCTCGGCCAACAACCCGGCCGCCTCGACCACCCGGATGCCGGCCGGCTTGAGCAGGTCGGCGCCGTTGATCGCGCGTTCGCGCCGTGCCTGCTCCACTACCACCACGCGGTGGCCCTGGCGGCCGAGCAGGTAGGCGAGCATCGCCCCGCCGATGCCGCAGCCGTTGATCAGTACATCGATATGGTTGTCCGTCATGGATGAGTCTCCGTGTCGTTCCTGGCGGAAAAGGGAAGGGTGGAGGCAGCAGCATAGCGACGGAACGTTATGCAGAATGGGTGTTGTCTGCACTTGGTCGCCTGTCCGGCCCGGTTGTCCGGTCTCGCCGCCAGGCGGGAGTGCCGGCCCTTGCGGGCCGGACAGCTTCAGGAAGCGTCGATCCAGATGGTCTTCAACTCTGTGTACTGGTCGTGTGCCCAGACCGACTTGTCGCGACCGCCGAAGCCTGACTCCTTGTAGCCGCCGAAGGGCGTCGAGGCGTCGCCCTCGCCGAAGCAGTTGACGGTGACGATCCCCGCGCGGATCTCCCGCGACAGGCGCAGTGCGTGGCGCAGGCTGCCGGTGTAGGCCGAGGCGGCGAGGCCGTAGACGGTGTCGTTGGCCAGGGCGATGGCTTCGTCGATGTCGTCGAAAGAGGTGACCGAGAGCAGCGGGCCGAAGATTTCCTCGCGGAACAGCCGGCTGTGCGGCGAGACGCCATCGACCACGGTCGGCTCGACGAAGATGCCAGCCTCGGTGGCGCCGCCGAAGCGCACCGCCAACCGCTCCGTCCTGGCCTGGTCGAGGTACGCGCGGACCTTCTCGAAGTGCGCCGGGCTGACCAGCGCGCCGAGGCGATTACGCGGATCCAGCGGGTCGCCCATGCGCCACTCGCGGAGCTGCGCGCCGATGCGTTCGAGCAGCGCCTCGCGGACCTCGGCGTGGACGATCAGCCGCGAGGACGCCGAGCAGTTCTCGCCCATGTTCCAGAACGCGCCGTTGACCACGTGTTGCGCCACCAGGTCGAGGTCCTCGACATCGTTCATCACCACCGCCGGGTTCTTGCCGCCGCACTCCAGTACCACCCGCTTGAGGTTGGACTCGGCGGCGTACTTGAGGAACAGGCGGCCGGTCGCGGTGGAGCCGGTGAAGCTGACCATCGCCACGTCCGGGGGGCGGCCCAGCGGTTCGCCGGCCTCGCGGCCGCCGCCGGGGACCACGTTGAACACCCCGGCGGGGATCCCCGCCTGGCTGGCCAGTTCGGCGACGCGCAGGGCGGTCAGGCTGGTCTCGGGGGCCGGCTTGACCACTACGGAGCAGCCTGCCGCCAGCGCCGGGCCGATCTTCCAGGCGAGCATCAGCAGCGGGAAGTTCCACGGCAGCACCAGGCCGACCACGCCGATCGGCTCGCGCACCACCATGGCCAGCGCCGCTGAACCGACCGGGGCGGTGCTGTCGTAGATCTTGTCGATCAGTTCGGCATGCCAGCGCAGGGTATTGATGGTTTCCGGCAGGTCGGTGTGCTGGCATTCGCGGATCGGCTTGCCGCTGTCGAGGCTCTCCATCACCGCCAGTTCCAGCAGGTGCTCTTCCAGCAGCTCGGCCAGGCGCAGCAGCGCCGCCTTGCGCTCGGCGGGCGTGCGCGAGCGCCAGCGGCCGTCCTCGAACGCCCGCCGCGCGCTGGCCACGGCGTGCCCGACGTCCTCCGCGTCGCAGGCGGCGACCTGCGCCAGCAGCTCGCCGGTGGCCGGGTTGGTCGAGGCGAAGGTGCGGCCGCCGCAGGCATCGCGGAACCCTCCGTCGATGAAGGCGCGCTGGGGAAGGTCCAGCGTCGCGGCGATGGCCGCGTATTCCTCCCGGCTCAGCAGCTCAGTCATGGCGGCCACCCTCGACGATCCGCGCGACCTCGCCCTTGAGCCTGGCGACGATCTCCGCCAGTGCCGCCTTGCCGGCCTCGTCCAGCGCCTTCAGCGGCGCACGTACGCCGCCGGCGCGCAGGCCGGCCAGTTCGCAGCCGTGCTTGATCGACTGGACGAAGTGACCGCTTTCGAGAAAGTCCATCAGCGGCATCATCGCCGCCATGATGCGCCGGCCCTTGGCGAAGTCGTTCTCGACCACGCAGGCCTGGTACAGGGCGAGGTGTTCGCCAGGGATGAAGTTGGAGCCGGCGCAGACCCAACTGCGCGCGCCCCAGGCGAAGAACTCCAGGGCCTGGTCGTCCCAGCCGCAGGACAAGGTGATCCGCGGGTGGCGGCAGGCCAGGCGGTGCAATTGCGCGGTGGAGCCGGAGCTTTCCTTGATCGCGACGATGTTGCGGCAGCCGGCGACGGCGGCGAAGAACGCCTCGTCCATCTCCACGCCCATCCGCGCCGGATAGTTGTAGAGCATGATCGGCAGGCCGGCGGCGCGATCCACCGCCAGCACGTGCTCGGCGATCTCCCGCGAGGTCGGCAGCGCGTAGGGCGGCGAGCCGACCAGGATGGCGTCGGCGCCGATGGCGCGGGCGGCTTCGGCGTAGGCCAGCGAGTCCTCGGTGCGGATCGCGCCGGTTCCCACCACCAGCGGCAGGCGCCCGGCGATGACTTCGCTGGCGTGGGCGGCGAGGGCCAGGCGTTCCTCGGCGGTGTGCGCGTAGTACTCGCCGGTGGAGCCGCCGATCACGATGCCGTGCACCTTCGACTCGACGAGAAACTCCAGGACCTCGGCGAAGGCTTGGGTGTCGATGCTGCCGTCGGCGCTCAGCGGGGTGATGGCGGGGGTATAGATACCTTCGAATTTCACGGGGTTTCCTCCTGTGGGATGCTGGGCCGCGGCGCACCCGGCGGACGCTGCCGCGGCGGGTGGTTCAGGTGAGCGAAGCCGCCTGCTGCAGGTTCAGCGAACGGGTTTCCGGCGCCAGGGCCCAGGTCACGAGCAGCCCGAGCAGGGTCACCAGCGCGGCGGCGTACATGGTCTGGGCGGTACCCAGGGTTTCCAGGGAAAGCGGCACCAGGTAGGTGCCCACCGCGGCGCCGACGCGCGATAACGAGGTGCCGACGCCGACCGCGAAGGCGCGGATCTCGGTGGGGAACAGTTCGTTCGGGTAGACCAGTTGCAGCACCTGGGCGCCGCCGATGAACAGCGCGTAGGCACCGAACAGGCCGAGGATGGTCGCCTCCGAGCCGGCGTGGAAGACGCCCAGCCCGAGCAGCGCCAGGCCGGACCAGAGGAAGCTGTGCAGCAGCATGCAGCGCCGGCCGATGCGGTTGATCAGGCGGGTGGCGATGATGCAGCCGATGACGAACAGCAGGGTGATCGCCACCGAACCGTAGGAGGCCCAGTCGCCCTTCAGGTTCAGCGCCAGCAGCACCTTGGGCGCGAAGGCGTAGACGGCGAACACGGGGATCACCGAGCAGGTCCAGAACAGGGTGACGAAGAGCATGCGCTTGCCGTAGCCGGCGTAGAGCAGGTGCCAGATGGTGACCTTCCGTTCCAGCGCCTGTTCGGGCAGGTTCTCCAGCGAGAAGGCTTCTCCGTAGACCTGGCGGATGACCCGCTCTGCGTCCGCGTCGCGGCCCTTGCTCAGCAGCCAGCGCGGCGACTCGGGGGTGCCGATGCGTAGCAGGAACAGCACGGCACCGATCGCCGCGGTGCTGGCCAGTACCAGGCGCCAGGCGTCCTCGCCGCCGCTGCGCAGGATCAGGTCGCCGACCAGGTAGGCGAAGGCGGCGCCGGCGAACCAGAGGATGGTCAGGGTGGCCAGGCGCGGTCCGCGATACTTCTTCGGCAGGAACTCCACCAGCAAGGCGGTGGCGACCGGGTACTCGATGCCCACCGCCACGCCGATCAGGAAGCGCAGGACGAACAGCGCCGCCGCCGAGTCGACCCCGTACTGCGCCAGGGAAGCGAGGACGAACAGGCTGGGGCCGACGAAGAACAGCCTGCGGCGGCCCAGGCGGTCGGTCAGCCAGCCGCCGAGGAAACCGCCGAAGAAGATGCCGACCAGCGCCGAGGCGGCGATCATGCCCTGCCAGAAACTGCTCAGTTGCAATGCCGCGGTCATCTGCAGCATCGCCACGCCGATGATGCTCAGCACGTAGCCGTCGACGAAGGAGCCGCCGCCGGAGCGCAGGGTCAACAGCCGGTGGAAGGCGTTGAGGGGTACGTCTTCGATCGAGGTCGTAGGATTTGTCATTATTGTCTCCTGGTTCTAACCGCTGCCGGTGAATTCGGGCCGAGCGAATCCGCGAGGCTGGAACGCTCTCCAGCTCCGGTCTTCAATGGCCGTCTGAATCGAAGTCGGCGCCCGCGGGCGCGTTCCTAGGGATGCCTAGCTTTCTCTACCTGCTCGATACTGCCCCCACCTCAGGTTGAGGTTCACGCCAAGGGAAAGGAGTGGTTCGGGTGGATTGCCGCTGGGACCGGGCGCGCGCAGCAGGAAGTCGATCAGCTCGTTGCGTTCGCCCGCCAGCCAGTCGGCCAGCAGCTTCCCGGTGACGGTCCCGCGGGTTACCCCCAGGCCGTTGCAGCACAGGGCGCCATAGACGTTGGGCGCCAGCTCGCCGAAGTGCCCCATGTGGTTCCTCGACAGCGCCAGCGAGCCGCCCCAGGTGTAGTCGAAGCCGACTTCCGGGAGCATCGGGAAGCGCTGGCGGAACGAGGCGCGATGGCGTACGGCGAAGCGCTCAAGGTACTTCCCGGCGCTGCGTCCGTCAGGGTTGAAGCTGAAGCTGTTGCGGATCAGCAGGCGGTTGTCCGGGGTACGCCTCACCGTGGTGCCGTAAGGGTCGGCCGGGATCAGGCCCCAGTAGGGGCACCCGCCGAGGCGGGCCTGCTCCTCGGCATCGAGCGGCCGGGTCAGGCTGGCGTAGGTGAAGATCGGCAGCATCCGCCCCTGGAGGAAGCCGAAGCTCATGCCGAAGGCGTTGTTGGCGAGGACCAGGCGGTCGGCCAGGATGCTGCCGTGGGGATGGCTCAGCAGGGTCCTGTCGCCATATTCCACGGCGGTGATCGGTGTGTGTTCGTAGAGGCTGACGTTGCCCGGCAGGCTGTCGGCCAGGCCCTTGACCAGGGCCGAGGGCTGCACCAGCAGGGTACCGGGGGTGAACAGGGCCTTGCGATAGAAAGCGGTGCCGATGTGTCCCGGGAGGTCGTCCGCCTCGATCACCTCGTAGGCCTGGCCGAGCCGATCGAGGCCGCGCCGGTAGGCGTCGAGCACAGCCACGCCGCGCGCCTCGACGGCCGCCTGGTACTTGCCGCAGGCCTTCATCTGGCAGTCGATGGCATGGCGCTGCACCTGTTCGCGGAGCAGCGACTGGCCGGCGAGATTGAGCTTCAGGCCGATCCGGGCGGTCGCTATGTCGCCGATGTAGTCGTCGGCGCCGATGTCGTGGGGCAGGTCGATGGCGAAGCCGGCGTTGCGCCCGGCGGTACCGAAGCCGACTTCCTGGGCCTCGACCAGGACGATCTCCTCGTCGGGAAAATGCAGCGCCAGCTGGCGCGCGGCGGCGAGGCCGGTGAAGCCGGCGCCGACCACCACCCAACGGGCGGCGCTCCTGCCGTAGTGGGCCGGCTTCGGCCGCCGCGGCGGGCTGAGGTGATACCAGCCGCAGGAACGGTCGTCGGCCGGAAGGTGGGTTACTTTCGTCATCGCAGGGACCTGACTCTTGTTATTGGAACCCGGTAACCATCCCCTGCGTGACCGCCTCCGCTTCTCGGGCGGGGCCGTGGCGCGGGGGCTCGCTAACCCTCGTAGACCAGCGCCACCTCCACTCCGGCCGGTGCCGCGTACTCGGCCATGCGCCGGCGCGACAGCTCGAAATGCGCACGGACGATGTCCGCCGCCGCATCCGGATCGCGCCGCTGGATGGCATCGACGATCTGGTCGTGCTGGTCGCAGGCGAGTTCCAGGTCGCGTTGCATGTCGTCGGTGGTCGGATGGCGGTAGAAGATCTTGCCCAGCCGCGCATGGTCGATCAGCAAGCGGCGCAGGCTCGGCATGAGGTAGTCGTTGTGGGCCATCCTGCCGATCTCCAGGTGGAAGGCGTCGTTGTGGATGACGCGGTTTTCCACATGCTTCTCTTCGATGGCCTTGCGGAAATCTTCCTGGATCGCCTTGAGCGTCTCGATCTCCGCTTCGCTGGCATGGGTGGCCGCCAGTTGCGTGGTGGCGATGTAGATCAGCGGCGCGGCGAGAAAGAAGGCGTGCAGCGAGTCGTGGCTCATGGCCGCGACGCGCGGCGCACGGTTGGCTTCCAGTTCGATGTAGCCCTCGGCGGCGATCTGCCGCAGCAGTTCGCGCACCGGCGGGCGCGAGAGGCCGAACTCGTCGCACAGGGCGAGTTCGTCGACGACCGCGCCGGGCGCCAGTTCCATGCTCAGGATCCGCCGGCGCAGCGCATCGCCCAGCACCGCCTTGCGGTCGAAGGGGGCATCGGCGCTGTTCGAGTCGACGTCGGGTTGGGCTTTCATGGAGGCCTTTCTACTTGTCATGGGCTTTGTCTACAGTTTGTATAATGACTATAGGGTTCTGTTAGACAGTATGTCTACAGGTTTTCGGGGCGTCTCCGCACCGTTCGTCCGCGCTGTTTCCGCTGACGCCGTGGCGTGTGAAAGGGGCAGCCCCCCGAGGGCGTATTTGAGCACATTCCCCTGGCGCGCCAGGGAGGCGCCAAGTCACATGGCTTGCGCATATGATGGAGCGCCCGGGGTTTTCGCCGTGACGGCAGGCGTCGCGGCCCGCTGGCCGGGAACAAGAAGAACAAGAGGCACGAATCGATGGAAAGAAGGCGTTTCAGCGCCGCCCTGCAAGGGCAGAACCTCAGGTTCACCGGGGCCGGGGAGGGGGGCTCGGCACGGGCGCGGGTGGGCTTCCTGCTGCTCGAACACTTTTCCCTGCCGGCCTTCACCCAGGCGCTGGACACCCTGGTGACCGCCAACCTGATCCGCAGCGAGTCCTTCGCGGTGAGCAACTTCAGCCTGAGCGGCGAGCCGGTGACCAGCGACCTCGGGTTGCTGATCTGCCCGGACCTGGCGCTCGCCTCGGCGGCGTTGCAAGGACTCGACCTGCTGGTGGTCTGCGGCGGTTTGCGCACGCCCCTGCGCTCGTCCGCCGCGCTGCGGGAAGCGTTGCAGGACGTGGCGTCGCGCGGCGTCGCCCTGGCCGGGCTGTGGAACGGTGCCTGGTTCCTCGGCGACGCCGGCCTGCTGGATGGCTACCGCTGCTGCATCCATCCCGAGCACCGCGCCGCCCTCGCCGAGATCGCCCGCAACAGCCAGGTGACCAGCGACAGCTATATGGTCGACCGCGACCGCCTGACCGCGGCCAGCCCCACCGGCGCCTTCAACCTGGCGCTGGAGTGGATCGCCCGGCGCCACGGGCGCGACCTGGTGGAGGCGGTGGTGGATATCCTCGCCTTCGAGGAGTCGCGCTACCGGCGGGTGCGCCCCGCCCTGCACGAGAAGATGAGCGAGCCGCTGCGCGAAGTGATCAACCTGATGGCGGCGAATATCGAGGAACCGCTCAGCCAGGAGCAGCTCGCCCACTACGTGGGGCGCTCGCGGCGGCAGATCGAGCGATTGTTCCAGCAGCAGCTCGGAACCACGCCGGTGCGCTACTACCTGGAGTTGCGGATCACCGAGTGCCGGCGCCTGCTGCAACATTCCGACCTGACCATGCTGGAGGTCCTGGTCGCCTGCGGCTTCGTCTCGCCCAGCCACTTCAGCAAGTGCTACACCGCCTTCTACGGCTACCCACCGTCGAAAGAAGTGCGCTACGGCAACGTCCGCTCGACGAAATGAGGGCGTTTCGCCGGACGCGGCCGGCATGCTAGAACGGACCTTTCGCCCTGGCCTGCGGAGGTCCTGCGCCATGTCCCAGCCTTTTCTCTGGCGTCGCATCAACGACTCGTCCGGTTTCGCCGAGCCGCGGGTGTTCATCCGTGTCTACCTGGAACCGGGCAGCATCGATGCGGCCATCGCTTTCTACGAAGACCTGCAGGGCGTCGCCCACGACATGCGCTTCGACTTTCCCGAGAAACGCCTGACACTCGCCGCGGTCGGCGCCTTCCTCCTGCTGGAGGGCAGCGACGAGGCGCTGGCGCCGTTCCGCAGCACCACTGGCACCCTGCTGGTGGACGACATCGAGCCCTATCACCGGCGGTTGCTGGCTGCCGGCGCGCAGATCATCTTCGGGCCGGCGCGCGCGCCCACCGGCGCCTGCTTCAATGCGCTGCTGCCGGACGGCACGGTGGTCGAGTTCGTCCACCACCGGCCGCAGCCGGGCGAGGCCTGAACCTCAGCCGTCGCGCCGGGCGGCGCAATCGTCCATGGCCGCGCCGATCGCCTGTTCGCCGCGCGCCAGCAGCGCTGCGCTGGCGCCGCGGATATCGCGGGCTTCCTTGTTCTGGCTGAGCTTGAACTTGCCGACCAGGCGGGTGATCTCGATTTCGATGCCGACGATCAGCCGGAGCATCTCGTCGATGTAGTCGGCGGGGCCGTCGGTCATTTTCCAGGGCGTTTCCTGGGTCGCCTCGTGGGTGCGGGTCAGGCGCGCCACCAGTCCGCGCACATAGCGTTCGTCGTCGCGGATCCGCACCCGGCCGTGGGCGTGGACCACCCGGTAGTTCCAGGTCGGCACCTGGCGGTGGTGCTCCTGCTTGCTCGGGTACCACTGCGGCGAGATGTAGGCATCGCCGGCGCGGAACACCACCAGCACCTCGTCGCCGTCGCGCAGCTCGCTCCAAACCGGGTTGTTGCGCGCGACATGGGCTTCCAGGGTGCCTTGCGCGCCCTTTTCCGGGCTCAGCTCGAACGGCAGGTGGTTGGCGTCCAGGCCCGCTTCGCCGTGGCTGACCAGCAGGCCCAGCGGATAGTCCCGGATCAGCGCGTGCAGCGCCTGCGGGTCGGACTCTTCGAAATGCGAAGGCAGGTACATGTTCTGTTCTCCTCGGGGACTCGGCCCTTATACGCTGTCGGTGGGTTCCGTCGCCACGCACAGCAGGCGCGAGTCGGCGCGCATGCCGGGCATCATCAGGCGCAATTCGTCGAGCAGCAGGCCGCCCGCTTCGTGCAGGGCCGCCAGCGGCATTTCCGGCAGGCTCTCGAGGATGAACCACATGCGCCGGGCGCTGGCATCCAGGCGGGTGCGCACGCCCTGGCGCCAGTTCCAGCGGCGGCAGGTGACGCCGAGGTCGTCGCGCCAGACCACCTCGCCGGGGTCGGGGGATTCGTCGACCGCCTCGCCGTTCTTCAGGGTGTCGAAGGTCTCGCTGCCGTCGGCGACCACCAGGCGCGGCGGGCCGGCATAGGCGGCGAGATTCTCGCCGCCTACCGGAATGGCGAATTGCACGCTGATGGCGTTGTACAGGTCCACCACCGGGTCGATGCTCGGCAGCCCGCCGTCGCGCAGCGCGCGTTTGCGCAGGGCTTCGGCGGAGCAGGGGGTACGCTGCGGCTTGGCGCCGAAGCGGCGGAACGCCTCGGCCCAGGCTGCCAGGTGCGCCTCGGCCCAGTCCGGTTCGCCACGCGCCAGCGCCTGGCAGGCGCGCTCTACGGCGCGGCCGGCGATTTCCGGACGAACGATCGGCGCCGCCTCGACGGTGAGGCTCAGGGCGCGGAAACCGGGGACGAGGGCGGCCACTTCGGCGGCGATGACGGGGAGGATCGGGGCGTGCTCGGGCATGGTCGTCTTCAGGGTTCGGTGAGATGGAGGGGGCGGGGCGCGTAAAGCGGTAGGTGGATTTCTACCATCCGGGCTCCGCCCTCACCATGAAATCAGCGAATGAATTATTAGCTGTGCTGATGATCGGGTGGTCGGGTTCAGCTGCGCTAATGGCGGGAGCGACGTTCGCTTGCCGGCGAAGCCGGCGCCAGAGCCTTCCGCCGGCCGGGAGGGGCTGGACAGCGAGACGCGAGGGGCGCAGTGTTCGAGCGGTCAGAACCGCCACCACCCGAGGTAGAACGCAGATGGCCAAGGCAGCCGATGTGGTTGTGCAATGCCTGGAAAACGAGGGCGTGCAGTACGTCTTCGGAATTCCCGGCGAGGAGAATCTCGACCTGCTGGAGTCCCTGCGCAAGTCGCAGATCCGGCTGGTGCTCACCCGCCACGAACAATCGGCCGGCTTCATGGCCGCCACCTACGGGCGCCTCACCGGCAAGACCGGGGTCAGCCTGTCGACCCTCGGCCCGGGCGCCACCAACCTGGTCACCGCCGGCGCCTACGCCTACCTGGGCGGCATGCCGATGCTGATGATCACCGGGCAGAAGCCGATCAAGAAGTCCAAGCAGGGCCGCTTCCAGATCCTCGACGTGGTCGGCATGATGCAGCCGCTGACCAAGTACACCCACCAACTGGCCTCCGCCGACAACATTCCCTCGCGGGTCCGCGAGGCGTTCCGCCTGGCCGAGGAAGAGAAGCCCGGCGCGGTGCACCTGGAGCTGCCGGAGGACATCGCCGCCGAGCAGACCGACAGCCTGCCCATCCCGCCGAGCCTGAGCCGCCGGCCGCTGGCGGAATACAAGGCGATCTGCGCCGCGGTGGAGAAGCTGCGCGCCGCGCGCAGCCCGATCCTGGTGATCGGCGCCGGGGCCAACCGCAAGATGACCGCCAAGGTCCTCAAGCAACTGATCGACAAGACCGGCATTCCCTTCGTCACCACCCAGATGGGCAAGGGCGTGGTCGACGAGCGTCACCCGCGCTTCCTCGGCAACGCCGCGCTGTCCGCCGGCGACTTCGTGCATCGCGCGGTGGAGGCGGCCGACCTGATCGTCAACGTCGGCCACGACGTGATCGAGAAGCCGCCGTTCTTCATGGTTCGCGGCGGTACCGAGGTGATCCACGTGAACTTCCGTTCCGCCGAGGTGGACCCGGTGTATTTCCCGCAGATCGAAGTGGTGGGCGACATCGCCAACGCCATCTGGCAGATCGGCGAGGCGCTGGACGATACCGCGCACTGGGACTTCACCCGCCTGCTGGCGATTCGCGAGGCCAACGAGGCGCAGGTCGCCGAAGGCGCCGACGACCCGCGCTTCCCGCTCTATCCGCAGCGCCTGGTGGCCGACGTGCGCCGGGCGTTGCCGTCGCAGGGCATCGTCGCCCTGGACAACGGCATGTACAAGATCTGGTTCGCCCGCAACTACAAGGCACACATGCCCAACACCGTGCTGCTGGACAACGCCCTCGCCACCATGGGCGCCGGCCTGCCCTCGGCGATGGCCGCGCACCTGGTCTACCCGGACCGGCCGATCGTCGCGGTGTGCGGCGATGGCGGCTTCATGATGAACAGCCAGGAACTGGAAACCGCGGTGCGGCTGAAGATGAACCTGACGGTGATCATCCTGCGCGACAACGGCTACGGGATGATCCGCTGGAAGCAATCGAACATGGGCTTCGCCGACTTCGGGCTGGACTACGGCAACCCGGACTTCGTGCACTACGCCGAGGCCTACGGCGCCCACGGCCACCGGGTCGACAGTGCCGAGGGCTTCCTGCCGCTGCTGGAGCGCTGCCTGGGCACGCCTGGGGTGCATGTGATCGATTGCCCGGTGGATTACTCGGAGAACGACCGCATCCTCAACGTCGAGCTGCGCGAACGCGCCCTGGCGGTCTGAACCGCCGGAGCGTCGCGCCGGCGTGCGTTCCGGCGCGACGGCTCAGAACAGCGACAGGTTGTAGCTGGCGATCAGGCGCACCTCGTCCACGTCGCGCGCCGAGCGCTCGAAGTCGGTGCGGTAGGTGGCGTTGCGCAGGCGCAGGCTGAGGTCCTTGAAGCGGCCGCTCTGCACGATGTACTTCAGCTCGATGTCGCGCTCCCATTCCTTGCCCTCGTCGCCGTTGGCCAGGCGGATATGGTCGCCGTTGACGTAGCGGGTCATGAAGCTCAGGCCGGGCACGCCGACGCTGCGCAGGTCGAAGTCGTAGCGCAGTTGCCAGGAGCGTTCCTCGGGGTTGGCGAAGTCGTTCACCTGCAGGTAGTTGGCCAGGTACGGATTGCTGCCGTCGAGGTAGGGCATCGAGCTGGCGCCGTTCATCCGCTGCCAGCCGGCGCTGAGCGTGTGGCCGCCCTGGGCGTAGGCGAGCAGCAGGCTGAGGGCGCGGTTGTCGATCTTGCCGGCGCGGGCCGCGCCGGCGTCCTCGCTGTCGAACCAGCGCAGGTCGGCGCTCAGCTTGCCGGCGCCGAGCTGCCGCTTGCCCACGGCACCGAGGTAGCGCTGGCGATAGACGTTGCGCAGGCCGCCCTGGGCGTATTGCAGCAGCAGGCCGTCGTTGACCTGGTAGTCGAGTTGGTAGGCGTCGAAGCGGTTGCCGGTGGTGTCGCAGGCGTAGCGTTTGTTCTTGCAGTGCAGGCGGATGTCCTGGGCGTCGCTGGAGTCCCGCGCGGTGTAGCGCTCCAGGCGGGTGGCGGAGAACCTGAGCCCGGCGATCTCCTCGCTGGTCAGCTGGGCGCCGTGGAACAGGGTCGGCAGCAGGCGTCCGTCGTTGTATTTCAGCAACGGCATGTCCGGCAGCATCGCCCCGTACCTGAACTGTGTCTGCGAGAAGCGCATCTTGCCGGCAACGCCGGCCTTGGCGTACTCGTCGACCGAGCGACGCGGATCGTGGCCGCTGGAAGGCAGCAGGCCGCTGTTGCTGTCCGCGGGGCTGGAGTCGAGCTTGATCCCGAGCATCGCCAGGGTATCCACGCCGAAGCCCAGCGCGCCCTCGGTATAGCCCGAGCGCAGGTCGAGGATGAAGCCCTGCGCGGCTTCCTCGCGCTTGGAGGCGCCCTGCGGGTTGGCCGAGCTGCCGTCGCGGAAGTCGCGGTTGAAGTAGACGGTGCGCGCTTCCAGGCGCGCGCTGCCGTCCTCGAGGAAGGCGGCAGGGGCCGGGGCGACGAATCCGCCGCACAGGGCGAGGGCGCCCAGGCCGCGAAGGGTGCGGGGCGAACGGGGGGAAAACGGGGAGGACATGCGGTGACTCTCGACAGCGGGGGTAAAAAAGCGCGCGAAGGTGTCACAGATGGCCGGCGGGGTCTTTGCGACCTTGGTCTAGCCGAGAAGGCGCGCACGGATCGTCGGCCAGGCAGGCCTCTAGCGGGTCGGACGCAGCGTGCCGAAAGCGACGAAGAATCCTCCGCAGCCCCCTGTGAAACGCTGCCCCGCCCGTGCCAGCCTGATCGTCACGTTTGCGCCAGGATATCCGGAGGCTAGCGCTTCACGCAGACGAACAGGGCATTCCCGGAGCTGCCGGCCCAGGGCGTGATCCGTTCGTAGTCGTGTTCGAAGACCTGCACCTCGAAATGCGTCTGCAACAGGTGCTGCAGCTCGGCGAAGCCGAGGGCGACCATGGGGTGTTCGTCCTCCCAGGTCTGGGTCGTTCCGTCCGTGGTTTTCTCGATACCGAGGCGCAGCGCCTGGCGCTCGCCCTCGCCGCTGTAGTACCAGCCGGAACCGAAGGTGAAGCGGCTGCCTCGATGCTCCACGGAATGGCGGACGAACGCGCGATTGTCGATCTGCCCCTTGTCCACCGTGTTGAAACAGAACACGCCGCCATCCGCCAGTGCGCCATGCACGCTGGCCAGGCATGCGCGCAAGCGCTCCAGCCCTGCGTTGTAGTGGATGGAATAGAGGAAACAGGTGATCAGGTCCAGCGGCTCGTCCACCTGGAAGCCGGCCATGTCCTGCCGGCTGAAGTGCGCTTCGGGACAGCGCTGTCGGGCGAGGTCGAGCATCGGCTGGTTGATGTCCAGGCCGGCGCTGCGATAGCCGAAATCGAGGAAGTGCCGCACGTGAGGGCCGGTACCGCAGGCCAGGTCCAGGTGCCGCCGGCCCTGGTTGCCGAACAACTGGTGCAGGCGACGCACGCAGTGGCTCTGCGCCTGGTAGTCGATGTCGGCGCACATCAGGTCGTAATAGTGGGACAGGTCGGTGTACAGCGCGGTGGCGGACATGGGCGGCAAGGACCGGCGGCGAAGGGCGCGGCATGGTACCCCAGGCCCGGGCCTTGCCGGCGAAAAAACAGGCACCGGCCGGCGGATCGCGGGCGGACTTCAGTCGAAACGCGGCCAGTCGTCGGCGATCCTGCACCAGCAGGCCATCGATGCGACCTGGACATGCTTCTGTTTCGCCGCCGGGAAGGGCGTGTCCAGGCTGCCGAGGGCGACCGATACCCAGTCGGCGAACTCGCCTTCGCTCCTCGACCAGAACAGCGGCGAGCCGCAGCGCGAGCAGAAGCGCCGGAGCACGGCGGGTGAGGAGCGGAACGCGGCGAGCAGGTCGGCGCCGCGGTCGATGTGCAGGTCCGCGACGGGGACGCTGCCATAGCTGGCGAATGCCGCGCCATGGGCCTTGCGACACTGGCCGCAGTGGCAGTGAGAGAGTGCGCGCGGGGGCGAGGACAGTCGGTAGTGCAGCGCGCCGCACAGGCAACTGCCGTGGAAGGTCTGGCTCATCGGAGGGCGTTCCCGGATTCGCAAAGGCGGCGAGTCAAGCAACCCTCGCCACGCTTGTCGAGCGCCTCCTCCGGTCGCGGGCTGTCGGTGCGGGCGTCGATGTCTGCTAGGCTCTGCCGTTTCACCCTAGGAGTATTTCCCCATGGCCCGAGCCACTGCCCGCCATATCCTGGTTTCCAGCGAAGCCAAGTGCAACGAACTGAAGACCGCCATCGAAGGCGGTGCCGACTTCGCCGAAGTCGCCCGCGAGCATTCCTCCTGCCCCTCCGGCCGCGACGGCGGCAACCTGGGCTCGTTCGGCCCCGGCCAGATGGTCCGCGAGTTCGACCAGGTGGTCTTCAGTGCGCCGCTGAACGTGGTTCAGGGGCCGGTGAAGACCCAGTTCGGCTACCACCTGCTGGAAGTCACCAGCCGCCAGGACTGAACGTACGGCGGCGCATAACGCCCCTCTTCCACGCGCCGATCCAGGCGTGGGGCGAATAACCGCTGCGCGGGATAGACGGCGGATAACGCCGTTGGCGTTATGCGCCCTACCTGTCCCGGACGACGAAAGAAGCCGCACTTCCAGGTGCCAATCCGGACGTAGGGCGAATAACCGCTGCGCGGTTATCCGCCGGTGCGCGATCGATAGCCTGGCTGGCCTCAGGGCGCGAAGTAGCGGGAGATCTGCGAATAGACGCCGCTGAAATCGGAGAAGTAGTCATTGCGCTGTGAGGTGGGCGCGCCGCAGTACGAGGGGCCGCCGTACAGACCACCGCGCAGCTGGTAGGAGCCGTCGCCGGCGACGGTCAGCAGGCCCGAGCCGGACGAGCCGCCTTCGACCACCGCCGACGGCCAGTCGACGCGGGTCAGGGCGGTATGCCCGTCGTAGGTGACGCCCACTGCCGATACGTTGCCCTGCGAGTACTTCTTGGCGTCGCCGCGCGGATGGTGGATGTCATGGCCGAGCGAGCCGTTGGCGATCGGCGTGGCGCTCCAGCCCTGGTAGAACACGCCGGCCGGCGGAGTGCGCTTGAGTTCCAGCAGCAGGGTGTCGCGCTTTGCGTCGCGGTGCAGGATATTCGCCCCGCCGGTCAGCACGGTGACGCTCTGGTTGATGGTCGAGGCGTCGCCGTAGCACTGGGTGGTGTTGTAGAACCAGATGGTCTGCAGCGTCGCGGCGGTGGCCTGGTCCTCGATGCAGTGCGCGGCCGACCAGAACAACTGGCGCTTGGGCGAGTTGCCGTTGTTCAGCAGGGTGCCGGTGCAGATGTAGCTGCCGCCGTCCGCCGAGCTGGTGAAGACCATCTTCGCCACCGCTGCGGTGGCGTTGTCGTAGGCCCGTGTGCCGCTCTGGGTCGCGCAGACCGCATCCACCTCGCAGCTGCCGCTGGCGCCGAAGCCGTCGCGGTAGCCGGCCTTGTACAGGGAGTCGGCGAAATACGATACCTGGGGTACCGACAGGCGCAGGTCGCCCGGTTGCAGGTTGGCCGGCAGCACCAGTTCGACGGTCAGGGTATCGCCCTCGATGACCGGGCTCCAGTAGGGACGGTTGACCGAGAGGTCCTTGCCGCTGGCCTCGAATATTTCCTTGCCGGCGCCGGCGAAGTGCAGCAGCACGTCGTCGGGCAGCGAGCCGCTGCGGGTTTCCAGGCGAATCGCGGCGCGCAGGCTGGCGGCACCCGCAGCGCTGATCGGGAAGCGCGCGGTGTGGCGCCCGTCCGGAGTGTCGATCCATTCGAGGGTTGTCAGGTCGATTTCCGGAGTCGCCGTTTTCAGGCCCACGCCCACTTGCAGCGGCGTACCCGGTTTCGGCGCCAGCGGCGCGGCGCGGGCCACGCGGCGGGCGGGGGGCGCGGCGAAGTGGATGCCGGCCGCCGAGATCGCCGCGTTGGGGTTGGCGAAGCGGGCGTGACCGGTGCTCGCCGGGGAGGCCTGGAGCACGGCGACGTCGCCAGCCATCTCGCTCGCACCGGGCGCCGCCAAGGCCTGGCTCGCGCCGGCAGCCAACGCCAGAACCAGGCATGCATTCAGGTACGTTCTCTTATGCATGAATCGACTCCTTCAGTTTTTTGGGAGGGCAACTTCCTCAATCGTTCGCGTGGCGAAAGATATGCAGGTGTGACGGAGTCGTTCAAATATTTTTTATATTCGTTTCTGCTAGCTATTAAATATGAAGAAGCGTTTGTGGATAGCAGAATAGATAGCTATTTCCTTCACTTGCCATTGATGTTGGATTGCTCTCTCTACCAACTAAAGTTTGGTCTGGAGTGGCTCTGCAGAGCCTTCGGTTTGCTTCAGAGAGGTGCAGGATGTAGTGCATGAGTGCTTTACTGGTGCAGCTGTCGATGTGATCGGGTTAACGAAATCCTGATTTTCAAGTTATCCGGTTTGACCACTGCCGAATATAAGGCTGGGTGAATCTTCCATTCACCGCTCGGAAACCGTTCCGATGTTGGCTTGGTTGAATTCCAGGATATCCGGCTTATGGTCGTATAAGTCATCTCTATAATCGCGGGGCATATATAGAGCCCTGGCCGCTTACCATTACTCCAGGGTTTTCCAGGATACGCCGCCGCCCTTGTTTCAGAGCGGCGGATGCAACGGCGGCGCATGCCGCGCGATCAGTTCGGCGACCCACTCGATGAACACCCGCAGCTTGCCGCTGACGTGGCGGTTCGGCGGGAACGCCAGGTACAGCGGCATCGGCTCCAGGCTCCAGTCCTCGAACAGCGGCAGCAGCTCGCCGCGGGCGAGGGGCTCGCGCGCCATGTAGTGCGGCAGCCAGAGGATGCCCAGGCCGGCCAGCCCGGCCGCCAGGTAGGCGTTGCCGTCGTCCACCGCCAGCACATGACGGCCCGCCACCCGCAGGCATTCCTCGCCCCTGCGCATGGCGTAGGGCAGGGCCTTGCCGGTGCGCGCCCAGAGGAAGCCGACGATACGCTGGTGGCTGTCCTCCAGTTCGCGCGGGTGGCTCGGCACGCCGGCGCGCTGCAAGTAGGCCGGTGCCGCGTAGACCCCCAGTTGCAGGTCGCCGACCCGCCGCGCCATCAGCGACTGGTCGCGCAGTTCGCCGCCGCGGATGACGCAATCGACGTTCTCGTCGATCAGGTCGACGAGCCGATCGCTCACGCCCAGGTCGATCTGGATCTCCGGATAGCGCGCATGGAACTCGGGCAACGCCGGGATCAGCAGCAGCCGCGCCAGCGGGCTCGGTACGTCGATCCGGAGACGCCCGCGGGGCGCCAGGGCGGCGCTGGAGAGGCTGGTCTCGGCATCGTCCAGTTCCGCCAGCAGACGTACCACCCGCTCGTAGTAGGCGGCGCCGTCGGCGGTCAGGTTGAGCTTGCGCGTGGTGCGGTTGAGCAGGCGTACCCGC
Organism: Pseudomonas sp. P20; assembly: GCF_016463925.1. Lineage (NCBI taxonomy): Bacteria > Pseudomonadati > Pseudomonadota > Gammaproteobacteria > Pseudomonadales > Pseudomonadaceae > Pseudomonas > Pseudomonas sp. P20. Next base: position 169,221 of record NZ_JAEMVM010000022.1, on the reverse strand, counting down.
AGCCGCGCTTCCAGTTGCTGGACCAACTGGGTGACGCTGGTGCGGCTCATGTGCAGCGTCTCCGCCGCCTTGGTGAAGCTGCCGGTATCCACCACACGGGCAAAGGCCTGCATCGCATCGAAACGGTCCATCGGGACTCCGGGTCGTCGGGGATTGTTTGGATTCTACAAACAGTCATGGCCAGGGTTGCGCGTTTATCCACGGCGCGCACGACCTTACCGTTCTTCCATCGACGATGACGGGGCCGGAGCCCCAGGATGGAGGTATCGCATGACTGTACGCGACGTGGTTTTCCCCGCCGGCCGCCAGGCCCTCTACGAGCGCAACCGCTATTCCCCGGCGGTCCGCAGCGACGGCCTGCTGTTCGTCTCCGGCCAGGTCGGCAGCCGCGACGACGGCTCTCCCGAACCCGAGCTGGAGACCCAGGTCCGCCGCGCCTTCGACAATCTGAATGCGGTGCTCGCCGCGGCCGGTTGCGGGTTCGACGATGTGCTCGACGTCACCGTGTTCATGGTCGACGCCGAGGCCAACTTCGAGCGCATCTGGAAGATCGTCCCGGAGTACTGGGGCGAGGCGCCGTACCCCACGCTGACGGCGGTGGGGGTGAACTGGCTGTATGGCTTCAGCTTCGAGATCAAGGTGGTGGCGAGGTTGCCGGAGGGGCGGTGAGAGCCGATGCGCAGTGCCGGGGCCAGCTCGGCTAGCGCCGGGGCTCTGAGGGACGCCGCAGGCTTACCCAGGCCGGCGCGTGGTCGCTGGCGTGCTCCTCGCCGCGCACCCAGCGATCCACCCCGGCGTCTTCCAGGTGGTCCGCCAGGCTGGCGCTGAGCAGCAGGTGGTCGATGCGCAGCCCGGCGTCGCGTTGCCAGTGCTGGCGGAAGTAGTCCCAGAAGGTATAGAGGCGCCGGTCGGGGAAACGCTGGCGTAGCGCGTCCACCCAGCCCTGCCGCAGGAGGCGCTCGAAGCACTCGCGGGACTCCGGCTGGAGCAGGGCGTCCTTTTTCCAGGAGCGGGTGTCGTAGATATCGAAGTCGCTGGGCACCACGTTGAAGTCGCCGGCCAGCACCACCGGATGGCCGCTCTCCATCAGCTCGGCGGCGTGTCGGATGAGGTGCTCGAACCAGGCCAGCTTGTAGTCGAACTTCGGTCCCGGCTGGGGATTGCCATTGGGCAGGTACAGGCTGGCCACCAGCAGGCCGTCGACGGCCGCTTCGAGGTAGCGGCTGTGGGGATCGCTGGCGTTGCCCGGCAGGCCGCGGCGTACCTCCAGCGGCTGGCTGTCGCGGGCGAGGATGGCGACGCCGTTCCACGCCGACTGGCCCTGCCAGATCGCGCCGTATCCGGCCTTCTCCAGCGCCGCGGCGGGGAAGCGCGCGTCGGGCGTTTTCAGTTCCTGCAGGCAGACGATGTCCGGCGCTTCCCGCTCCAGCCAGGCCAGCAGCGCGGCCAGCCGGGTCTGGATGCCGTTGACGTTGAAGGTGGCGATCTTCAGGGTGTCCACCGGTCGCCTCCGCGAATGACGATCAGGCGGCCGCCTGCAGGGCTTCGCCGATGGCTTCGTTGAACGCCTGCAAGTCACCCGGGTTGCGCGAGGTGATCAGGGTCCAGCCGTTCGCCGGGCAGACTTTCACCCGCGTGTCGACCCAGTCCGCGCCGGCGTTGGTCAGGTCGATACGCACGCTGGAATAGGAGGTCAGGGTCTTGCCGCGGGCGACACCGGCGTCGATCAGCAGCCAGGGGCCGTGGCAGATGGCGGCGACCGTCTTGCCTGCGTCGCTGAATTCCCTGACCAGGCGCCGGGCCTCGCTGTCCTGGCGTAGGGTGTCGGCATTCACCGTGCCGCCGGGAACCAGCAGCAAGTCGTAGTCCTCGGCGCGCAGGCCTTGCAGCCTGGCGTCGGAATTGACGATCAGGTCCTTCTCGCTGTCGTGCACCCAGGTCTGCGCTTCGCCGCCCTCGATGGTCGCGTGGGTGACCGTGGCGCCCTGTTGCTTCAGGGTCTTCAGCGGTTCGAGCAGCTCGTCGCGCTCGATGCCGGTGTTGGCGGTGATGACCAGGACGTTCTTGCCTTGCAGCTTCGCGCTCATGGTTTTCTCCTCTGCTGGGGCGCCCGTGGCGGGCGCCGTGGCGTGACATGCAGGAGAGTGGAAAGCTGGAGCGCCGGGGAGTTCGAAAGATTTGCCGGGCGGTGGGCCGGATCCTTGGCCTGTCAGCCTCCGGCGTCAGCGGAACAGCAGCGAATGATGCGCCGCGCCACCGGTGCGCGCGCCGTCGCCCACCGCGATGGCGACGTTGCCGGCCGCCAGCGCCGCGTCGCCGCAGGCGAAGACGCCGGGAACGCTGGTTTCGCGCATGCCGTCGGTCCTGATGAACGGCCCGCTCGGGCCGTCCTCGAACTCGCAGCCGAGCAACGCCGCCAGCGGGCTGGCCATGCGCGTACGCGGCTGGGTGAACAACCCCGCGAGCGTAATCGTGCGGCCACTGGCCAGGGTCACGTCGGCGCGCGCGCCGCCCAGCGCGACCACGGCTTCGCGCTCGATCGTCACGCCGCGCCGGTCCAGCCTGGACATTTGCTCGGCATCCGGTTCGAAGACGCCGTTGAGGAAAAAGGTGGTCGCTCCCCAGTCGGGCAACATCAGGGCGTGGTGGATGGCCAGCGGTGAGGCCGCCAGTACGCCAATCGGCCCGCCGTCCAGTTCGTAGCCGTGGCAATACGGGCAATGGAACACGTGCCGTCCCCAGCGCTCGGCAAGACCGGGGATCTCCGGCAGCTCGTCGGCGACCCCGCTGGCGAGGATCAGCCGGCGCGCGGTGAAACGTTCTCCGTTGGCGGCCTTCACCACGAAACCGTCCGCCTCCTTCTTCGCCGCGACGGCGGCTTCGGACAGCCACTCGACGCTGGGATAGGCCAGCAACTGCGCGCGGGCGTCATCGGCGATGGCCGCCGGATCGCGGCCGTCCTGGCCGAGAAAGCCGTGGGAGGCCCGGGCGAAGCGGTTGCGTCGCAGTCCCGTATCCATCACCAGCACCCTGCGCCGCGCCCGCGCCAGTTGCATGCCCGCGGAGATGCCGGCGTAGCTGCCACCCACGATGATCACGTCGAAAGTCATGGCGTATCTCCCATTCGGATAGTCACGAAACAACGTAAGTTTCATGAGATGCGCTTGTCAACGCTCTCGTAACTTTTTCTGTAGCGAGACATACTCATGGTCTTTCCGTCACGAGCCCGCCGTTCATGAGAAACGACACCCGCCTCTCGCGCATGCTCCATGTGCTGATCCATATGGCCCGCCACGAAGGGCCGGCGACGTCCGAAGCCATCGGGCAGATGCTCGGCACCAACCCGGTGGTGGTGCGACGGACCATGGCGCTGCTGAAGAACGAAGGCTACGTGAGTTCGGAGAAGGGCCATCGCGGCGGTTGGCGGCTGGCCAAGCCGTTGGCGGACATCACCTTGCTGGATATCCACCAGGCGCTGGGAGCGTCCTCGATCTTCGCCATCGGCCTGTCTACCGATCATCCGGAATGCCTGGTCGAGCAGGCGGTCAACGAAGCGCTCAGCGAGGCGTTCGAGGCGGCGCAGGCGTTGCTCCTGGAGCGCCTGGGGAGCGTCACGCTGGAGCAGTTGGCGAGCGAGTTCGAGCGCCGCTATCGGCCCTGCTGAGGCGCCTCGAAGGGCCGTTCGGACACCGCCGCCGCGCCTGCGGAGGCACGCCGGCGGTCCGGGATCAGAGCGAGTACTTCACCGTGAACATCAGGTTGCGCGGCTCGCCGTAGTTGAGGTTGCCGAAGTCGATGCCGCTGTAATAGTACTTGTCGAACAGGTTGTTGAAGTTCAGCCGCGTGTCGATCCGTTCGTTGACCTTGTAGCCGAGCATGGCGTTGACCACGGTGTAGCCGCCCTGCTGGAAACCGGTGCTGCTGTCCTCGGTCTTGCTCTGGGTGGCCAGGTCGCCGCCGACGCGCCATTTGTGCAGTTCGCCGGGTAGCGTATAGCTGGTGGCGAGCTTGAACAGGTGGCGTGGCTTGGCCGCGTCGAATGGCTTGCCCTCGTTGGCCTTGTTGCTGTCGTGCTTGTACTTGGCGTCGACGTAGGTATAGCCGGCCATCATCTGCCAGTCGTCGCTCAGCGCACCGCTCAGCTCCAGGTCGACGCCCTGGCTGCGGACCTTGCCCGAAGCGCGCGAGCAATAGCGCGAGGTGGGGCTGAAGGGGCATGGCGAGGGGCCGCCGACGTCCTCGGTGGCGCGGTTTTCCTGGTCGATCTGGAACAGCGCGATCTGCGAATTGAGCGCGCCGCCGAAGTGTTCGCCCTTCAGGCCGATCTCGTAGTTCTTGCCGGTGATCGGGTCGAGCAGGCCGCCGCCGGCGTCGAAGTTGCTCTGCGGCTTGAAGATGTCGGTATAGCTGGCGTAGACCGAGTAGGTCTGGTTCAGGTCGTAGATCACCCCGGCATAGCGGGTGACGTTGCGGGTGACCTTGTAGCTGTCGGTATCGGCGTCGGCCTTGTACCAGTCCAGGCGCCCGCCGAGGATCACTTTCAGCGGGTCGGCGAGGTTCAACCGGGTGGTGAGGTAGGCGCCTTTCTGTTCCTGGTCGAGCTTCATGCCCCACAGGCTGGTGTTCAGCCTCGGCTTGAGAGTCGAGCTCGGGTCCCACTGGGTCGGGTCCATCGGCCCGGTGGGGGTGCCGTCCTTGTTGAACAGGCTGCCCCAGCCGCCGTGGCCGTCGAAGCGTTCCTGGCGATAGCTGGCGCCGACCACCAGCTCGTGCTCGCGGCCGAGCAACTGGAAGGGACCGTTGGCATAGGCGTCATAGCTGTCGTGGTCGTCGGTGTAGCTGTAGTCGCCGGGGTTCTGGGTCATGCTGGCGCAGCCGGTGGTCGAGTAGTAGCAGTCGTTGTACAGCCCGAGCATGTTGATTCGCGCCCACAGCTTGTCGGCGGCCAGCTTCATCTGCCAACCGTTGGCGAAGCGGTGGGTCAGGTCGCTGAACAGGTGGGTGGTGTCGGTATCCCAGTAGGACCAGTCGGCGCCGTAATAGGACGAGCGCTTGAGGTCCAGGTGGCGGCCGCCCAGCGGGCTGGGCAGGCCTACCCAGTTGTCGTTGCGGTTGTCGTTCTGGTTCGAGGCGCCGATGGCGAAGGTGGTGTCCGGGCTCAGGTCGGCTTCGGCGATCCCGTAGAACACGCCGCGTTCGCTGCTGACGTGGTCCTGGAAGCTGTTGCCTTTCTGGTAGGCGACCACCGCGCGGCCGCGCAGGGTTCCTTCGCTGTTCAGCGGGCCGGAAACGTCGGCCTCGCTGCGATAGCGGTCCCAGGTGCCGACGCTGCCTTGCAGGGAGGCGCGGAAGTCCTGGGTCGGACGCTTGCGCACCATGTTGATCGCCGCCGCCGGGTTGCCTGCGCCCTGCATCAGTCCGGTGGCGCCGCGCACCACTTCGACGCGGTCGAACATGGCCAGGTCGGCGGCGGAAATGACGTCCTGGGTATAGGTGGAAATGCTCGTCGGCAGGCCGTCGTACATGATGTTGTCGACGTCGAAGCCGCGCGCCGCGTACTTCACCCGGGCCGGCCCGTACTGTTGCACGGTGAGGCCGGTGACGCCCTTCACCGCGTCGTTGAGGTCGCGCATGCCCTGGTCGTCCATGCGCTGGCGGGTGACCACGCTGACCGACTGAGGGGTCTCGCGGATCGACATCGCAAGCTTGGTCGAGGTGCGCATCGCCCGCGTGGTGTAGGAGCCGCTGTCTTCGGTGATGGCGGCGGTGGCCGGGTCCTGGGTGGCGACCACGCTGAGCGCGCCGAGGTCGACGCTGTCGCCGGGGGCGATGCCGGCACCTGTCGCCGCGGCCTCGACCCAGGCGTCGCCGCCCCGAACCTCCCCGCTCAGTCCGGAACCTGCGAGCAGACGCTGCAGTGCCTCGCTTGGCTCCAGCGTGCCGCGTAGGGCCGGTGCGCGCCGGTCGGCCACGGCCGCGCGGTCGAAACGGATGCGCAGGCCGCTGGCGCCCTGCAATTGCTCGAGGGATGCGGCCAGGGGCTGGGCGGGAAGGTCAAGGGCGATGGGAGCGGCCTGGGCGGCCAGGGAAAGCGAGGAGAGACCGAGCAATAACGCACTGGAAACGACGTGTTTCATCTGCAGTGTCCTGGATGGCGGCGCAGGCAGGCCGTTGGCGCGACCGGCTGCGTTTCTTGTTTATGTGGGAAACCGGCGTAGGAATTCGCGGCGGGGCAAGTGTATGTAAATGTAAAAATGGAGTAAATGATATAGATTATCGTTATCAGTAGTATTCGCAGGAATCCGATGAACTGCGTCCTGCCAGCGGCTGACGGGGATTTCCGCTGGATACCTCCCGTGAAGGCCGTCTGGATTCGTGACTCCAGCGCAAATGAATTTGCTCGATTCGGGTCTTAATCGAAGAGATGTAAGCCGCCACACTGCGCTTCATTCGAGCCATCCCGTCCACGGAGCGCAGCCATGTCGTCCACCATCCACCCCCTCCCGTCCTTCGGTCTCGGCACCTTCCGCCTTACCGGCCAGGTCGTCGTCGACTCGGTGCGCAGCGCCCTCGAACTGGGCTATCGCGCCATCGATACCGCGCAGATCTACGGCAACGAGGCGGATATCGGCCGCGCGATCGCCGAGAGCGGCGTACCGCGTTCCGAGCTGTTCCTCACCACCAAGGTCTGGGTCGACAACTACGCCCGCGAAAAGCTGCTCGCCAGCCTGCGCGAGAGTCTGGAGAAACTGCGCACCGACCGGTTGGACCTGGTCCTGATCCATTGGCCGGCACCCGGCAACGGCGTCGAGCTGGCGGAGTACATGGCGGCGCTGGCGGAAGCCAAGTCCCTGGGCCTGACCCGGCGGATCGGCGTCTCCAACTTCAACATCGAACTGACCCGCCAGGCCATCGCCGCGGTCGGTGCGGGCGAGATATCCACCAACCAGATCGAACTCAGCCCTTACTTGCAGAACCGCGCGCTGACCGCCTACCTCGAGGAGCAGGGCATCGCGGTCACCTCGTACATGACCCTGGCCTACGGCAAGGTGCTGAAGGACCCGACGCTGGCCGGGATAGCCGCCAGGCACCGGGCCACGGTCGCCCAGGTGGCGCTGGCCTGGGCGATGCAACTGGGCTACGCGGTGATTCCGTCCTCGACCTGCCGCGAGAACCTCGCCAGCAACCTGCTGGCGCGCGACCTGCGCCTGGACGCCGAGGACATGGCGCGCATCGCCGGCCTCGAGCGTAACGGCCGCGAGGTCAGTCCGCAGGGCCTGGCGCCGGCCTGGGACTGAGAACCGCGTCGAGGGTCCGCCGCGCCGAGGCTCCGGTCGCGCGGCCGGTTCAGAGCTCGATGCGGTATTCGATCACCCCCGGCTTGTCCGCCACCCAGTCGTACAGGCGCTGCGCCCTGTGGTTGCTTTCCTGGGTATGCCAGTAGAGCCGCGCGCAGCGACGTTCCTCGGCCTGCCGGCGGACGTACTCGATCAACTGCTTGCCGATCTGCTGGCCGCGCACGTCGGGCGAGACATAGAGGTCTTCCAGGTAGCAGACGTCCTGTGCCGCCCAGGTCGAGCGGTGGTAGAGGAAGTTGACGATGCCATGCAGGCGGCTACCGTCGCTGGCCACGGCGCAGTGCATCGGTTCGCCCTCGTCGAAGAAGCGCCGCCAGGTGGCCTCGGTGGCCTGTGCCGAGAGTTCGACTTCATAGAACGCCTGGTAGGCCTTCCAGTATTCGAGCCACTGCTCGAAGTCCTCGTGTGCCACGGGGCGTACCGATACCAGTGTGTGCAGGGATTGCATCCAGTGCTTCCTTCTTTGGCTTGATGGGGCGATCCGGCGGAGGCCGGGACCGAGGGTCTTGACCCGGCTGTTTTTATAGCCGCCTAATGGCTTGCCATACCCCACCAATTAGATAATCGAGGGCAGACCATTTGTTCAGGCAGTCACTGCTCGAGTCGGTCAAGGCGCGCCTCCTCCATCCACAGCTCCAGGCCCTGCCGCTGCATGCGCGAATCCAGCGCGCGATCCGCCAACTGATCCTCGACGGTGCGCTGGCGCCGGGCAATCCGTTGCCGGCCTCGCGGGCGCTGGCGCAGTCGTTGGGGGTATCCCGCGACACCGTCGAAGCGGCCTATTCGCACCTGCATGCCGAGGGCTTCATCGAGCGTCGGGTCGGCAGCGGCAGCGTGGTCGCCGCGGCTACCCGGCTGTCCCCCGGCCGGCGCGGCGCGGGCGCTCCACGACGGGGCGGCGGCGCGCCGCGACTGAGCCGGCGTGGCGAGGCGATGCAGGCTGGCGGCGGGGTTCGCGAGCAGCTCGTCCCGCGCCCCTTCGCTCCCGGCGTGCCGGAGACCCGCACCTTTCCCCTGGCGACCTGGGAGCGCCTGCAGCGCCAGGTCCTCAAGGAATACAGCGCGCGCGCCCTGACCCATGGCGACCCGCAGGGTGCCGAACCGCTGCGCCAGGCGATCGCCGACTACGTCAACCTGGAGCGTGGCGCACGGGCCACGGCCGACCGGGTACTGGTGCTGACCAGTTCGCAACAGGCGCTGGGTCTTTGCGCCAGCGTGCTGCTCGACGCCGGCGAGCGGATATTCGTCGAGGACCCGGCCTACTACGGCGCGCGCAAGGCCTTCGAGGCCGCAGGCCTGGAGTGCCTGCCGGTCCCGGTCGACGAACAGGGCCTGCGGCCCGAGCCGATCCTCGCCCAGCCGCAGGCGGCGCGGGCGCTGTGCCTGACCCCGTCGCACCATTACCCGACCGGCGTGACCCTGTCGCTGGAGCGCCGCCTGGCGCTGATCGAATGGGCGCAGCGGCAGCAGGCATGGATCATCGAGGACGACTACGACAGCGAGTTCCACTACGCCGGCCGGCCCACCGCCTGCGTGCAAGGCCTGGACGCCCACGAGCGGACGCTCTACATCGGCACGTTCACCAAGTCGCTGTTTCCCGGCCTGCGCATCGGCTACATGGTCCTGCCGCCGGCGCTGGTGGCGCCGATGACCGTCGCCCGCTCCCTGCAGGACGGGCACAACGCCTCGCTGGCGCAACTGACCCTGGCGCGCTTCATCGCCGGCGGCCATTTCGGCGCCTATGTGCGCGGCATGCGCAATCTCTACGGCGAGCGCCTGGGATTCCTCGCGGAGCGGGTGGGCAAGCGTCTGGGCGGCCTGGTCGAGCCGCGCGTGCCGGCCGGCGGGCTACAGATGCCCGGGCTGCTTTGCGCGGGAATCGACGAAACGCGCGCCATCGCGGCGGCATACCGCGCCGGTGTCGAGCTGGTCGGGCTCAGCGCCCTGCATCTCGCCGCGCCACCGCGAGCGGGTTTCCTGATGGGCTTCGCCGCCTACACCACGGACGAGCTGGAGGCGGCGGTCGGGGTCCTCGCGAAGACCCTGCGCGGTTTGCGTGCGAATCCCTAGGCCGCCGGCAAGCGCTCAGTCGCGCAGGGCGTAGACGTAGGCATCGACCTGGGCGCCGTCGGCCAGCGTTACCCGGGTCGCCACGCGCCGGTATTCGGTGCCTTCGAATTCATCCAGCGCGGGCCAGTGCTCGGCGAGGCGGTCGGAGACGAACACATGGCCGTGGATTTCCTCGCCGTCGGCGTCGATCGCCAGGCCCGGAAAGCCCATCCCGGCACCCCAGCCCTTTTCCAGCAGGCGACCGCGGAGGCTGGCCGCCTGCCATTGCCCGCCGATCTTCTGCATCAGGTGTTCGTTGGGACGGCCGGGGCCGAGGCTGCCGTAGACGAAGAGTCGCTGCATCGATAACTCCCTTGAACGGAAGAGCGTGGGCGCAAGACGCGAAGCCTTCCGCCCGCGCCTTTCACTTGCTTGCCAGCGGTGGAGTACGCGGCGGCACGATACGCCGCGAGCCGGTCGACTCGAAGGCCGCGGCGAAGCGCAGCAGCGCCGAGTCGTCGTAGGCGCGGCCGGCGAAGGTCAGGCCCACCGGCATGCCGATGTCGGCCATCACCCCCATCGGTACGGTGACCGTCGGCACGCCGAGGTGGCGGATGGCGAGGTTGCCGTTGGCGACCCAGACACCGTTGCTCCAGGCGATGTCGGCCGAGGCCGGGTTGACGTCGGCGTCCGCCGGGCCGACGTCGGCGACGGTGGGGAAGAGCACGGCGTCCAGGCGCAGGCGTCGCATCCACTCCTCGAGGTCGATCCGCCGGGTTTCCTCGAGGCCGCGCAGGCCATCGGGGAGGGTCGCGATCCGGTCCCAGGGCTTGATGCCGCGCTCGGCCATCCGCACGTATTCGTCCATGCCGGCGGCCAGGTCGCCCTCGCGGTTGGGCAGGGTGCCGGGGTCGTGGGGGAAGATCTGCGGGCCGTCGACATCCGCCAGGCGGTTCAGCTTCGGATCGCCATTGGCGCGCAGGAAGTCGTCGAAGCCCCAGGCCGAGAGTTCCCACAGCTCGTCGTGGAGGAATTCCTTCGACACCAGGCCGCGGTTGAACACGGTGGGCGCGCCGGGTCGGTCGCCTTCGCAGTTCGACACCAGCGGGAAGTCCACCTCGATCACTTCGGCGCCGGCGGCTTCCAGGGCCTTGCGCGCCTGTTCCCAGAGGGCGATGACCGAGGGCCGGGTATGGATGCGCTGGCCGGTCGGGCCGCCGATCCCGGGGGACTCGCTGGTGCCCGCATCGGGGTCGGCGTTGATGAACATGCGCGGCACGCCGAAGCGCTTGCCGGCCAGGGCCTCGGCGCCTGCGGCCAGGGCCGGGTAGCTCGCCGGGCGTACCTCGGAGGCCTTGGGGATCGGCACCCAGGGCTGCATGCGCCAGAGGTCGCCGCGAGTATCGGGATCGTCGGCGACCACTACGTCGAGGATTTCCAGCAGGTCGGCCATGCTCCGCGCATAGGGCACCACCACGTCCATGGTCGGCGTCAGCGGCCAGTTGCCGCGCACCGAGATCACCCCGCGCGAAGGGGTGTAGGCGCACAGGCCGTTGTTCGACGCCGGGCCGCGCCCGCTCGACCAGGTTTCCTCGGCCAGGCCGAAGGCGGCGAAGCTGGCCGCGGTGGCGGTGCCGGCGCCATTGGAGGACCCCGAGGCGAAGGGCGCGGTGAGGTAGGCGGCATTGTACGGGCTCTCCGCGCGGCCGTAGACGCCGCGCTGCATGCCGCCGTTGGCCATGGGCGGCATGTTGGTCTTGCCCAGGCAGATCGCCCCGGCGGCGCGCAGGCGCTCGACGGTGAAGGCATCGCGCTGGGCCACCAGGTCCTTGAACGCCGGGCTGCCGGAAGCCGCGGTGAGGCCCTTGACCAGGTAGCTGTCCTTGGCGGTGTAGGGAATGCCGTCCAGCGGACCGAGGGGCTCGCCACGCGCCCGGCGGGCGTCGGAGGCCTGCGCTTCGGCCAGCGCATCGGGATTGCGCACCACCACCGCGTTCAGCGCGGTGGGCGTGCCGGGTGCATCGTAGGCGTCGATCCGCGCCAGGTAGGCCTGGACCAGTTCGACCGCCGTGGTACGACCGGACTCGAGCGCGTCACGCAGCTCGGCGATGGAAACCTCGGTGACCTCGATCATGCTGTCACCGCCTGGCGAATGGAGACGGGGAGACCGTTAGCGACGCTCATCATCGTTCCTCTTGTTCTCTGCTTGCTGCGACGGGGGCCGCGAGGCGGCCGGGTCGATACAGGGGATGCAGTGTACATCCTGGCCGGCGCTCGCGGCTTCCCTGGCGGGGCGCGGCAACGGCCTCGCAGGTCCTGGCCAGTGTCTGGGGTTGCCGCCGAAGCGCGGCGTCGGAGAAAGTCCGCGGGCTGTCGCCGGCCGCCGGCGAGGCGTAAGGTGCGGCGTCGGGGGGACCATTTCACACAGGGGAATCGTCATGACGAATCATCGTACCGCGCTGGTCACCGGCGCCACCCGTGGCATCGGCCTGGCCCTGGCCAGGCGCTTGGCGGCCTCCGGCTGGAGTGTAGTGGGCATCGCCCGCCATGCCAGCGACGACTTTCCTGGGCGTCTGCTGTGCTGCGACCTGGCCGATCCTGCGCAAACCGCCGAGACGCTGCGCGGATTGCTCTCGGAAAGCGCCGTGGATGCCTTGGTCAACAACGCCGGGATCGCCTTGCCGCAAAGCCTGGAGAACCTCGACCTGGCCGCTCTGCAACAGGTCTTCGACCTCAACGTGCGGGTCGCCGTGCAGCTTGCCCAGGCCTGCCTGCCGGGGCTCAAGCGTTCGCCGGCGGGCCGCATCGTCAACCTGTGCAGCCGGGCGATCCACGGCGCCCGCGAACGCACCGCCTACGCCGCGGCGAAGAGCGCGCTGGTCGGGGTGACTCGCACCTGGGCGCTGGAGCTGGCGCCGCTGGGCATCACGGTCAACGCGGTGGCGCCCGGGCCGATCGAGACCGAGCTGTTCCGCCAGACCCGCCCGGTCGGCGGCGAGGAGGAACGGCGGATTCTCTCGACCATCCCCATGCAGCGGCTCGGGCGGCCGGACGAAGTGGCCGCGCTGATCGAGTTCCTGCTCAGCGAGGGCGCTTCGTTCGTCACCGGCCAGGTGATCGGTGTCGACGGCGGCGGCAGCCTGGGCGGTCGTTGAGGCCGGGGCTCAGATCCGGCGGCTGCGCAGCAGTAGCCAGAGCAGGTAGAAACCGCCGAGCAGGCCGGTCATCAGGCCGATCGGCAGGTTGGCGACGTATGCCAGGCGCTGGCCGAGCAGGTCGGCGGCCAGCAGCAGGACCGCGCCCATCAATGCGCCGGACAGCAACGGCACCCCGGCCGAGCGGGTCAGGCGCCGGGCCAGTTGCGGGCCGGCCAGGGCGATGAAGGCGATGGGGCCGGCCGCGGCGGTGGCGATGGCGGTCATGCCGACGGCGACCAGGACCATCTGCAAGCGCACGCGCTCCACCGCCACGCCGAGCTGGGCGGCGCTGGCATCGCCCAGCTCCAGCACTTCCAGGCGACGACCGTGGTACAGCGCCAGCGGCACGCTGGCGAGCAGGCCCAGCGATGCCGGGACGACGTGCGACCAGGTCCGGGTGTTCAGCGAGCCGGCCAGCCAGAGCTGGGCGTACATCGCCTGGTCGAGGTTGCCGGTGACCAGCAGCAGGCTGTTCAGGCCCGACAGGCTGGCGCCGACACCGATGCCCACCAGCACCAGGCGGTAGCCGCCGGCGGTGGCGCCCCGGCGCGCCAGCAGCACCACCGCCAGCGCCGTGCAGAGGCCGGCGGCCAGCGCCGCCAGCGAGGTGGCCAGCGGGCCGGCATCGAACAGGATGATCTGCACGATGGCGCCGCTGGCGGCGCCGGTGGTGAAACCGATGACGTCGGGCGAGCCCAGCGGATTGCGCGAGATCGACTGGAAGATCGCCCCGGCCATGCCCAGCGCGGCGCCGACCAGGCAGGCGGTGAGCACCCGTGGCAGGCGTACGCGCTGGACGATGCGCTGGGCGGTGGGGTCCTGGCCCTGGCCGAGCAGGCTGGCGAACACCTCTGCCGGGCCCAGCGCCAGGCTGCCGGTCCCCAGCAGCGCCGCCGCCAGCGCCAGTCCGACCCCCGCGAGGACCAGGCAGGCCAGCGCCGCCCGTGGCCGCCAACGCAGCGACAGGGAGCCCAGGCGCAGGGCGTGGAGACCGTTCACAGGCGGCTCAGGCGGAAGCGCCTGACCAGGACGATGAAGGCCGGTCCGCCGAGCAGCAAAGCGACGATTCCGGCGGCGATCTCCGCCGGCGCCGCCAGCAGCCGCCCGAGGATGTCGGCGCCGAGCAGCAGGCCGGCGGCGATCAGCGCCGAGAAAGGCAGGATCCAGCGCTGGTCCGGTCCGGCCAGCAGTCGCGCGAGGTGCGGGGCGACCAGGCCGACGAAGGCGATCGGCCCGGCCAGGGCGGTCGCCGCGCCGGCCAGCAGCATCACCGCCAGGCAGGCGAGCAGCCAGGTCAGGCGCAGGTCGACGCCGAGCGCCCGGCCGATCTCCTGGCCCAGGGCCAGGGCATTGAGCCTGGCGGCGAGGGCGAAGGCGGCGGCCAGCCCGGCGCCGATGGCCAGGCCCGGCCATCCGAGCAGGGCGAAGCCGCTGCCGGAAAGCGAGCCGGCGGCCCAGTGGCGGAAGCGGTCGAAGACTTCCGGCGGGGCGTTCAGCACGATGATCCCGGTCAGCGAGGCGAGCATCACCGACAAGCCGGCACCCGCCAGCACCAGGCGCACCGGGTTGGTGCCGGTCTCGCGGGCCTGGCCGAGAAGGAATACGGCGATGCCGGCCAGGCCGGCGCCGAGGAAGGCGCAACCGAGGTACTGGCCCATGCTCGCCAGGTCGAACAGCGCGACCCCGACGATCACCGCCAGCGCCGCGCCGGCGTTGATCCCCAGCAGGCCGGGTTCGGCCAGCGGATTGCGCGTCAGCGCCTGCATCAGCGCGCCGGCCACTCCCAGCGCCGCGCCGGCCAGCAGCGCCACCAGGGTGCGTGGCAGGCGCAGTTCGCGTACCACCAGGTGGCGATCATCGTGCGGATCGACGGCTTGCAGGGCGTCCAGGGTGACCGCCAGGGGCACCGGCCGCGAGCCCAGCGCCAGGCTGGCCAGGGCCGCCAGCGCGAGCAGCAGCGCGCCGGCGAGCAGGCCCCAGGCGCGCAGGCGCCGGCGGCGCATCGGGGACGCCTGCATGAGCGGACTTCCGGCGAACGGGCGCATGGCTCAGCGGAAATGGCGGGCGACGTTGTCGATCATCTGCCGTCCCGAGTAGTAGTCGATGCGGAAGGAACTGGGGCCCAGGGCGTACACGCGCTTTTCGCGGACCGCCGACAGGTTGGCCAGCACCGGGTCGGCGAGGAACGCCTGCACGTCGTCGTCGCTGGCGCCGAGCAGGAACACGCTGTCGCCGGCGATGGCGGCGGGCAGGTTTTCCCGCGAGATGAACTGGAAGTCCGAGGCGCGCGTCACCTTGCCCGCCAGCGCCTCCGGCAGTTCCGCCACCTGGAAGCCGAGGGCCTCGAGCAGGCGTGCCTGGGGGCTGGCCTGGCGGCCGATGGAATAGCTGCCGGCGATGTTGTAGCCGACCACGCTGACCGGGCCCTGCGGCGGCGCGATGGCCGCGGCGACTTCGGCGGTGTAGGCGTCGAAGCGCTGGATGGCGGCCTGCGCCTGGCGTTCCAGGCCGGTGTGCCGGCCCAGCTCGGTAGCCAGTTCCTGCCAGCTGTGTTTCGAGTAGTCGACCACCAGCGTCGGTACGCCCTGCGCCTCCAGCTCCGCACGGTATGGCGCGGCGCTGTCGGCGCCGGTGGCGGAGGCGACCAGCAGGTCCGGATCCTGGGCGATCACCGCTTCGATGTCGAAGCGCAGGTTGCGGTAGAGCACCTCGACGCCACGTTGGTCGGCGACCTTCGCCCATTGCGAGAAGAAGCCCTTGGCGTCGGTCAGGCGACTTGGCGTGGTGGCGGCGCTGGCCACCAGCGGTGCGTCCATCGCCAGCAGGATGCCGGTGACGCTCGGGGTGGTGGAGACGATCCGCGCTGGCTTCGGCTCCCCGGCCGCGGCGAGGGTGGCGAACAGGCTCAGGGCGAGGGCGAGTAACGGCAGGGCGGAGCGGCGGCGGGTCGGCATGAAGGCTGTTTTCGCTGTAGGGGAAGCCGGGCGGACGGATTCATATGATAATGCTTCTCATGCAGTCTATTCCATAATGTAGAATCGATTCCACATATTCGAGCCATTCTTATCCAGGAACCTCCCATGACCCATCGCCTGCACGCGGACGCCGTGACCTTGCGCCGCGACGCGCGGACCGTTTCGCGGAATCTCTCGCTGGCCATCCCCGAGGGTTCGTTCAGTGTGATCGTCGGGCCCAACGCCTGCGGCAAGTCGACCCTGCTGGCGGCATTGTCGCGCCTGTTGGCGCCGGCCGAGGGCCGGGTGGTGCTGGACGGCAGGGATATCCACAGCCTGCCGGGACGGGAAGTGGCGCGGCGTCTCGGCCTGCTGCCGCAGAGCGCGCTGGCGCCGGATGGCATCACGGTGGCCGAGCTGGTGGCGCGCGGGCGCTATCCGCACCAGTCGTTCCTGCGCCAGTGGTCGCCGGCGGATGAGCGCGCGGTAGCGGCGGCGTTACGCGCCACGCGGGTCGACGGCCTGGCCGAGCGACCGCTCGATGCGCTCTCCGGCGGCCAGCGGCAACGCGTGTGGATCGCCATGGTGCTGGCGCAGGAAACCCCGTTGCTGCTGCTCGACGAGCCAACCACCTACCTGGATATCGTCCACCAGATCGAATTGCTCGAACTGCTCGCCGAGCTGAATCGCCAGGGGCGCACCATCGTCGCCGTGCTGCACGACCTCAACCAGGCCTGCCGCTATGCCTCGCACCTGATCGCCATGCGTGACGGCGCGATCCTCGCCGAGGGCGCGCCGGCGCATATCTTCACCGAGCGTCTGGTGGAGGAGGTGTTCGGCTTGCGCTCGTTGATCATCGCCGACCCGGTCAGCGGCACGCCGCTGCTGGTGCCGCGCGGGATCGCCGCCGACGCGCCGGGCTGAGGTGGCTCAGCGCGGCGGCGGCCGCATGCCGGGGTGGAGTACCAGGCCACCGGTGGACTGGTTGACCTGCAGCGCCTCGTGGAACAGCGCGTCGCGGTCTTCCGCCGACTGCAACTGGCCGAGATCGGTCACCGTGGTCATGGCGCAGACGATCTCCTGCTGGGCGTCGAACACCGGCGCCGCCTGGCCGGTGACATTCGACAGCAGGTGGCTGGTCAGTTCGGCCCAGCAGCGCTCACGCACCTCGTCGAGCAGCGCGCGGCTCGGCGGGCTGCCGCGGAAGTGCGCCGGTTGCTGCTTGCGCGCGGCGTCGACCACGGCCTTCGGCAGGAAGGCCTGGAACACCAGGCCGCAAGCGGTATTGTCGATGGGCAGGATATCGCCCAGGGCCAGCGGGTTGATCGAGAAATAGGCGCTGCGGTACCAGCGCACCAGGGTCGGGCCGCGCTCGGTCCAGATCGCCACCCCGCCGCTGGCGGCATGCCGTTGGGCCAGGGCCTTCATGTGGCGGGCGGCGATATCCACCGCGTCGATCCGCTTCAGCGCGCCTATGCCGATGCTCAGCGCCGCCGGCCCGAGGTCGTAGAGACCGCTGAGCGGGTCCTGGCGGGCCAGGCCTTCCTTCACCAGGCTCTGCAGGTAGCGGTGCGCGGTGGAGCCGCCGGTGCCGGTGCGCCGGGCCACTTCGCCGAGGGCCAGTTCGCCTTCGGCGTTGGCCAGGGTCTTCAGGAAGCGCGCGGCGATGGACACCGACTGGATGGTGCCGGAGCGCTTTTCGCCCGGGGCGTCCGGCATCTCGTCCGCCGGGGGCTGCGAAGTATTCAACGGCTCGGTCTCCTCACCACGGTTGATCCATAGGCTTCGGTCCGCGCTGCGGTGGCGCGGGCGGCGCCCATGATACCGATTCCCCGGGGCGGTGGGGCGCCGCGGAAGGGACGGGCGTAGGAGATTTCATATTTCGCAATGAGGAATCTATTCCCCATTGAGGAATGTTCTGGTGGCGTGATAGCCTGAATGGAAAAGAGAGTCATTCCCATTTGGAGAAGATCCTTGAACGCCCGCACGCACCGCAAGCTCAACCGGGGAATCGGCGTCGTCACGCTGTCCACCCTGCTCGCCTCGCCATCGGCACTGGCCCGGGAAAACCCGCCCGCCGAGGACGAACCCGCCGCCCTCGAGGCGCTGGTCGTGACCGGCGAGAAACGTGAACGCTCGCTGAAGGACACGGCGTCCTCGGTATCGCTCACCAGCGCCCGCGACATCGACCGCAAGCAGACCGGCAACGCCTCGGTCGCCGAGGTGATCAATGGCAGTCCCAACGTGGTCTACACCGACTCGGTGGGCGCGCCGATCATCCGCGGCCAGGACACCCAGGGCCCGAACAACGGGCAGAACGTGTTCTGGGGCGGCACAGTGCCGCGGGCGACGATCAACCTCGATGGCCACTACCTGAACTACAACGAGATGTTCTTCGGCGCGACCTCGGTCTGGGACGTCGACAGCATCGAGGTGTTCCGCGGCCCGCAGACCACCTCCCAGGGCGCCAACGCCATCGCCGGGGCGATCATCGTCAACACCAAGGACCCGACCTTCAGCCCCGAGGCTGCCTACCAGGCGGAGATCGGCAGCTACCATTCGCGGCGCAGCTCGATCGCAGTGTCCGGCCCGCTGGCGCAGGACTTCGCCGGGCGCCTGGCGGTGGACTACGCGGGTCGCGACACCTTCATCGACTACGACAACCCGAAGTTCCAGGACAGCGGCACCGACCAGGACTTCCGCGCCCTCAACGCGCGCGCCAAGCTGCTCTGGCTGCCCAGCGGAATTCCGGGCCTGGAGAGCAAGTTCACCTTCTCCCACAACGACAGCAACCGCCCGACCCAGGAAGCGGCGACCCGCCCGTTCGACAAGCTCGACCATCGCTCGACCACCATGCCCAGCTGGGAGCAGGACACCAACACCAGCATCCTTGACGTCGCCTATGACCTCGACAACGGCATCCGCCTGTTCAACCAGGCGCAGTACTCGCTGTCCTCGGTGCACCGCACCACCGGCGCGGGCGGCGAGGGCGACGCCGATATCCGCCAGAAGAACGCCTCCAACGAATCGCGGATCAGCTTCGGCGAGCAGGAGGACCGGATCAGCGGCATGGGCGGGGTCTACTACGCCCGCACCCGCACCGACGAGACACTGCACCTGCGCGGGCTGTCGGCCTTCGACGACACGAAGAAGAACCTCGGTGTGTTCGGCGAGCTGAACTACCGCCTGAGCGACCGCTGGACCCTGACCACCGGCCTGCGCTACCAGGAGGATCGCATCGAGCGCAGCGGCAACTCGGTGCTGGCGCCGCGTCCGCTGGACTACCAGAAGACCTTCTCGGCCTTCCTGCCGAAAGTCTCCCTGGCCTTCGCCGCGACCCCGGACTGGACCGTCGGCGGCCTGGTCAGCCGCGGCTACAACCCCGGCGGCGTGTCGCTCAACCTGACCACCCGCAACTGGGCCTACTTCAAGGAAGAAACCATCTGGAACTACGAACTGTTCACCCGCGCCAGCCTGCTCGACGGCCGCCTGCTGCTGAACGGCAACCTGTTCTTCATGGATTTCAAGGACGCCCAGTACAACATCCCGGTGGTGGTTTCGCCGGGGGTGGCGCAGTCGTACACCATCAACGCCGAGAAGGCCCACGCCTACGGCATGGAGCTGGACCTCGACTATCGCCTGCGCGACGACCTGCGGCTGAAGGCCAGCGCCGGCGTGCTACGCACCCGGATCGACGAGATGTCCGGCAATACCGGCTACGAGCACAACGAGTTCGCCCGCTCGCCGGGCTATACCCTCAGCTTCGGACCGAGCTGGGACGTCACCGAGCGCCTCAACCTGAACGCCCAGGTGCGCTACCTGGACGGCTACTACTCGGACACCGCCAACACCAAGGCCTACTCGATCAAGGCCTACACCCTCACCGACGCCCGCGCCAGCTACCGCTTCAACGACCAGGTGCAGCTCTATGGCTACGTGAAGAACGTGTTCGACGACCGCTCGCCCACCTACATGCAGGAAAACCGGGGGATCGGCGGCATCGAGGCGAGCATGACGCAGCCGCGGACCCTCGGCATCGGCATCAAGGGCACCTTCTAGGCGCCCCGAGAAGCCGGCCCCGCGCAGGGCCGGCCCAGCCCCAGAGCCCATACAGGAGATTGGCACGATGAGTACCCCGAAACGCCTGCACATCGGCATGTCGCTGGCCCCCACCTGGCTCAGCGGCGATGCCTGGCGGCGCCCCGACAGCAATATCGAAGGCATCTTCGGCAGCGATTTCGCCGTCGACATCGCCAGGCGCTCCGAAGCCGCCCACCTCGACTTCGTGTTTCGCCCGGACGTCAGCAGCCTGCCACTGGACGTGCTGGAGACCGGCTCCGGCTTCGCCAGCCTGGATCCCACCGTACTGCTTGCCGCGGTCGCCCGCGAAACCTCGCGGATCGGCCTGGTGTCGACGGTCTCCACCACGTTCTATCCGCCCTACGTGGTGGCCCGGCAGCTGCAATCGCTGCACTGGATCAGCAACGGCCGCGCCGGCTGGAACATCGTCACCGCGCTGCAGGGCCACGAGAACTTCGGCCTGGACGCGATGCCCGATGCGGAGCAGCGCTACGCGCGCGCCGCCGAGTTCACCCGGCTGGTGCACGACCTGTGGGACAGCTTCCCCCGCGAGGCACTCCTGGTCGACCGCGAGAGCGGCCGCTACGCCGACGTTTCCCGGGTGCACCCGGTCGACCACGACGGCGAATTCCTCAAGGTCAAGGGACCGCTCAACCTGCCGGCCTTCGGCGAGGCGCGGATTCCCCTGGTGCAGGCCGGCGCCTCCGAGAGCGGGCGCGACTTCGCCGCCTCGGTGGCCGACCTGGTGTTCGCGCCGACCCCGGACAAGGAGGCTGCCCTGGAACTGCGCCGCGACCTTTCCCGCCGCGCCGAACGCCACGGTCGCTCGCCGCGCGACGTGCGCCTGCTGCCGGGCTTCAGCCTGTACCTGGCGGAGAGCCGCGAGGAGGCGCGGGAAATCTTCATGCAGACCCACGCGCGCCTGGACCGCGCGCGCAAGTTCGCCACGATCAGGCAGATGCTCGGCCTCGACCTCAGCGACTGGCCGCTGGACCGGCCGATTTCCGCGGCCGACCTGCCGCCGCCGGTGGCCAACCCCGGCAGCCGCACCCACACCGACCTGCTGCGGCGCCTGATCGAGCGCGAGACGTTACGCCTGGACCAGTTGCTGCTGCGCCCCGAGGTGGTTTCCGCGGCGCACTGGCAGGTCATCGGTACGGTGGACGATGCCGTCGAGCAGATCGTCGACTGGGCCGCCGCCGGCGCCATGGACGGTTTCATCGCCGCGCCGGGAGGCTCGGTCGGCTCGCTGCGGCTGTTCCTCGAACAGGTGGTGCCGCGCCTGGTGGAAAAGGGGCTGTTCCGCGAGCGCTACAGCGCCACTACCTTCGCCGGGCACCTGGCAGAGGAATGATGGAAAGGGCCGGCGACGGCCGCGTCCTGGCGGCGATGGCGAGCGAGTGACCGCCTGCGGATTGGCCGCCTGACGGGCCCGCTGTATCGCAGCACGCCATCCGACCGGTGGGACGTGGTACAGGCGAGGGAGCCTCTGCCTTGGCGTAGATACCGTCGTACCCCGGGGATCATCCGGACAGGTCGCAGCCTGGGCAGCGCTGGCCGTCGGCAGGCCTGGCATTCTGCTGTTACAACCATCCATCCATTCCTGCGGAAACGAGTGAACTCAATCGCCCCGAGCGCTGTCTGTCAGCCGTCGGCCCAACCGGGCCGGGCGCATGGCCCTTGGCCATGCGGTAGCCCCGCCCCGGTCGCGCGCTTGTCCATAACAATTCGACTGGCCGGCTTTTTCGCTCCCCTTTGCGGGTTTCGTTCTCTCGCCATGTGAAGATTGCCATGTCCCTATCCCGTCGCATCCCCGCCGCTCTTTCCCCGTTCCAGAACCGCGTCATCGGAGCCTGCCTGCTCGGCGGCCTGCTGGCGGCCGGCGCCCCGGCGCAGGCCGAGGAGGCGACCGGCAACGCGCGCTGGGTGAGCGACAGCCTGACCACTTTCGTGCGCAGCGGCCCCACCGATGGCTATCGCATCGTCGGCACCCTCACCTCCGGGCAGAAGGTCGAGCTGCTTGGCACCCAGGGCAACTACAGCCAGGTGCGCGGCGAGAACGGCAGCACCGTGTGGATTCCCAGCCGCGACTTGCAGGAGGTTCCCGGCCAGGCCGAGCGCCTGCCGCAACTGGAACAGAAGGTGGCCGCCCTGACCGCCGAGCTGGACGGCATCAACGACACCTGGAAGACCCGCGTGCAGGGCATGCAGGAAACCCTCGACACGCGCAAGAAGCTGATCGACGAATTGCAGGCGGCGCGCAGCAACCTGGACGCCGAGCTCGGCAAGGCCCGCTCCGACCTGCGTGCGGTGCAGGCGCAACTGGGCGACGAGAACAAGCAGGTGCTGATGCGCTACATGGTCTACGGCGGCAGCATCGCCGGCGCCGGCCTGTTCGCCGGGCTGATCCTGCCGTCGCTGCTGAGGGTGCGGCGCAAGCGCAACGACAAGTGGTTCTGAGCCTCCGCCCGCGTCTCTGCGTTTCGTAAAGCAAGCCCCGCCGGCCGCGGGGCTGTGTCGCAAGCGCGACAAGGGCTGAAGCGTCAGCCGCCCGGCGAGACGATGATCTTCACGTTGTGCTCCTTGTTGTTCACCAACTCTTCGAAACCGCGCTCGACGATTTCTTCCAGGCCGATGCGACCGGTCACCAGCGGTGCGATGTCGAGGCGGCCGTCGGCTATGAAGGCGATCACGTCGGCGAACTCGCCGTTGTAGGCGAGGGCCCCGAGCAACTGCTTCTCGGTGGAAACCAGCTCGAAGAAATTGAATTCACTGGGCTCCTCGAAGATTCCCACAAGCACGCATTTGCCGGCCTTGCGGATGGCATCGATGGCCAGCTTGGCGGTGTGCTTGTTGCCGATGCATTCGAAGCTGACGTCGGCGCCAAGCCCGCCGGTGAGGGCGCGGATTTCGCCTAGGGCGTCGCACCGCGAGGGGTCGAGCACCTGGCTGGCGCCGACCTCCAGGGCCTTGGCCTTGCGCGCCGAGGACATCTCCAGGGCGATCACCTGTGCCGCGCCGGCGGCGCGCGCGCACATGATGGTGCACAGGCCGATGGTGCCGGCGCCGACCACCACCACGTTCTGCCCGAGCAGGCTGCCGGCCTTCTTCACCGCGTGCATGCCCACCGCCAGCGGCTCGATCAGCGCGCCGGCCTCGCTGGGAAATCCGGCCGGCAGGGCGTAGAGCAGGTTGGCCGGTACGTTGACGTATTCGGCGAAGGCGCCGTTGTTCATCAGCCCGGTGAAGGCCAGGTTCTCGCAGATGTTGTACAGCCCATGCCGGCAGTAGTAGCAGGTGCCGCAATGCTGGCAGGCGTCTGCGGCGACCGCCTGGCCGACGGCGAAGCTGGTCACGCCGTTGCCGAGGCGGACGATTTCGCCGCTGAACTCGTGGCCGAGGATGCATTGATCCTTGAGGCCGGTGAGCGGGTGCGGCGCCTCCACGGGGATGAATACCGGGCCGGCCAGGTATTCGTGCAGGTCGGAGCCGCAGATGCCGCACCAGTGCACACGGATCTGCACCCAGCCGGGCGGCGGCTCGGCCGGGAGCGGCACGTCTTCCACGCGGATATCGTGGCGGCCGTGCCAGACGGCGGCGCGCATCGCCGCGTTGGCTTGCGGGGAACTGTTCATGTCGGTCGTCTCCTCAATGCTGGCGGAGGAAGTCGAGCAGCAGGCGGTTGACCTGCTCGGCGGCTTCCATCTGCACCATGTGCGCCTGTCCGTGAATGATCTCCACCTGGGCTGGCAGGCCCTCGGCATGCCGCGCCGGGATGATCGCGTCATCGCTGCCCCAGATCGCCAGGACCGGCTGGCGGCCGTCGCTCGCCACGGCACGCAGGTCGTTGCGCTGGCGACCGTCGGCGAACAGGTTGTCCAGCAACTGGCGCAGGGCCGCATCGACGCCTTCCAGGCGCTTGTAGCGGAGCATGTCCTCGAGCATCTGCCGGGTGACCAGCGCGGGGTCGGAGAACAACTGCACCAGTTGCGGCTTCAACGCGTTGCGGTTGGCCGCCTCGACGAAGCCGCGCAGGTAGTCGCCGTTGATCTCCTCGCCGAGGCCGGCGCTGCCGATCAGGCTCAGCGACAGCACCCGCTGCGGCGCCAGGCGCGCGCAGTTCAGCGCCACCGCTCCCCCCATGGAGTGACCGGCCAGGTGTACCTGTTCCAGGTCGAGGTGGTCGAGCAGGGCCAGCACGCTGCCGCTGAGTTCATCGAGGTCGCCGCGCACCAGGGCCTTGCCGGACTCGCCGTGGCCCGGCAGGTCTAGAGCGATCACCCGCCGCTCGGCGGCCAGCGCCTCGTGGTTGAACAACCAGTTGTTCAGGTCGCCACCGAAACCGTGGATCAGCAGTAGCGCCGGATCGCCCTCGCCGCGGTCGAAATAGCGCAGGAGGCGCCCGTCCAGCTCGACTTTCCGCGGTGCCGGTCCGCTATCCCCAGCGTCCTCGTCGGCGGGTACGAATTCGGCCTGGAAGCGTTGCACCAGTGCGTCGATCTCCTCGTCGCTCGCCTCGCCCTCGACCACCACGCCGAGCAGCGCGCCGACCGCCAGGGTCTCGTCCTCGCGCGCCACCTTGCGCCGCAGCACGCCCGAGAAGGGCGCCTCGACGCTGCTGGAGATCTTGTCGGTCTCCACGTCGAGCACCTCGTCGCCTTTCTCGATATGCGCGCCCTCTTCCTTGAGCCAGGCGTCCACCCGACCCTCGGTCATCGACAGGCCCCACTTGGGCATGGTCAGTGTATGGATCCGGCTCATGCCGCGTCCCTCCCTTCCAGGGCCTGGCGCACGGCTGCCTCGATCTTCGCCGCGTCGGGGATGTAGAGGTCTTCCAGGGCGTCGGAGAAAGGCACCGGCGTATGGGGCGCGGTGACCCGGCGGATCGGCGCGCGCAGCGCGGAGAAGGCCCGTTCGGCGACCAGCGCGGCGATGTCGGTGGCCATCGAGCAGCGTGGGTTGGCTTCGTCGACCACCACCAGGCGGCCGGTCTTTTCCACGCTTTCGAGAATGCTGTCCTCGTCCAGCGGGCTGGTGCTGCGCAGGTCCAGTACTTCGCAGGAGATGCCCTGGCGCGCCAGGCTGGCGGCGGCGTCCAGCGCCAGGTGGACCATGCGGCCGTAGGTCACCAGGGTGACGTCGTCGCCGTCGCGGAGGAAGTTCGCCTCGCCGAAGGGTACGCTGTACAGCTCCTCGGGTACCTCGCCCTGCATCGAATAGAGCAGCTTGTGCTCGCAGAAGATCACCGGGTCGTTGTCGCGGATCGCCTGGACCAGCAGGCCCTTGGCGTCGTAGGGCGACGACGGGCAGACCACCTTGAGGCCGGGGATGTGGGTCCATAGCGAAGTGAGCATCTGCGAATGCTGGGCGGCGGCGCGCAGGCCGGCGCCGACCATGGTACGGATCACCAGCGGGGTGACCGCCTTGCCGCCGAACATGTAGCGGAACTTGGCGGCCTGGTTGAGGATCTGGTCCAGGCAGCAACCGGCGAAGTCGACGAACATCAGTTCGCACACCGGGCGCATGCCGCGGGTGGCGGCGCCGACCGCGGCGCCGACATAGCCGATCTCTGACAACGGGGTATCCAGCACGCGGCCGGGGAACTGGTGGTAGAGGCCCTTGGTGACCCCCAGCACGCCGCCCCAGGCGTCGTCCTCGCCGGGCGCGCCGGCGCCGCCGGCATTGTCTTCGCCCATGATGAAGACGCTCGGGTCGCGGCGCATTTCCTGGGCCAGCGCCTCGTTGATGGCCTGCTGGTAGCTGATCTTTCTCGCCATGATGGTTCTCCTCGTTCTTGTTTTCGGGCGGCTCAGGGATAGGACACGTAGACGTCGCGCAGCAGGTCGTCCGGCTCCGGCTTGGGATCGTTCTTCGCGCGCTGCACGGCATCCTCGATGCGCGCCTCGACCTCGGCGTCGATGGCGTCCAGGTCGCTGGCGGAGAGCAGGCCGGCGTGGCAGGTGCGTTCGCGGAACTGCTTGAGGCAGTCGCGGGTTTCCCGGTAGTGCTTTACTTCGTCGGGATCGCGGTAGGTCTGTGCGTCGCCCTCGAAGTGTCCGTAGTAGCGGGTCAGCTTGACTTCGATCAGCGACGGCCCCTCGCCGGCGCGGGCGCGCTCGATGGCGGCGCCGGCAGCCTCGTGGACGGCGAAGAAGTCGAAGCCGTCGACGGTCACCCCGGGCATGCCGAAACCGGCGGCGCGGTCGGCGATGTGGTCGCAGGCCACCGACCAGTTGGCCGCGGTGGCCTCGGCATAGCCGTTGTTCTCGGCGACGAACAGGCACGGCAGGTTCCACACCGCGGCCAGGTTCATCGCCTCGAACACCGCGCCTTCGTTGGAGCCGCCATCGCCGAAGAAGGCCACCGCCACCGCATCGCTGCCTTTCAGCTTGGCCGCCAGCGCGGCGCCGGCGGCCAGCGGCGCGCCGGCGCCGACGATTCCGTTGGCGCCGAGCATGCCTTTCTCCAGGTCGGCGATATGCATGGAGCCGCCCTTGCCCTGGCAGACCCCGGTCTTCTTGCCATAGATTTCCGCCATCATGCCGTGCACGTCTACGCCCTTGGCGATGCAGTGGCCGTGGCCGCGATGGGTGGAGGCGATGCAGTCGTCGTCGCGCAGGTGCGCCATCACGCCGGCGGCGGAGGCTTCCTCGCCGGCGTAGAGGTGGACGAAGCCGGGTATCTCGCCCGTGGCGAACTCGACGTGCAGGCGTTCCTCGAAGGCGCGGATGGTGCGCATCACGCGGTAGGCATGGAGCAGTTGGTCGGTGCTCAGAGTGGACATCTTGTTGTTCTCCAGGTTGTCTTCACGGGGTCATCGGGGTTCGCTGGCCGGCCAGCAGGCGATGGCGGGCGGCGTAGGCGAGGGTGGCCGGCACATCGACGCTGAACGGGCCGGAAGGGTCGAGGGTGATGCTCGGGCGGTCGGTGACGCTGAACTCGATCTCGCGCTCTCCGTCCAGCGCCAGGGTCCCGCTGGACAGGCTCGGTGCGTGGGCCACGCCGGGTTGCAGGTAGCCGGCGGCAGAGACCCCGCAGCCCACCAGCAGGCCCGGCGCCAGCGGCACCAGCAGGCTCTCGCGGGCGTCCGGATGCAGGCGCATCCAGGCGCCGTGGGGCTCCTCGCGGCTCACCGGCGACCACAGTCCGCAAAGCGCCGAAAGGCCGATGGCGTGGGGTTCGGCGAAGCTGACGAAGACTTCGGCGAGGTCTTCGGCGCGACTGATGGCGCGGGCGCCGATGAACGGCTGCGGCGACACCGCGACGTCCACCAGCGCCCACTCGCAGAGCCCGCGGCGCGGCTCGCGCACCAGCAGGCGCTTGTTGCGTCGCAGGCCGATCTCCGGCGGCACCCGGTTGCTGGCGCAGAGGCCGCCGGCGAGCCCCGCGCCGGTGGCTTCGCGCAGCTCCGGGAAGGCGTTGTTGGTCCCGGTGGACAGCGCCAGCAGGGGGACGTCGCCGACCTCGGCGGCCACTGCCTTGTGCGTGCCGTCGCCGCCGAGCACGGCGATCAGCGCCACGCCGCGCTCGACCATGCGCCGCGCCGCCAGGCGGGTATCCTCGACGCTCTGGCGCAGCGGCATGTCGAGGAACTCCAGGAACGGCCAGTGGCCGTCGCGGGCCTGGCGGGTCTGGCTGGCCCGGAGCACGGCGGCGGCGATGCCGGTCATGTCCGGCGGCAGCAACGCATGGCGG
This sequence comes from Pseudomonas sp. P20, assembly GCF_016463925.1. Taxonomy (NCBI): domain Bacteria; kingdom Pseudomonadati; phylum Pseudomonadota; class Gammaproteobacteria; order Pseudomonadales; family Pseudomonadaceae; genus Pseudomonas; species Pseudomonas sp. P20. The sequence goes on along the minus strand of NZ_JAEMVM010000022.1, from coordinate 141,888 downwards.
ATGCCGGTGGCGCCGAAGGCGGCGAGCAGGCGTTGCACCACCGATGCCTTGTCGGTGCTGGAGTGCAGCCCGGCATGGGCGGTGAGGCGACGCAGGTCGCGACCGGAGGCCGGGTTGGCGATGATGCCGACGATCGGCGAGGGCGGGGTCATAGCGAGAATCCGCCGTCGACGGCGATGGCCTGGCCGGTGACGTGCGGCGCGCAGGCCAGGTAGACGACGAGCTGGCCCATGTCTTCGACGGTCTGCGCCTCGCCCTGGGGCAGCAGGCTGGCCTGGTGGCGTTCCCAGGACTGCGCCTCGCTTTCGCCGGCCTGCCGCCAGCGGCCCGACAAGCCGTCCTCGCCGCGCCACATTCCGGTGCCGACGATTCCCGGGCAGAGCGCGTTGACCGTCACCCCGTCGCGCGCGACCTCCTTGGCCAGGGCATTGCTGAAACCGATCACGGCAAACTTCGAGGCACAGTAGTGGGCGAGGTCGGGGAGACCGACCTTGCCGGCGATCGATGACAGGTTGACGATCCGCCCCCAGCGCTGCGCCTGCATCAGCGGCAGTTCGGCCTGGCAGCAGAGGAACACGCCGCGGGCGTTGACGTTCATCACCCGGTCCCAGTCGGCGAGGCTGAGTTCGGCGACCTTGCGGATGCTGATCACCCCGGCATTGTTCACCGCCACGTCGAGCCGGCCGAACTCCGTGGCGACCCGCTCGACCATCGCCCGGACGCTGTCGCCGTCGCTGACGTCGACCCCAAGGGCCAGGCTGCGGCGACCGAGGCTGCGGATCGCGGCGGCGGTTTCCTCGGCGACCTGCGGATCGAGGTCGGCCACCGCCACGTCGGCGCCGGCGCGCGCCAGGGCGAGGGCGATGCCCCGGCCGATGCCGCGTCCGGCGCCGGTCACCAGCGCGACCCGGGAAGACAGGGAGAAATCGTCGGACGACGTAGCGTGCATGCTTCACCTCTGATTGTTCTTGTAGGTGTATGCGGCAGGGCGTTGGGAGGAGCGGACAGTCCGCCCTGCCGTCGCCGTGGCTGGAGCAAGGCCGATGCCAGGTTGCGGCGTGGCGGCCGGAAGTCCCGTCGTAGAGCGCCGGCATGGGAAGGCCGGCGACCGCCGGGGCGACGTCCGGCGAGACAACCCATGTCATCGCGCACGGGTTCCCGGCGAGACGCTGAGACGCTCCGTCTCAGTCGTCGGCTGTGGCGGCCCGGCGCTTGTCGAGGGTCGCCGATGGGCGCTTAATGGGCGGCACAACAACAAGATGCCGAGCAACGGAGGCCCCATGCTTTCCGCACACTCGAAGGACCATGTGGACTGTGTCAGCCGTGTCCTGAGGAACGCCGCGCGCCTGCCGCAGGCGCCGGTGCCGACGCCGATCCTCGACTCCTGGCGCCGCTCCATGGAGCAGCACCGTCTCGACCCGGGGTCCCTGCAAGGGCCGCGGATTCTCTCGCAGACCCTCCTCGACGAATGTCGCGAGCGTTCCGAACTGTTCCTGCGCATCGCCAGCGAAGAGGTGGCGCGACTGCATGGACGGGTGCGCGATGCCGACTACTGCGTACTGCTCACCGATGCCCAGGGGCGGACCATCGACTACCGTGTCGAGTCGACCATCCGCAACGACTGCCGCAAGGCCGGGCTGTACCTCGGCACCTGCTGGTCGGAAGGCGAGGAGGGTACCTGCGGGGTGGCCGCCGTACTCACCGACAGGACTGCGGTGACGGTGCACAAGCGCGATCACTTCCGCGCCGCCTTCATCGACCTGACCTGTTCCGCGGCGCCGGTCTTCGATCCGCAGGGCGAGTTGCTCGGTGTGCTCGACGTTTCCGCCGTGCAATCGCCGGACGACCGCCGTAGCCAGCATCTGATCCGGCAGATGGTGGCGCAGAGCGCGCGGGAGATCGAGAACGCCTTCTTCATGCACAGCGCCCAGGGCCATTGGGTGCTGCGCGCGCACCGTGCGCCGGGCTACGTCGACAGCCAGCCGGACTACCTGTTCGCCTGGGACGCCGATGGGCGCCTGCTGGCGTTGAACCCGGCGGCGCGGCACTACCTGCGGCAGCGCCTGGGGCAGGTGCCGAGCCACATCGGCGAGGTGTTCGACCTCGACGCCCTGCACGCCGCCGCCGACCAGGCGCCGTGCCTGCTGCGCGGCCAGGCCGGCGAGCTGCACGTGCGTCTCAGCGCGCCGCGGGCCAAGGCGCGGCGGCTGGAGCGCGAGGTGCCCGACGACGCTGCGCTCGACCCGCGCATCGCCGAAAGCCTGCGCCTGGCGGTGCGGGTCAAGGACCGCAACCTGCCGGTGCTGATCCAGGGCGAGACCGGCGCCGGCAAGGAGGTTTTCGCCCGCCAGTTGCACCAGGCCAGCGCCCGTCGCGACAAACCCTTCGTCGCGCTCAACTGCGCGGCGATTCCCGAAAGCCTGATCGAGAGCGAGCTGTTCGGCTACGTTGGCGGAGCCTTTACCGGCGCGGCGGCGAAAGGGATGCGCGGCCTGCTCCAGCAGGCCGATGGCGGTACCCTGTTCCTCGACGAGATCGGTGACATGCCGCTGGGCCTGCAGACCCGCCTGCTGCGCGTGCTGGCCGAGGGCGAGGTGGCGCCGCTGGGGGCTGCGCGCCGGCAGGCTGTGGATATCCAGGTGATCTGCGCCACCCACCGCGACCTGGCGGCGCTGGTGGCGGCCGGCGGCTTCCGCGAGGATCTCTACTTCCGCCTCGGCGGCGCCCGCTTCGAACTGCCGCCGCTACGCGAACGCAGCGACCGGCTGGCGCTGATCCGGCGCATCCTCGACGAGGAAACCGCGCACTGCGGCGTACGCATCGAACTCGGCGAGGCAGCCCTGGAATGCCTGCTCGGCTATCGCTGGCCGGGCAATGTCCGCCAGTTGCGGCATGTGTTGCGCTACGCCTGCGCGCTGTGCGGCGGCGCCACCCTGCAACTCGCCGACCTTCCGGCAGAGCTGCGTGGCGAAGGCCGGACACCGGCCAGTGCGTGCGAGAGCGGCGGCGGTCCGGAGCGCGACGCCCTGCTCGACGCCCTCGTGCGGCATCGCTGGAAACCCATGGCCGCGGCGCGGGAACTGGGTATCTCGCGAGCGACCCTGTATCGGCGGGTGCGCCGGCATGGCATCCGCATGCCGGGCCAGGCGGACGACTGAGGTGCGCCGGCGGCCGGCGCAGTCGTCAAGCGCGGAAAATCAAAACCAGCCTTGAGCCTTGCCCCGTTAATGCCGGTGGGCTTTCCCTGTAGCGTTCCGGGCAGCGGCGCAACCCGTTCGGTCGCGCCCCGCCAGGAGCCTACGGAGGAAACCCATGCCCGCCCCGCACCAGCCAGCCCGCAATCCGACCGGGGAGTTCGACCCATGCCGCTAGCCCTGCTGCTCGCCATGGGCGCGTTCTCCCTGAGCCTGTCGATTTCCCCCGGTCCGGTGAACCTGACCATCGTCGCTTCCGGCGCCAACCATGGTTTCCGCCGGACCCTGCCGTTCGTCACCGGCGCCACCCTCGGCTTCGTCCTGCTGCTGGCCTTCGTCGGCTTCTGGTTCGTCCGCGCGATCGAGGCCTACCCGCGCTTCTTCGACTACCTGGGGATGGCCGGCGCGGCGTTCATCGCTCATGTGGGCTACCGCATCGCCACCGCGGATCCACGCCTGGCCCTGGAGGAAAACGGGGTCCCCGGGTTCTTCCAGGGCGTGCTCCTGCAATGGCTCAATCCCAAGGCCTGGATCGCCTGCGCTTCCGGCGTGGCCTTGTTCGCCAGCCCGAGCACGCACGCGCCGCTGCTGGTCTTCATGGCCATCTACCTGGTGGTCTGCTACCTCTCGCTGGCCGCCTGGGCACTGCTCGGTGACCGCGTGGCGCTGCTGCTCGACAGCCCCCGGCGGGTGCGCCTGTTCAATCGGGCGATGGGCGGCACCCTGGTGCTGACCGCTGGCTACATGCTCTACCTGCAGCTCGCCGCTAGCCCGGATTGAAGGCCTCGTAGAGGCGATTGATGAGGGTATAGGCGATGCTGCTGGCGGGTACGTTGGGCGGCCACACCGCATACACCTTCAACGGCTCCAGGCGCCATTCCGGCAGCACCGCGCGCAACTCGCCGCGGCGGATCGGCTCGTCGCTCAGGTAGGTCGGCGGCGCGGCCAGGCCGACGCCGAGGCGGGCCAGGCGGCAGGAGGCTTCGACGCTGTCGACGCGCACCCGCGGGGTGTAGTCGACGCGTACCTCCTCGTCGTCCCGCGCATGACGGAATAGCCGGCTGTCGGGGCGCATGCCGAGCCCGATCCATTCCAGCCGCTGCAGGTCGCGCGGGTGTTCCAGCGGCGCGTGCCGGGCCAGGAATGCCGGTGCCGCCACTACCTGGCGCGGCAGCAGGAACAGGTGACGGGCCTTCAGCGAGCTGTCCGGCAGGTCGCCGATGCGGAAGGCGATGTCGATGCCGTCGCCGATGATGTCGTGGCGGCTGTCGTCGCAGGCGATGCCGAGGTCGAGGTCGGGATGCTCCTCGATGAAGGCTGCCAGGTGACGGGTGAAGTCGCCGTTGACGAACACCGCGGGCATCGAGATGCGCAGGCTGTTGCGGGTCGAGACGGCGCGCTGGCGGAACTCGATGAAGCCCTTCTCGTAGAGTTCCAGCATGGAGCGGGCGGTGTCCAGCAACTGCGTGCCGTCCTGGGTCAGCGACAGCTTGCGGCTGTTGCGGTAGAGCAGCGCACGGCCCAGGTTCCGTTCCAGCCTGGACAGGTGCAGGCTGGCGGTCGCGGCGCTCAGGCCCAGCGCCTCGGCGCCGCCGGAGACGGAGCCGGTCTCGGCGATCTTGGCGAATACGATCAGGTAGCGGATGTCGTCGATCATGCGGTCTCTCGTCGCGGGGGCTGGGTGCATCCTGCGCGATGGCGGCCAGCCGGACAAGCGCGAGAGGTAGAGAGCGGCGGCGCTTCCCGGGCTTTTCAGCGCAGGCTCCAGAAACCCAGGCGACCGAGGCTCGCCGCCAGTCGCAGACGCGACGTCTGCCAGTTGCCGAGGGCGCGGATGTGCTGGTCCTCGGCGCTGGCGTAGGCGGTCAGGGCGTTGAGCAGCTCGATCATGCTGCCGACCCCTGAGCGGTAGCGGCCCTGCACCACCTCCAGGCTTTGCCGCGACTGTTCGACCAGTTCGCGGGTGCGCGCCAGGCTGCGGGTCTCGACGCTGAGCGACTGGTAGTTGTTCCACACCTCCAGCGAAACCTGCTGCTCGGTGTCGGCCAGCTCCGCTTCGCTGGCTTCGCGGCGGGCCAGGGCGTTGCGGACCTGGTAGGTGCGTTCGAAGCCTTCGAACAACGGGATGTTCAGTTGCAGGCCGATGCTGCGGTCGCGTTCGCGGGTATCGCCGTTGAACGCCATCGCCTGGTCGCTATGGCTGCGTGCCAGGTTGGCGCTCAGCGCCAGGCTCGGCCGGCCGGCGGCGCGGCTTTCCTCCACCGAGGCGGCGGCGGCTTTCAGCCGCGCCTGGGCGGCGAGCAGCGCCGGATGCTCGCGGCGGGCTTCGGCGAGCATCTCGTCGATGGCCTTGACGAAGCCGGTGTCGGGTTGCGCCTCCAGCTCGCCGGAGAGGCGCAGCGGGGTATCCGGCGCCAGGCCCATGCGCAGGGCGATGACGCCGAGGGCGTTGCTCAGGGCGCCTTCGTCGCGGACCTGGGCGAGGCTCGCCTGGGACAGCGCGGTCTGCGCCTGCAGACGATCGGAAAGGGCGGCGGCGCCGGCCCGGTACTTGGCGTCGGCGGCTTCCAGGTTCTGCGCCGCCAGCTCCGCGACCTGCCGCGAGGCGGCCAGGCTGCGCTGGGCGGCGAGGGCGTCGTAGTAGGCCTGGGCGGCGAGGGCGAAGGTGTTCTGCAGGGTCGCGTCCTGGCTGGCGTTGGCCGCCAGCAGCAACTGCTGGGCGTTGCGCAGGGCGGCGCTGCGGCGGCCGAAGTCGAACAGCACCCAGCTCAATTGGAGGCTGGCGCCACGCCGGTGGCGATGGCCGTCGCCGGAGAGGTAGGGGGCATCGCGATAATCCATGTCGCTGTAGCCGCGACTGGCGTCGAGACGGCCGTCCAGGCGCGGCAGGTAGGCGGACTTGCCGATCCCGACCTGGGCCGCCTGGGCCTTGGCATTGGCCCAGGCGAGGCGGGTCTGTGGGTCGTGGCAGAGGATTCGCTCGATGGCTTCCTCCAGGCTCAGCTCGGTCGGTGGCGGCCCGCCGCGGCAGGGCAAACCGCTGCCGCCGAGGTCGTAGACCGCCTGGCCGGCGACCTGGCGGGCGGTGCCGAACACGTCCGGCTCGTAGGCGGCGGCGCCGGGAACCAGGCCGAGCAGGCCGCACAACAGGCCGGCGAGGGCACGCATCAGGCCTGCTCCCGCGCCGCGGCGGCCTGGCGTTCGGCCAGGCGCGCGGTGCTTTCGTCGAGGCTTACCTTGCCCTGGCCGAGGACTATCACGCGGTCCGCCGAGGCGATGGTCTCGGGCCGATGGGCGACCATGATGCGGGTGATGCGCAGCGCGCGAATGGCGGCGTTGACCCGCTGTTCGCAGTGTACGTCGAGGTGGCTGGTGGCTTCGTCGAGGAACAGGATGCGCGGCTTCTTGTACAGCGCCCGGGCCAGCATCACCCGTTGCTTCTGGCCGCCGGAGAGCACCGTGCCCATGTCGCCGACCAGGGTGTTGTAGCCCATCGGCATGGCCTGGATGTCATCGTGGATGGCAGCCATCTGCGCGCACTGCAGCAGCCAGGGCATGTCCGGTTGCGGGTCGAAGAAACTGATGTTGTCGCTGAGCGAACCGGCGAACAGCACGTCGTCCTGCAGCACCGTGCCGACCAGTTCGCGCAGGCCGTCCAGGCCCAGTTGCGCAAGGTCCAGGCCGGCCATGCGGATCTGTCCCTCCACTGGCGGGAGGATGCCCAGCAGGACGTTGAACAGGGTGCTCTTGCCGCAGCCCGAGGGGCCGACGATGGCCACCGACTCGCCGCCGGCGATGCGCAGGTCGAGGCCGTCGAGGACCCAGGGCTCCTGTTCCGCGTAGCGGTAGCGCAGGCCCTGGATCTCGATGCTCGCCTCGCGCTCGCGGAGGTTCTCCGGGAGGATGTCGCCGTGGCTGACCTCCGGGGCCTGGAGCACGATGTCGGCCAGGCGCTCGCCCTGCAACTGGAGCATGCGCAGCTCGAAGAACTTGTCGATCAGGCTGCCGACGCGGCTGTCGAACTGCGACTTGTAGGCGTTGAAGGCCATCAGGATGCCGACGCTGAACTGGCCGTCCATCACCATGGTCGCGCCGAGCCAGATCACCAGCAGGTTCTCCACGCCGAACAGCAGGCCGTTGAGCTGCTGGTAGAACAGTTGCAGCTTCTGCGTACGCAGGCCGGCGTTGATCTGTTCCACCAGCAGGCCGAGCCATACCGAGCGGCGCTCGTCCTGGCGCTGGAACAGCTTCAACGGGCGGATGCCGCGCACCGTCTCGAGGAAGTGGCTCTGCTGGCGCGCGGCGTGGACGATCTGCTCCTCGGTGGCGTTGCGCAACGGCCGGTACCAGATCCAGCGGCCGAGGGTGTAGAGGCTCATGGCGGCGATGGCGATGGCCGCCAGTGGCGGACTGTAGAGCAGCATCATGCCGAGGGTGGCGACGGTCATCAGGCCGTCCAGCACCGCCGAGAGGAAGGCCGCGGTGAGGGTCTGCTGGATGCTGTTCACCGCGCCGAAGCGCGACACCACGTCGCCCAGGTGGCGCTTCTCGAAATACTGCGCGGGCAGCCGCAGCAGGTGGCTGAAGACGTTGGCCTGCCACTGCACGCCGAGCAGGGTGCTCATGTGCATCATCACCCAGGCGCGCACCCCGCTGACCGCCTGCTGCATCAGCAGCAACAGGCCGAAGCCGATGGCCAGGGTGCTGAGCAGGTCACGGTCTTCGCTGACGATGACGTTGTCGATGGTCCATTGCAGGAAGAACGGACTGATCAGCGAGAACACTTCCAGCGCGCCGGCGAGCAGCAGCACCTGGGCCAGCGAGCGGTACAGCCCGGTGACCTTGCCGAGCATGCCCAGCAGCTTGATCCGCGGCGGCGCCTCCTGTTTCTCGAAGCCGCTCTCCGGCCAGAGTTCCAGGGCTACCCCGGTGAAGCTCCGCGAGACTTCCTCCAGGCCCAGCCGGCGCTGGCCGTGGGCGGGGTCGTGGAGCACCGCGCCGCGCCCGTCGACCGCCTTGAGCACGACGAAGTGGTTGAAGTTCCAGTGCAGCACGCAGGGCAGCTTGAGCTTGCCGAGGTCGCCGAGGTCGAGCTTCACCGCGCGGGTGCCCAGGCCGAGGCGGTGGGCGGTCTGGATCAGTTGCTTGAGGGAGATGCCCTTGAGCGATACGGAGAAGCGCCGGCGCAGTTCCATCAGGCCGGTGTGGTGGCCGTGGTAGCCGGCGATCATCGCCAGGCAGGCCAGGCCGCATTCGGTGGCTTCGGTCTGCAGCACCAGCGGCAGGCGGCGGCCCAGGCGCAGGGCGAGAGCGTCGAGAAAGGCCATGGGTCGTTCCTAGAGTTTGCCGGTCAGGCTGTAGAGCGGTTCCAGCACCCATTCGTAGAGGCGCCGGGTGTCCTGGAGGATGTCGGCGTCCAGCAGCATGCCGCTCTGCAGCGGACGCGGCTGGCCGTAGGCGGTCACCGCCTGGTCGTCGAGGGTTACCCGCAGCCGGTACAGCTGCTCGCCATCCTGGCCGAGCCCCGGTACGCCGCCGACCATGCTGGAAAGCTCGGCATAGGAGACGCTGGCGCGGGAGATCGACTGCACCTTGCCGTGGTACTGGCCGAACTTCTGGTACGGATAGGCCTGGTAGCGGATCAGCACCGCGTCGCCCGGCCGGATGAAACCGATGGACTTGCTCGGCGCGTAGAGTTCGGCCTGCAACGGGGTGTCGGCGGGAACGATGCTCAGCAGCGGACGCGAGCTGTCGACGGTCTGCCCGGCTTCGGCGAGCACGGCGGTGGCGATGCCGCTCTCCGGCGCGGTGACCAGCAAGGTGCGCTTGGCTTCGCTTTCGGCCAGGTCCTGCTCCACCGCGCTGAGCTGGCGGCGGGTTTCCGCGAGCTGGTTGGCCTGGCGCGCGGAAAGCCCGGCGAGTTCGTTGCGGCGCTCGGTCAACTGCTGCCGCAGCGACGTGCGTTCGCGCTCCAGGCCTTGCAGGGTCTGGCGCTGGCCGAGCAGCTCGGCCTGGCGCTGCTGCAACTGGTCCATGGAGATGTAGCCCTTGTCCATCAGCCCCTGGTAGCGCGCGGCGGCGTCGCTGGCCAGCGCCAGCAGGCGTCGCTGGCTGTCGGTCTGGGCGGCGAGGGTGGTGAGTTCGCGCTGCAGGCTGGCGACCTTGCTGGTCAGGCTGTCGCGCTCGTCGTCTTGCAGGCGGCGAAGCTTTTCCAGTTCGTCGCGCAGGGAGTCGCGGCGTTGTTCCAGGCGCCTGCTGATGCCGGCCTGCACCGGCCCGGCATCGCTGCCGTAGCGTTCGCTGGAAAGCACCATCAGGCGCTCGCCGCGTCGTACCGCCTGGCCTTCCTGGACGAACTTGCGCAGCACGATGCCGGCCTGCGGCGCGTGCACCTTGACCTGGCCGCTGGCGGGCACCAATTGGCCGCTGACGGTGCTGCGCTTGGTGTAGCTGCCGAACAGGAAGAAGCCCACCACCAGCAGCGCCATCGCCGCGGCCAGCAGGGTGAGAAAAGTGAAGGAGACCGGGCGGATCAGCACGATCTCGCCCAGGCCGCCGGCATGCTGGGCGTCGAGGGCTTCCTGGCGAAACATGGTGGCTGGATCCTGGATTCGAATAATACTTGCATGACACTCCGACACCCTTGCGAAAGTTCAAACGCATGAAGTGCCGGAGTGCGACTTTTCTAATTAGATGGTGGTGCGGCCTACATCACCGGGACCGAAGTTTTCCCGGTATTGGCCCAAGTAACCGACAGCCGTCTCTGCATTGGTGAAGAGACCGACCGTGCCCCCGGCAATAGCGCCCATTGCGGTTGGCACGATCAGGCCGACCAACTGGGAAAGAGCGCCGAAGCCGAAGCCGCCGGCACCGCCCCATTTCCCGCCGATTGCCATGCCCGTCGCGGCGCCGTCGACGGCGCCTACGATCATGCCGGAAAGAGTTCCACCCGAAACGCAGGTGACTTCAATGTCATTGAGTTCTTTCATTTCATATATCTCCTTTAGGCTTCCCGTGAGTCTGGAAAGCCATTCGATGGTACTAATCCGAAAGAGTGGGATGAACTGCCAGGATTAGCGGTTTTTCATGGGCTCGATAATTCGTTTGACAATGAGTTTCAATATTCGGCGGATGAAGGTTTGCCACTCCGGGTAAACTTTGCGAATGATTAAGGCCGGTTCGTGCGACACCTCGATAAGACCTGTTGAACAAGTCAACGCCGTATCGAGGGCTCATTCATATCGGCTCCGGCCAACCGCTCTTCGTCCGAGTCAGTACGGCCTCGCATAGCGGCATTTCATGGCATCAGCCGGTCGAGCAGCGGCGAGCTGAACAGCCGATGCGGATCGGCTTCGTTCAACTGGCGCACCGCGCTGTCCCAATCGTTGTCTGCGACCAGGCCCTGGCGTAGCGACTGCGCCACCAACTGGTCGACCACCGTCGGCTCGTCCCAGGCGGCGGCGGGGCTGTAGCCCCAGCCCTTGCTCCACTCCACCCGCAGCGAGGCGTAGTCGCCGCTGAAGTGGTCGAACAGCCAGGCCTCGAACTCGTGGTAGAAGGCATTGGCCTGCGGGGTACCGGGCAGGCTGAGGATGTCCAGCCAGATCGCCGTGTCCCACTCCGGTTGGTCGGGGCGCGGACGGATCGCCGACAGGCTGGGCACCTGGGCGCCGGGAACGATCGACTCGCCGGGCTGGTCGAGCCCGCTGACGCGAATCTCCACCGGGCCGTTCATGGGGTAGTGGCCGTTGGCGCGGTAGGCGGCGACCATCGTCTGGTACTGCAGGTAGAACTCGTTGATCACCCGCTGCACGTCGCGACGCCGGGTCAGCACCGCGTAGCCGTTGGCGGTGACGCGAAGGGTGCTGGGCTTGATGTACAGCAGCAGGTCCTTGCTCCAGCCCCACAGGTCGTAGCCCAGGGTCAGCGCCATGCCGCCCACTACCAGGTCGTACTGCAGCTTGCCGAGCAGCGGGGTGAGTTCCGGGTGGCCGGTGTTGATCGCCGCCAGCAGGTCGGACAGCGCCTTGGGAATGTTGTCGGAGAAGGGGTAGTTGAACGGGCCGTTGACCGCGCGGGCGCCGAACGGGCAGCGCGGGGTCGGCGTCCAGACCTTCAGCCAGGGCTTGTCGGTGAAGGGGAACCAGATGGCCTCGGCGCGTCCGCTTTTCTGCAGGAAGCTGTCGAAGGTCCTTCCGCCGCTGCCGGCTGCGGCGAACATCTCGCTCGCCGGGATGTTCACGTAACTCTGGCAGCGCATGCGCTTGTTGACCCCGGCCTGGAGGGTCGCCTCGACAATGAAGGCGCGTCCGAGGTGGACGAGGAACGGCGCGCAGGCCGGATCGTCGCGGCGGAAGGTCTTCAGCACGTATTGTCCGGCGGCGCCGTCCCAGACCACCGCGGTCAGCGCCACGATGCTGTTGCTCAGGGAGCCGTAGCTCTGCCCCGGCAGGCGGCTTTCGCCCTGCGCCGGGATGCCGGTGCCGTGGCCGTCGATGGCGAGCACCCCGCCGAGGGTCAGGTCGCCCGGCGCCGGCGTGGCGACGAAGCCGAGCTTGACCCGCTCCAGCTGTTTCAGCAGGGCTTCCATGGTGACGCCGGTCTGCGCGCTGAACAGGCCGAACTCGCCCTGGGCGTCGATCCGTACGCGGGTCAGGTAACGGCTGGTTTCCACCAGCACGATGCGGCTCTCGCAGTTCTCGCCGCCTTTCAGCAGCAGCGGGGACCAGTTGTGACCCATGCCGCGCGGGCGCACCTTGAAGCCGTTCTGCCAGGCCCAGTTGACCACCGCGAGAACCTCTTCGTTAGTGCGCGGGGCGCAGCTCCAGAGGTCGTCGGCGGCGATTTCCCCCGACCAGTTGCGGAACGCCCGCCGATAAAGTTCGAGGCCGGCCGGAAAGCCTGCCGGCGCCGGACAACTGCTGGCGGCGGCTTCGGCGGGCTGGATGACGAAGGCCGGGGTCCAGCCGGCCACCAGGCCGACCGCGCCGAGCGTGGCACTCTTGCCGAGGAAGCTGCGGCGCGACAGGCCGCCGGATTCCTGGTCGGGATCGCCGACGAAGGCGTCGGCGTGCTGGATGAGGTCGTGCATGGCGGTTCTCCTGATCGGGGCGCTGGTCGCCCCTTCCCGGTTGCCGGGTCCTAGGTCGCCGCCGGGGGCGTCCGGGTCTCCGGCGACGGTGGAGGCCCGCTCCGCGACGGGAGCGGGCCGAGGTCCTGGGATCAGGTCCACTCGGTGTCGTAGTGGTAATCGATGCGGCTGGTGTCGCCGCCGAGCAGGCCGCCGACCGCGGCGACGCCCTTGAACACGCCGTAGCCGAGGGTGTCGGCCAGTTGATGGATGGGGGTCAGGCCGACGGCGTTGAACACCTTGCCGACCGAAGAGATGACCGACGTGTTGAGCAGGTCGTTGGACACCTTGACCACATCGACGATGGCATCGCCGACGAAGCTGAAGAGTCCGGCGCCCGATACCTGGTCGATTTCATCGAAGCTCAGTTCCTGAAGTGTGGCGAGTTGCATGGCGCTATTCCTTCATCAATCAAGTTTTGAGCGATAGCCGGCCCTCTCGCATAAACATCGGTTTGCGAAGATAGAGTGACTATCGGTTGCCAGCCGCTCTGGAAAAGTACTTTGCCGGCTGGTCGCTGAAAATTACTGATCTGCCGGCGAGAGTGTCAATCTGGGAAGTTGATAGGGTGAACCTGGAATATCCATGCTAGGCAAATGACGCCGATATTCTGTCAGTGGAATTGGTCGATGTTTTTTCGAATGCCGCGATAAGCATCTGGATATTGCTGATCCATTGATATTCGTGGGTACTGGGAAGCGGTTCGCTATTTTTACGAGATGATGCGCCAATCCAGAAAAGTATCGAATTATTGCTTTCGGAAAAAATTCAACTGCCTTGCTGATAGGTTTCTTCCGGTCGAGTTATTGAGGTCCATGTCCGGTCTTGCGTTGTTTTTCAAAGTAGAGAAACCGGCGTCATAAATTTGTGCGGATAACTGGCGGGCAAACTTTCCCAGGCTGCGCTTCTGTTGCGGGGAAGTGCTTCGGTTCGTGTCGAGGCGCTTTCCAGTCTTGACAGCCCGGCACAGGCGCGTAGAGTGCCGCGCATGAATCGTGCAGCCCTGACCTTCAAGCGCTATTACGCCTATCTGCTCCCTCATTGAGGCGGTAGATGCGTCGCTGCATTCCCGAACCGCCCGAGGCGGCGGTCCGGTGAACTCCCTCCCAACCTGTCTCCTCGGGCATCCACCGTGCCAAAGGAGATACCCGTGTCCGTCCCGACCCATCAGCAAGACCTGATCGCCCTGCTCGAAGAGCGTGGCTTCGTCCACCAGTGCACCGACCGCGACGGCCTCGCCGCGCACCTGGCCGCCGGTCCGGCAACCGCCTACCTGGGCTTCGACGCCACCGCCGACAGCCTGCACGTCGGCCACCTACAGGGCCTGATGCTGATGCGCTGGCTACAGAAGGCCGGGCACCGCCCGTTGCTGCTGATCGGTGGCGCGACCACCCGGATCGGCGATCCGAGCTTCCGCGATTCGAGCCGGCCGATCCTCACCGAGGCGCAGATCCAGGCCAATATCGACGGCATCGCCCGGGTTTTCTCGCGCTACGTCGAACTGCACGACGACAGCCTGGTGAACAACGCCGAATGGCTGGACGGCGTCGGCTACCTGGAGTTCCTCGACCGGGTCGGCCGGCACTTCTCGATCAACCGCCTGCTGACCTTCGATGCCATCAGGCAGCGCCTGGACCGCGAGCATTCGCTGTCGTTCCTCGAGTTCGGCTACACCCTGCTGCAGGCCTACGATTTCGTCGAACTGTCGCGCCGGCGCGGCTGCACCCTGCAACTCGGCGGCGCCGACCAGTGGGCGAACATCATCAACGGCGTGGAGCTGTCGCGACGCCAGGGCGGCGCCCAGCTGTTCGGCCTGACCATGCCGCTGCTGGCCACCAGTGACGGGCGCAAGATGGGCAAGTCGGCGCAGGGTGCGGTATGGCTCAACGCCGAGCGCCTGGCGCCGTTCGACTTCTGGCAGTTCTGGCGCAACTGCGATGATCGCGACGTCGGTCGCTTCCTCGCCCTGTTCAGCGAACTGCCGATGGATGAGGTGCGCCGCCTGGGCGCCTTGCAGGGCGCCGAGCTGAACGAAGCGAAGGTGGTCCTGGCCAATGCCGCCACCGCCCTGGCGCACGGCGAGCACGCCGCGCGATCCGCCGCCGATGCCGCGCGCGGGGTGTTCGCCGACGGTACGCGGGACAGCGGCCTGCCGGTGATGAAGCTATCCCGCGCGCGCCTGGCGCAGGGACTGTCGCTGACCGACCTGCTGCTGGAACACGCGATCCAGCCCTCCCGCAGCGCGGTCCGCCGCCTCGCCGCCGGCGGCGGCCTGCGCCTGGACGGCACGCCGGTCAGCGATCCGGACGCGCCGCTGGCGGGTGAGGTCGACGGGCTGCGCCTGAGCCTGGGCAAGAAGCAGCATTTGCAACTGCGACTCGAGGATTGAGGTGCCTGCGGCCCCAAGGGGCCGCGCTTCACCAGAGCTTTAGCGTGTAATTGACGATGAAGCGGTTCTCGTCCAGGTCCGCACCGTAGCGGCTGCGGTAGGTGATGTTGCGCCATTTCAAGGCGACGCTCTTCAGCGGTCCGCTCTGGATCACGTAGGACAGGTCGGTGTTGCGCTCCCATTCGCTGTCGTCGGCACGGCCGGCGCCGCGGTCGATGTCGCGGCCCTGTACATAGCGGGTCATGAGGTTCAGGCCGGGCAGGCCGAGGCCGGCGAAGTCGTAGTCGTAGCGCAGTTGCCAGGATTTCTCCTGCGGTCGGGTGAAGGTCTGGTAGGCCATGAGGTTGGCCACGTAGGGCGTGGTGTAGCCGTTGAGCACCGGAAAGGCGTCGTTGCCGATCATCTTCTGGACACCGATGCCGAAGGCGTGGGCGCCGGCGCGCAGGGTGAGCATGGCGTTGAGGTTGCGATTGTCCACCGGCCCGGAGATCGCCGCGCCGTCTTCGCCGCTGTCGAAGTAGCGCAGGTCGCTGCGCAGCGACAGCCCTTCGCCCAGCGGCAGGGTGTGCAGCAGGCCGAGATAGTGCTGCCGGTAGATGTCCTTGAGCTGGCCGTAGTAATAGCTGGCGCTGAGCCGAGGGGTGAAGGCGTAGGTCGCGCCGGCGAGATTGAACTCGTCGCTGGCGTGGGCCTTGTCGCGGCCCATGATGTACATGTCGTCGCTGCCGGCCGACTCGCGAGTGCGCGACTTCCACAATTGCCCCGCGGTGAGGGTGAGACCCTCGATCTCGCTGGAGGTCAGCAGCGCGCCGTCGAAGGTCTGCGGCAACAGGCGCACGTCGTCGCGGAACGCCACCGGCAGTTGCGGCATGAGGATGCCGACCTGTAGCTGGGTCTGCGAATAGCGCAGCTTGGCGGTCAGGCCGAGGTGACTGTAGTCGTCCACCGGCTCCTTCGAATTCGCTCCGAACGGCAGCGTGCCATCGTTGCTACGCCCGCGTCCCGAGTCGAGCTTGACGCCGAGCAGCCCGGTAGCGTCCAGGCCGAAGCCGAGCGGGCCGCCGGTGAAACCGGATTGCAGGCGCAGGACGAAGCCCTGCGACCAGTTGCCGGCCTGCGATTGGGGCGCATCGTGCTGGCGGTAGTCGCGCAACTGGTAGAAGTTGCGGAGGTCGAGGTGGGCGCTGCTGTCCGCGAGGAATTCCGCTTGCGCGGCGAGGGGCAGGAGGCCGAGGCCAAGCGCATAGCTGCGCCAGGCGCACGGGCGGGGGCATGCCGTGATCATCGATTCTTCCCTTGGTTGTTGTTCTTGTAGGTATGGGTGACGCCGATTGCACGGTGAGTTTTAGCATATTGTTAACTTGTTAATGAAGTGTTGGCGATCCTCCCGGAAGCTTCGCTAGCCTCTGCCCCTTTCCATGCTCATCGAGCATTGACGGTAAGGCGCTGGAGAGCGAAGCCAGCCTGGAATCTTTCGCCTTCTGCGCATTTGGTTAATCTGTTAACGTTGTCGGCCCGCGAAAGGAGCCAGGCCCGCGCGCTGCCAGGGTGAACGAGGTCGCGGCGCGAGGATTTCCCGGACGGCGAACTTGCATCCGCGTGCACGGCGGTGTCGTCTGGACCGAAAGGCGAAGAA
Organism: Pseudomonas sp. P20; assembly: GCF_016463925.1. NCBI lineage: Bacteria > Pseudomonadati > Pseudomonadota > Gammaproteobacteria > Pseudomonadales > Pseudomonadaceae > Pseudomonas > Pseudomonas sp. P20. Next base: position 125,539 of record NZ_JAEMVM010000022.1, on the reverse strand, counting down.
GAGGAGGGCGAGCGTGCCTGCGAGTGCATCGAAGATTCAGGTCGGAAGCGGCGAACGACGCCTGTTGCTGCTGTTGTCGGCGCTGGTGGCGTTCGGCCCGCTGTCGATCGACATGTACCTGCCGAGCCTGCCGGCGATCGCCGCCGATCTCGGCGCCAGCGATGCCCAGGTGCAGCGGAGCATCAGCGGCTTCCTGGTCGGCTTCTGCGTCGGCATGCTGTTCTACGGCCCCTTGTCCGACCGTTTCGGCCGGCGCCCGGTGCTGCTGGCCGGTATCGCCTTGTACCTGTTCAGCAGTCTGGCCTGCGCGCTGGCCGACAGCGCGGGGCAACTGGTCCTGCTGAGGGTGCTCCAGGCCCTCGGCGGCGGCGCCGCGTCGGTGCTGGCGCGGGCCATGGTGCGTGACCTCTATCCGTTGGGCGAGGCCGCCCGGATGCTGGCATTGATGCACATGGTGACCATGCTGGCACCGCTGGCCGCGCCGCTGCTCGGCGGCTACCTGATGCTCTGGGCCGGCTGGCGCGCGTTGTTCGTGGTCCTGGCGCTGTTCGCCGGGCTCTGCCTGCTGGCGGTCTGGCGGGTCGCCGAAAGCCACCCGCCGGAGCGCCGCGGCGGCAGCCTGGCCCAGGCCTTTCTCGCCTATGGGCGGCTGCTCGGCGACCGTCGCGCGCTGGGCTACGTGCTGTGCATGGGGCTGGCGTTCGCCGGGATGTTCGCCTACATCAGCGCCGCGCCCTTCGTGTTCATCGAGCATTTCGGCGTGCGCGCGGAGCGCTTCGGCTGGTTCTTCGGCCTGAACATCCTCGGCGTGATGCTCGCCACCTGGTGCAGCGCGCGCCTGGTGCGCCGCCACGGTCCGCGGCCGCTGCTGCGGGCCGGCAGCCTGCTGGCCTGCGTGTCCGGGCTGTTCCTCCTCGGCTATGCGGCGCTCGGCGAGCGGGGCGGGTTGTGGGCGCTGGTGCCCGGCCTGCTGTGCTTCGTCAGCGTCACCGGCCTGCTCGGCGCCAACTGCATCGCCAGCCTGCTGGCGTTGTATCCCGGACAGGCCGGGGCGGCTTCGGCGGTGGCGGTGTCCGGGCAGTTCGGCCTCGGCTGCCTGGCCAGCCTGGCGGTCGGCTGGCTGGCGCTGCCCGGCGTGCTGCCGATGGCGCTGGTGATGGCCGTCTGCGGCGTCGGCAGCCTGCTCGCGCTGGGCTTGGCCCTGCACGGCGGAAACCGTTGATTTCCTTCTGCATACCCGCATGCAGCCTGTGTTTTTTCCGCTACTCTTCTGCACTTTCGAAACCAGTCATCCAAGCTCGGACCCTATGTCAACGCCAAGACCCTCCCTGACCCTGACCCTGTTGCAGGCTCGCGAAGCCGCGATGAGTTTCTTCCGCCCCTCCCTCAACCAGCACGGTCTCACCGAGCAGCAGTGGCGGGTGATCCGCATCCTGCGCCAGCAGGGCGAGATGGAGAGCTACCAGTTGGCCAACCAGGCCTGCATCCTGCGCCCGAGCATGACCGGCGTGCTGGCGCGCCTGGAGCGCGACGGCATCGTCCGGCGCTGGAAGGCGCCCAAGGACCAGCGGCGGGTCTACGTGAACCTGACGGAAAAGGGCCATCAGTGCTTCGTCTCCATGAGCGGCGACATGGAGAAGAACTACCAGCGCATCCAGGAGCGGTTCGGCGAGGAAAAGCTCGCGCAGTTGCTGGAACTGCTCAACGAGCTGAAGAAGATAAAGCCCTGAAGCGACTGGCCGGCGTCATGCCGGCCAATTCTTGTCCCAGTGCCGGCAGTCGCCCTGGCAGCGACCGGGACAGCCGCAGCCGGTGCGGCTCCTGCCGGTTTCCCGCTCGACCCGGCGGGCCACCTCCTCGTCGTCGGCGAACGGCAGCATGCTCGCCTGGTCCAGGGTCTTGGCGTGGCGCAGGCTCCAATGCACGCCGAAGAACAGCACGGCGACCGCCAGCAGCTCCAGCAGGATCTCGCTCCAGCTGAATTCCATGATGATTCTCCTCGTCGGCTGTCGAGCCTTGCCCGCAGCGTGGCGGGCGAGGCTCGGGAAGGGAAGGGACGCGCTGTCGCGGCTCAGGCCATGCGGGCCGCCGCGAGGATTCCTTCCGGGCGCGCCTGGCGTACCGTGCGCCAGGTGTTGTAGCTCATCAGCAGCATGCCGGTGAGGAAGAACCCGCCACCGACCAGGCGCACGATGAAGCCCGGATGGCTGGCCACCAGCGACTCGACGAAGGAGTAGGTCAGCGTGCCGTCCTCGTTGACCGCGCGCCACATCAGGCCCTGGGTAATGCCGTTGACCCACAGCGAGGCGATGTACAGCACGGTGCCGATGGTGGCCAGCCAGAAGTGCGCATTGATCAGGCCGACGCTGTGCATCTTCTCGACCCCGTAGACCTTGGGAATCAGGTGGTAGAGCGAGCCGATGGTGATCATCGCGACCCAGCCGAGGGCGCCGGCGTGGACGTGGCCGATGGTCCAGTCGGTGTAGTGGGAGAGGGCGTTGACGGTCTTGATCGCCATCATCGGGCCTTCGAAGGTGGACATGCCGTAGAACGCCAGGGACACCACCAGGAAGCGCAGTATCGGGTCGTCGCGCAGCTTATGCCAGGCCCCGGAGAGGGTCATCATGCCGTTGATCATGCCGCCCCAGCTCGGCGCCAGGAGGATCAGCGACATCACCATGCCCAGCGACTGCGCCCAGTCCGGCAGCGCGGTGTAGTGCAGGTGGTGCGGGCCGGCCCAGATGTACAGGGTGATCAGCGCCCAGAAGTGGACGATGGACAGCCGGTAGGAGTAGACCGGGCGCCCGGCTTGCTTGGGCACGAAGTAGTACATCATGCCGAGGAAGCCGGTGGTCAGGAAGAAGCCTACGGCGTTGTGCCCGTACCACCACTGGACCATGGCATCGGTGGCGCCGGAGTACATCGAGTAGGACTTGAACCAGCTCACCGGCAGCGACATGTGGTTGACGATGTGCAGCATCGCGGTGGTCAGGATGAACGAGCCGAAGAACCAGTTGCCGACATAGATGTGCTTGACCTTGCGCTTGATCAGGGTGCCGAAGAACACCACCGCGTAGGCGACCCAGACGATCGCCAGCCAGATCGCGCCGGTGAACTCGATCTCGGCGTATTCCTTGGTGGTGGTGTTGCCCAGCGGCAGGCTGACCAGCAGGATCACCGCCACCGCCTGCCAGCCCCAGAAGGTGAAGGCGGCCAGGGTGTCGGAGAACAGTCGCACCTGGCAGGTACGCTGCACCGTGTAGTAGCTGGTGGCGAACAGCGCGCAGCCGCCGAAGGCGAAGATCACCAGGTTGGTATGCAGCGGCCGCAGGCGGCCGAAGCTGGTCCAGGGCAGGTCGAAGTTCATCTGGGGCCAGACCAGTTGCGAGGCGATCAGTACGCCCAACCCCATGCCGATCACGCCCCATACCACGGTCATGATGGCGAACTGGCGAACCACCTTGTAGTTGTAGGCAGGTTCCGTCGTTGCTTTGTTCATCTGTACAGTCCCGAAAGAAATGAACAGCCGGCGACCGCCGTCGAGGGGGGAGACGGGGCGCCGGCCGGAGCCTGCAATCTAAGGGCTGGGGCGGGGGTAAAACAGCTTCAGGTCGATATGGAATTTGGGTATCAGATGGGGCGGGGGAAGGCGTTCGTGCAGGGCGGCGGCGCATACCAGGATGGGGGACGCGAGCCGATCATGGCGGATGACCGCGCGCGGTTATCCGCCCTACGCCGGGGTGGCTTTCCGTCTGCGGGGCGTCATCCCGCCAGCGACTGGGCGATCCGCCCGAGTGTCTCCATCGCCTTCTCCTGCCGCGCGCTCCACGGGTGCCCGTAGTTGAGCCGGGCGCAATGGGCGAAGCGGCGGGTGGCGGAGAAGATCGGCCCCGGGGCGAGGCTGATGCCCTGGGCCAGGGCCAGTTGGAACAGGCGCAGCGAGTCGACCGCCTCGGGCAACTCCAGCCAGAGGAAGTAGCCGCCGCTGGGACGGCTGACCCGGGTCTGCTCGGGGAAGTAACGCGCCACCGCCGCGAGCATGGCGTTCTGCTGGGTCTCCAGGGCGTAGCGCAGCTTGCGCAGGTGGCGGTCGTAGCCGCCGTGCTGGAGATAGTCGGCGATGGCCGCCTGGGCCGGGATCGACGCCGACAGGCTGGTCATCAGCTTCAGTCGCTCGATCTGCTCGGCGTAGCGTCCGCCGGCCACCCAGCCGACCCGGTAGCCCGGCGCCAGGCTCTTGGAGAAGGAACTGCAGTGCATCACCAGGCCTTCCTGGTCGTAGGCCTTGACCGGTTTCGGCGCCTGCTGGCCGAAGTACAGTTCGGCGTACACGTCGTCCTCGATCATCGGCACCTGGTGGCGCGCCAGCAGCTCGGCGAGGGCGCGTTTCTTCTCGTCGTCCATGCTCGCGCCCATCGGGTTCTGGAAGTTGCTCATGAACCAGCAGGCCTTGATCGGCAGGCGCTCCAGGCTGTCGGCGAGCACTTCCAGGTCGATGCCTTCACGCGGATGCACGGGGATTTCCACCGCCTTCAGCTTCAACCGTTCCAGCACCTGCAGGGTGGCGTAGAACGCCGGCGCCTCGATGGCCACCAGGTCGCCGGGACGGGTGACCACCTGCAGGCAGAGGTTGAGTGCCTCCAGCGCGCCGTTGCTGATGACCAGTTCTTCCACCGGCAGCAGCAGGCCGCCGACCATGTAGCGCAGGGCGATCTGCCGGCGCAGGCCATGGTTGCCCGGCGTCATGTCGGCGACCACCGACTGCGGGTCCATGTCGCGCACCGCGTGGGCCATCGAGCGCGCCAGGCGCGGCAGGGGAAACAGTTGCGGGCTGGGGAACGCCGAGCCGAAGGGCACGGTGTCCGGGTCCTTGATCGAACTGAGTACGGAGAACACCAGCTCGCTGACGTCGACCTCGGTGGCGTCGGCCTGGCGCGGGCTGATCTCCGGTTCCGGCAGCGGCCGCTGCACGTGCTGGCAGACGAAGTAGCCGGAGCGTGCGCGGGCCATGATCAGCCCACGGCTTTCCAGCAGGTAGTAGGCCTGGAACACGGTGGAAGCGCTGACCCCGTAGGTACGACTGGCGTGCCGTACCGAGGGCACCTTCTGCCCGGGGGCGAGGACGCCGGTGCGGATCAGCTCGGCAATCTCGTCGGCGAATTTCTCGTAGCGCTTCATCTTGTCCTGGCCGCTGTCCTGGCTGGCCGTGGGCACGGCCGCTGGCGCCCACTCTATGCGCGCCGGGACCGTGTTGTCATGCCTCATCGCGGCCTCCTCAGCGCGCCGGCGAAACGAAGGTGCTGGTGCTGCCGACCGCCAGGCTCGGGTCGTCGATGCCGCGCAGGCTGAACGCCAGCGGTTGCGAGCCGGCCCTGGCGCGTTCGGCGGTAGAGGCCACCGACACCGGGAAGTCGAGGATCTCGCCGGGCTTCAGGCTCAGGGTGTGCTCACCCTGCAGGCGGAACTCCGGCGCGTCGTCGAGTTGCAGGCGATAGCGCTGCGGCTGCTGGGTCTTGTTGATGACCTTGAGGGTGTAGATGTTCTCGATCTGCCCGGCGGCGTTCTCGCGGAACAGCCCACGGTCGCGGGTCACGTCCAGCGAGGCCAGCGGGCGGGCATCCAGGGCGACGACGAAGGCGCCGATCATCGCCAGCATCACCGCCGCGTAGCCGACCAGGCGTGGACGCAGGAAGCGGGTCTGGCCACCTTCCAGGGCGCGTTCCGAGGTGTAGCGCACCAGGCCGCGTTCATAGCCCATCTTGTCCATGATCGAGTCGCAGGCGTCGACGCAGGCGGCGCAGCCGATGCAGGCGATCTGCAGGCCGTCGCGGATGTCGATGCCGGTGGGACAGACCTGCACGCACTGCTGGCAGTCGATGCAGTCGCCGAGCCCCTGGGCGCGCGGATCGCTGCCTTTCTTGCGGGCGCCGCGGGACTCGCCGCGGGCGGCGTCGTAGGACACGATCAGGGTGTCCTTGTCGAACATCACGCTCTGGAAGCGCGAGTAGGGGCACATGTGGATGCACACCTGCTCGCGCAGCCAGCCGGCGTTGACATAGGTGGCGGCGGTGAAGAACAGCACCCAGAACAGGCTTTCCAGGTCCAGCTGGAAGCTGAACAGGTCGGCCACCAGCGGCCGCACCGGAGTGAAGTAGCCGATGAAGGTGATCGCCGTGACCAGGCTCACACCCAGCCACAGCGCGTGCTTGGCCGTTTTGCGCAAGAGCTTGGCGGCGCTCGCCGGACCCTGGTCGAGCTTGATCCGCGCATTGCGGTCGCCCTCGGTGACCTTCTCGCACCACATGAACACCCAGGTCCACACGCTCTGCGGGCAGGTATAGCCGCACCAGACGCGGCCGGCGAACACGGTGATGAAGAACAGGCCGAAGGCGGCGATGATCAGCAGCGCCGAGAGCAGGATGAAGTCCTGCGGCCAGAAGGTCGCGCCGAAAATGTAGAACTTGCGTTCGGGTAGGTCCCAGAGCACCGCCTGGCGGCCGTTCCAGTTCAGCCACAGGGTGCCGAAGAACAGCAGGAACAGCAGGCCGCCGCCGAGGCGGCGGAAGTTGCGGAACAGACCGGTGAAGCTGCGGGTGTAGATCGGGCCGTTCACCGCCGACGGCAGCTTGCCGGGCGCGGGCGGCTGTTTCGACGGAGCGGCCGGTGCGGCGGGCTCGACCTGGATCGCGGGAATTCTTTCGCTCATTTTTCGTAGGCCCATCAGGCTGGAGAGGCGGTTGCGACTATAGGAACCGGCTGATGGGCGAAACAGCGGCAGATCGAGCGGGAAAAACCGTATCAGATGCCTCCGGAAAGCAGCGGCCCAGCATTGCCGCGGGATGCCGAGCGACCTCGGGCAGTACAGATATGCGCCCCGTGGCAACCGGTCGCAGGCGGCACGAATTCGCCACCGTCGGCCATCTGATGTGTTTTTTTCGGCGGAATCTGCCGCTGTTTCGCTGTCTGTACGCGGGCGATAGTGGGTGCCAGTGAACACCGGCCCATCCTGTCGCCAGAAACAGGGGCGCAGCCGGTCCCCGGTTTCTTCGCCACGCACCCTGCCCGTCATCGGTGGAGAAACCCTGTCGATGAGGGCTTTGCGATGTACCAGTACGACGAATACGACCAGGCGCTGGTGAGCGAGCGGGTGGCGCAGTTCCGCGACCAGATCGCCCGCCGCCTCGACGGCGAACTGAGCGAGGAGGAGTTCCTCCCGCTGCGCCTGCAGAACGGCCTGTACCTGCAGAAGCACGCCTACATGCTGCGCGTGGCGATTCCCTACGGCACCCTCTCGTCGCCGCAACTGCGCGCCTTGGCGCACGTCGCCCGGCACTACGACCGCGGCTACGGGCACTTCACCACGCGGCAGAACATCCAGTTCAACTGGATCGAACTGGAGCAGGTCGGCGATATCCTCGAACACCTCGCCGGCGCGCAGATGCATGCGATCCAGACCTCCGGCAACTGCGTGCGCAACATCACCACCGAAGCCTTCGCCGGGGTCGCCGCGGACGAATGGACCGACCCCCGGCCGCTGGCCGAGATCCTGCGCCAGTGGTCGACGGTGAACCCGGAGTTCCTGTTCCTCCCGCGCAAGTTCAAGATCGCCCTCAGTTCGGCGGTGGAAGACCGCGCCGCGGTGCAGATGCACGACATCGGCCTGTACCTTTACCGCCACCCCGACGCCGGCGAGTTGCGCCTGCGGGTCCTGGTCGGCGGCGGCCTGGGACGCACGCCGATGCTCGGCCAGGTGATCCGCGACGACCTGCCCTGGCAGCACCTATTGTCCTACGTCGAGGCGATCCTGCGGGTCTACAACCGCTACGGCCGGCGCGACAACAAGTACAAGGCGCGGATCAAGATCCTGGTCAAGGCGCTGGGCATCGAGGCTTTCGCCCGCGAGGTGGAGGAAGAGTGGCAGCACCTGCGCGACGGCCCGGCGCAACTGACTGCCGAGGAGTGCCAGCGGGTCGCCGAGCGCTTCGTATTGCCGCGCTACCTGCCGCCGGCCGGCGGCGAGCTGGCCTACGGCAGCGCCCGTGCGGCCGATCCGGCCTTCGCCCGCTGGGCCTCGCGCAACGTCCAGGCGCACAAGGTGCCGGGCTACGCCTCGGTGGTGCTGTCGACCAAGCCCGGCGCCAGCGCGCCGCCGGGCGACGTCACCGCGGAGCAGATGGAACGCGTCGCCGACTGGGCCGAGCGCTACGGTTTCGGCGAGATCCGTGTGGCCCACGAACAGAACCTGGTGCTCCCCGACGTGCGCCTGGAGAACCTCCACGCGCTGTGGCGCGAGGCCTGCGCAGCCGGCCTCGGCACGCCTAACCAAGGCCTGCTCAGCGACATCATCGCCTGTCCCGGCGGCGACTACTGCGCGCTGGCCAACGCCAAGTCGATCCCCATCGCCCAGGGTATCCAGCAGCGCTTCGAGGACCTCGACCACCTGCACGACATCGGCGAGCTTAGCCTGAACATCTCCGGCTGCATGAACGCCTGCGGCCACCACCACATCGGCAACATCGGCATCCTCGGCGTCGACAAGAACGGCAGCGAGTGGTACCAGGTCACCCTCGGCGGCGCCCAGGGCAAGGACAGCGCGCTGGGCAAGGTGATCGGGCCATCGTTCAGCGCTGCCGAGGTGCCGGCGGTGATCGAACGGATCGTCGAAACCTTCACCGACCTGCGGGTCGGCCCGGAACGTTTCATCGACACCTTCAACCGGGTCGGCCTGGAGCCGTTCAAGGCCCGGGTCTACGCCAGGATGGAGGAACCGGCATGAACAACCTGATCCGTTTGCGCGATGGCGTCGCCGAGGTCTGCCGCGACGATCCCTGGCAACTCCTGCGCGAGTTGCCCGACGCGCTGCCGCCGGGGCCGTTGCTGCTGCCTCTGGCGGCCTGGCTGGAGCGCCGCGGCGAGGCCGGAGCCGCCGCGCCCTGGCTGGCGCCGGACGATGAGGTGGAGGCCTTGCTGCCGCACTTCGCCGAGCTGCCGCTGGTCGCCGTCGATTTCCCCAGCTTCCGCGACGGTCGTGGCTACAGCCTGGCCTACCTGCTGCGCGTGCGCCTGGGGTGGAGCGGCGAGTTGCGCGCAGTGGGCGACGTGTTGCGCGACCAGCTCAGCCATATGCGCCAGTGCGGCTTCGATGCCTTCGCGGTGCGCGAGGACAAGAACGTCGAGGATGCGCTCAAGGGGCTGGCGGGCTTGAGCGTGCTCTACGGCCGCTCGGCGATCGAGCCGCGACCGTTGTTCCGCCGACGCTAGGCATACGCCCCCGGACCGACGCCGATACCTGCCGCAACGCCGACCTGGCCCCTCTCCCGCAGCGGGAGCGGGGCGCACCCCTCAGCCGTAGACCGAGGAACTGGCGGACGGCGCCGGCGCGCCGCCCTTGAAGCGCCCCGCCAGCTCGCGCAGCGAACGCATCAGCAGGCTGGTGTCCACGCCCACCGCGACGAACGCGCAGCCCAGCTCCAGGTAGCGCCGCGCCAGTGTCTCGTCGGCGGAGAGGATGCCGGCGGCCTTGCCGGCCGTGCGGATGCGGTGGATGGCGTCCTCTATGGCCGCCTGCACCTCGGAATGGCCTGGATTGCCGCGATGGCCCATGGCTGCGCTGAGGTCGGCCGGACCGATGAACACGCCGTCGACGCCCTCGACGGCGGCGATCGCGTCGAGGTTGGCCAGGCCCTCCAGGTTTTCCACCTGGACCAGCAGGCACATCTGCTCGTCGGCGTGGTCCAGGTACTCCGCCACGCTGTTCCAGCGCGAGGCCCGGGCCAGCGCACTGCCGACCCCGCGTACGCCCGCCGGCGGATAGCGCACGGCGCGCACCAGCCCTTCGGCCTGGGCGGCGCTGTCGACCATCGGTACCAGCAGGGTCTGCGCGCCGATGTCGAGCAATTGCTTGATCAGCGCAGTGTCGCCCTGCACCGGGCGGATCACCGGCTGGCCGGGGTAGGGCGCCAGCGCCTGCAACTGGCCGAGCAGGCTGCGCAGGTCGTTGGGCGCGTGCTCGCCGTCCAGCAGCAGCCAGTCGAAGCCGGCGTTGGCGGCCAGCTCCGCGCAGTAGGGATCGGCGAGGCCGAGCCACAGGCCGATCTGCGCCTCGCCGCTGCGCAGGCGTTGCTTGAAGCGATTGACGGGCAGGTCCATGGAAATGCCTCCTCAGACGAAACGGCAGGAGATGCTGCCGAGCAGGTCGTAGTCGACGTGGAAGGTGTCCCCCGGCGCGGCCGCCACCGGGCGGGTGAAGGAGCCGCCGAGGATCACCTGGCCGGCCTCCAGGCAGACGCCGTAGGGCGCCAGCTTGTTGGCCAGCCAGGCGACGCCCTTGGCCGGGTGGTTGAGCACCGCGGCGGAGACGCCAGACTCCTCGATCACGCCATTGCGGTAGAGGATCGCCGGTACCCGCCGCAGGTCGATATCGCCTGGCCGTACGGCCCGGCCGCCCATCACCACGCCGGCGTTGGCGGCGTTGTCGGAGATGGTGTCGAAGACCTTGCGCGTGACTTTCGTTTGCGGGTCGACCTGCTGGATGCGCGCATCGATGATCTCCAGCGCCGGGATCACCCACTCGGTGGCCTCGAGCACGTCGAACAGGGTGCAGCCCGGTCCCTTCAGCGGCTTGCCGAGGATGAACGCCAGCTCCACCTCGACCCGCGGCACGATGAAGCGCTGGAAGGGGATGTCGCTGCCCTCCTCGAAGAACATGTCGTCGAGCAAGGCGCCGTAGTCCGGCTCGCTGATATTCGACGAGACCTGCATGGCGCGCGAGGTCAGGCCGATCTTGTGGCCCTTGAGCACGCGCCCGTCGGCGATCTTGCGCTCGACCCAGGCGCGCTGGATGGCGTAGGCGTCCTCGATGGCGATGTCCGGGTAGTCGAGGGAGAACTGCCTTACCTGCTGGCGCGAGCGTTCGGCGGCGTCGAGGCGGTTGGCGGCTTCCTGGATCAGACGGGGATCGAGCATGGTCGGGGTCTCTCGGTTCAGCGTGGGTTGACCACGGCGGCGGGGGTCCGCAGGACCAGGCCGGCGCCGAGGGCGATGAGGATGGCCAGCAGGTACAGGGCCAGGCTGGCGCTCTGGGTGGTGTCGCGCATCCAGCCGATCAGGTAGGGCGCGAGGAAGGCGGCGATGCTGCCGAAGGAACTGATCAGGGCGATTCCGGCGGCCAGGGTGGCGCTGGAAAGGAAGGCCGGCGGCAGTTGCCAGAACATCGGCAGGGCGGCGCTGGCGCCCATCCCGGCGATCACCAGACCGCCCATCACCAGCCAGGCGCTGGTCGGTGCCAGGGCCGCCAGGCTGAGCCCGGCGGCGGCCATCAGCAACGGAATGCCCAGGTGCCAGCGGCGCTCGCGCAGGCGGTCGGAGGAACGGCCGATGAAGATCATGAAGGCGCAGCCGGCGAGATAGGGCACCGCGCTGAGCATGCCGATGCGGCTGTCCTGGGCGATGCCGGCGCCGTGGATCAGGCTCGGCATCCAGAACGCGATGGTGTTCACCGCCAGCATCACCGCGAAATAGATCGCCACCAGCAGCCACACCTGCGGATTGCTGAAGATGCCGGAGAAGGAGGTGATGGTCTTGCGCTGCTCCTCGCCGGCCAGTTCCTCGCGCAGCAGGTGCTTCTGTTCGTCGCTGAGCCACGTCACCCGTTCGAAGCTTTCCGGCAGCGAGCACCAGACCACCACGCCGAGCAACACAACCGGCAGGCCTTCGATCAGGAACATCCACTGCCAGCCGCGCAGTCCGAGGGCGTCATGGAAGCCTTCTAGGATCCAGCCCGAAAGCGGTCCGCCGATCACCCCGGCCATGGGCACGGCGATGGCGAACAGGGCGGTGATCTGCCCGCGTCGGCGCGCCGGGAACCAACGGTTCAGGTAGACCAGGATACCGGGGAAGAAGCCGGCCTCGGCGACCCCCAGGAGAAAGCGCAGCAGGTAGAAGCCGCGCGCGGTCTCCACCAGCAGCATGGCGGTGGAGAGACAGCCCCAGACCAGCATCAGGCAGGCGATCCAGCGGCGCGGGCCGATCCGTTCCAGCATCAGGTTGCTGGGCAGGCCGAACAGCGCATAGGCGATGAAGAACAGCCCGGCGCCGAGACCGTAGACGGTGTCGCTGAAGTGCAGGTCGGCGCTCATCTGCAACTTGGCGAAACCGATGTTGATGCGGTCCAGATGGGCGAAGACGTAGCACACCAGCAGCAGCGGCATCAGCCGCCAGGTGACGCGGTCGTGGGTGCTGTCGCTGAGAGGCAGGGTGGTGCTGTTCAGGGTGCTGGCTGTGCTCATGATCTTGTACTTTTTGTGAGCGCCCGGACGTCCCGGCGACCTGTCGGTGGCCGGGAGGCGAGCTGGGTGAGTGCAGCGTTATGGCGGGCTGGTCAGTCCGCCGGGTTGTTCAGGAATTCATGCACGTTGTTGCGCTTGTAGTTCAGCTCCGCGTCCAGTTCGGTGAGTTCGAAGGACAGCGCCAGCAGGCGTCGCGCCTGGAGCTCGGCGAAGTGCGCGGTGATCACCTCGAAAAGTGCCTCGGCGACTTGCCGGCGAGTCTCCAGGTCGCGACCGGCGCCGACTTTCAGGGTCATGTGGACGAAGGCGTAGTCGTGCCTGCCGTCGGCCATGCGCCAGGTGTCCAGGCGCACGCCGCGGCTGCGGATGCCGCCGAGCGGGAAAACGCCGCTGGCGCCGAGGCAGGCGTGGACCTTCTCGAACAGGCCGGGCAGGTCGGCTTCGGCTTCGATGTTGTCGGTGTATTCGGCGATGAAGTGCGGCATGGTGGCGTCCTCAGAGGCGGCTGGCGCAACTTGCGCCGGCCGGGTTGCCGGCTTGGGCGGCGGGGATCGCCGAGCCGTCCTGGGCGGTGACCGGGAATACCGCGTTGATCTGCCCGGTGCCGGAAGAGCCGAAGTAGGGCGTCACGACCTCCGCCTTGCCGTCGTAGGCCGACCAGCCGAGGGCGCCGAGGAGCATCGCGGTGTCGTGCATGAAGCCTTCGCCATGGCCCTTGGAGGCGTACTCGGGGAGCATCCCGCAGAATTCCGCCCAGCGGCCTTCCTGCCACATCTGCACGACTTCATGGTCGAGGACCTCGAGGAACGGGCTCCAGATGCGGTCGGAGAAGTCCGGCGCCTGGCCGTTCTGGGCGAAGCGGTGGGACAGTGAGCCGCTGGCGAGGAACGCCACCGTGCCGTCGTAGTGCTCTTCCACCGCCTTGCGCATGGCCCAGCCCAGGCGCGCGCTGTCGTTCAGGTAATGCACGGTGCACAGGGCGGAGACCGAGACCACCTTGAAGTGGCGGTCCTGGTTCATGTAGCGCATCGGTACCAGGGTGCCGTACTCCGGGCCGAGGGTGGTGGCGTCGTGGGCCAGGGTCTCCACGCCGAGCGCGTTGCAGCCTTCGGCGAGGATGCGGCCCAGCTCCGGGTTGCCGGGGAAGCCGTACTCCATGTTGGCGATGAAGTGCGGCAGCTCGTTGCTGGTGTAGAGCCCCTCGAAGTGCGGCGCGCAGTTGATGTGGTAGCCGGCGTTGACCAGCCAATGGGTGTCGAACACCACGATGGTGTCGACCCCCAGTTCGCGGCAGCGCCGGCCGATCTCGCGGTGCCCGTCGATCGCCGGCTGGCGGCAGCCGTGGCGCGGGCCGGGCAGCTCGGATAGGTACAGCGAGGGTACGTGGGTGATCTTGGCAGCCAGAGCGACTTTGCCCATGACGATTCTCCTGGTGGCCCGTTGGGCCTGGCAGCGGGCGCGGCCGCTGGCGGCTGGCCCGGATTCTTCTGATTGTGTCTGCACGCCGGCGCTGCTGGCGGCCTCGGGCGGCCGCTCTGCACGAGCGCGCCCTACACGCCCCAGCGGGGGATGTGATGGCTGCCCATGGATATACACACGTTCTTGATCTCGGCGAATACCTCGAAGCTGTATTCCCCGCCTTCGCGTCCGGTGCCCGAGGCCTTCACCCCGCCGAACGGCTGGCGCAGGTCACGCACGTTCTGGCTGTTGATGAAGACCATCCCGGCCTCGATGCCGCGTGCCAGGCGATGGGCCTTGCCGATGTCCTGGGTCCAGATGTAGGAGGCCAGGCCGTATTCCACGTCGTTGGCCAGGCGCAGCGCCTCGGCTTCGTCCTTGAACGGGATCAGGCAGACCACCGGGCCGAAGATCTCCTCCTGGGCGATGCGCATGCGGTTGTCCACGTCGGCGAACACCGTGGGCTGGATGAACTGCCCCTTGCTCAGGTGCGCCGGCAGGCCGGCCGGACGCTCCAGGCCGCCGGCCACCAGGGTGGCGCCTTCCTCGAGGCCGATGCGGATGTAGCCGGTGACCTTGTCGTAGTGGGCCTGGGTGATCATCGAGCCGACCTGGGTCTTCGGGTCCTGCGGATCGCCGACGATCAGGCGCCTGGCGCGCGCGGCGAACTCGGCGACGAACTGCGGGTAGACGCTTTCCTGGACGAAGATGCGACTGCCGGCGGTGCAGCGCTCGCCGTTCAGCGAGAAGATGGTGAACAGCGCGGCGTCCAGCGCCCGCTCGAGGTCGGCGTCTTCGAAGACCAGCACCGGCGACTTGCCGCCCAGTTCCATCGAGTACTTCTTGATCCCGGCCGCCTCCATGATTCGTCGCCCCGTGGCGGTGCCGCCGGTGAAGGACACCGCGCGCACGTCGCGGTGGCGAACCAGCGCGTCGCCGGCGCTGGCGCCGTAGCCCTGGACCACGTTGAACACCCCCGGCGGAATGCCCGCCTCGTGCACCAGGCGGCCCAGCTCGTTGGCGGTCAGCGGCGACAGCTCGGACATCTTCAGCACCGCCGTGTTGCCCAGCGCCAGGCACGGCGCGGTCTTCCAGGTGGCGGTCATGAACGGTACGTTCCACGGCGAGACCAGGCCGCAGACGCCCACCGGCTGGTACAGGGTGTAGTTGAGCATCTGGTCGTCGACCGGATAGCTGTGCCCGTTCATCCGCGTGCAGACTTCGGCGAAGAACTCGAAGTTGTGCGAGGCGCGCGGGATCAGTACGTTCTTCGTCTGGTGGATCGGCAGGCCGGTGTCGAGGGTCTCAAGTTCCGCCAGGTGCGGCACGTTCCGGTCGATCAGCTCGCCGAGCCGGCGCATCAGGCGCGCGCGCTCCTTGGCCGGGGTATTGGCCCATTTCGGGAAGGCTTCCCGGGCCGCCGCCACCGCCGCGTCGATTTCCGCCGTGCCGCCGCTGGCAACCTCGCCGATCAGCTCGCCGGTGGCCGGGTTGTAGTTCTCGAAGACGTCCTTGCTTTCGACCTCGCGGCCATTGATCCAGTGTTTGATCATTCTGCGTGCTCCTGTGCGCGGGCGCGGAAGAATTCGGCCTCGCTGACGATTCGGTTGACCAGGCGACCGACGCCTTCCACCTCCACCACCACTTCGTCGCCGGGGACCACGTCGGACAGGCCTTCCGGGGTGCCGGTGGCGATCATGTCGCCCGGCTGCAGGGTCATGAAGCTGGAGAAGTATTCGATCAGGTAGGGAATGTCGAAGATCATGTCCGCGGTGCTGCCTTCCTGGCGCAGCTCGCCGTTGACCCAGGTGCGCAGGACCAGCCGGTTCGGCTCGGGAACCTCGGCCGCGTCGACGATCCACGGCCCCACCGGGGTGGTGGCGTCGCGGTTCTTCACCCGCAGGTTGGGCCGGTAGTAGTTCTCCAGGTAGTCGCGGATCGCGTAGTCGTTGCACACCGTGTAGCCGGCCAGGTAGCCGAGGGCGTCCTCGCGGCGGACGTTGCGCGCCGGCTTGCCGATCACCGCTACCAGTTCGCACTCGTAGTGCATGTAGTCGACGTTGTCCGGACGCCAGCTGACCTGGCAGTGGCCGGTGTAGGTGCCCGGCGACTTGATGAACGCCAGCGGTTCGCTGGGCGCCTTGAACGACAGTTCGGCGGCATGGTCGGCGTAGTTCAGGCCGAGGGCGAACATGCTCCCGGTGGCCGGCGGCAGCCACTCCACCCGGTCCTCGGCGAGCAGGGTGCCGTCGGCCAGGCGGACGGCGTTGGCGTCTTCCACGGTGACCTGGTGAACCCGGCCCTGGTAGCGGATGCGTGCGTGTTTCATGGTCGGTTCCTCATTCCGCGACGATGCTGTTGGCGAGGCGGCCGAGGCCGTCGATCTCGACCTCGACGCGGTCGCCGGGATGCACGTCGACGCGCCCTTCGGGGGTGCCGGTGATCAGCACGTCGCCGGCGTGCAGGGTCATGAACTCGCTGATCTCGGCGATCAGCCGCGGGATGTCGCGCACCAGGTTGGCGGTGTTGTTGCGTTGGCGCAGTTCGCCGTTGACGTACAGCTTCAGCTCCAGCGCATGGGGATCGGCGATCTCTTGCGCCGGCACCAGTTGCGGACCGAACGGGCAGAAGCCGTCGCGGCACTTGGCTTTCACCGCCGGACGGTAGTAGCTGTCTTCCGGCAGGCTGAACTCGTTGACGATCACGTAGCCGGCGACATGCGCCATGGCCTCTTCCTCCTTCACCCGGCTGGCGTCGCGAGCGATCACCACGCCCAGCGCCGGGCCCGGTTGCAGGCGCTCGACGCCGCGCGGGAAGAGCACCGGGGCGTCGTGCTCGTTGCGGGTATTCGGTGTCTTGATGAACAACACCGGCTTCACCGGCGGCTTCTGGTAGGGCGGCTGCTGGAACTCCGGCAGGCGGCTGTCGAGCAGGCCCTTGTAGTTCAGCGCGACGCCGAACAGGGTGCCGGCGGCGACGTCATTCAGTGCGCGGCTCATTGTGGTGGTGTCTCCTGGCGCGATAAGCGAACGGCGAGGGGGCCGTCCTGGCGAAAACTCGTTAATGTGTTAACGTTATATTTAACATGTTAATGATCGTCAACCCCGGCTGCTGCGCCATTCGTCCCGGGGAGGTGGCAAGAGGCGCCGTCTGCGGTATACGGATGCCCGCGACGGCTTGCGTGCGCAGCCGGGAAGAACAACAAAGAGAAGATCGCCATGCCAGAGCGCCAGCCGATCCCCAACATCAACATTGGGCAGGTCTACGACCAGCGCTATGCCGACGCCGAGGTGCACTACGATGCGCTGGGCAACCTGGCCGGATTCTTCGGCCGTAACATGCCGGCGCACCGGCACGACCGTTTCTTCCAGGTGCACTACGTGAAGAACGGCGCGGTGCGGGTCTATCTCGACGAGCGCCAGTACCTGGAGTCGGGGCCGATGTTCTTCCTCACCCCGCCGACCGTGCCGCACGCCTTCGTCACCGAGGCGGACGCCGATGGCCATGTGCTGACCGTGCGCCAGCAACTGGTGTGGAGCCTCACCGAGGCCGAGCCGGGCCTGGCGCCCGGCCCGCAGGTGGCGCCGGCCTGCGTGGCGCTGGGCAACCTGGAGGGCGGCGCGGCCGAGGAGGCGGCGCGCCTGGCGCTGCTCTTCGAGCAGTTGCGCAGCGAGTCGATGGCCAGCCGCTCCGGCCGCCAGCAGGCGCTGCTGGCGCTGACCCGGCTGGTCATGATCAGCCTGCTGCGTCTCTCGGCCAATTCGGTGGCTGCGCGGCCGATGCGCCACGAAGACCTGCAAATCTTCCAGCGCTTCAACGCGCTGATCGAGGAGCGCTATGCCGAGCACTGGCCGCTGTCGCTCTACGCCAGCCGGATCGGCGTCACCGAGGCGCGCCTCAACGACGTCTGCCGGCGCATCGCCGACCTGCCGTCGAAGCGCCTGGTGTACGAACGGCTTATGCAGGAGTCCAAGCGCCTGCTGCTGTTCACCGGCGGCTCGGTGAACGAGATCTGCTACCAGCTCGGCTTCAAGGACCCGGCCTACTTCAGTCGTTTCTTCGTGCGTTATGCGGGGCTCACCCCCAGCGCTTACCGCCAGCGACAGGCCGACGGGGAGTCCCGTCGCTGAGCGGGTGGGCGGGTATACTCGCGCTCCCACTCGAACAGGAAGCGTTTCTCCATGCATGATGCAGCCACCTCCATGCCGCCGCAGGCTCGCGCTACCTGGGCCGACTACCTTGCCGGCTACCGCTGGCGAGGGCAGGGCGAAGGATGTTCCGCGGCCACTGTCCACCGCCTGGAGGCTGCGCGGCGGCCGACCCTGTTCGTCAAGCAGGAAGTGCTGTCCGCACATGCCGAGCTGCCCGCCGAAATCGCCCGCCTGCGCTGGCTGCACGGTGCCGGCATCGATTGCCCGCAGGTGCTGAACGAAACCCAGAGCGACGGCCGGCAATGGCTGCTGATGAGCGCCGTGCCGGGGGACACGCTGTCCGCGCTGGCGCAGCGCGGCGAGCTGGAGCCCGAGCGCCTGGTGCGCCTGGTGGCCGCCGCCCTGCGCCGGCTGCACGATCTCGATCCGGCCGCCTGTCCCTTCGACCATCGCCTGGAACGGCGTCTGGACACCGTGCGCCAGCGGGTCGAGGCCGGGCTGGTGGACGAGGCGGACTTCGACGACGACCATCGCGGTCGCAGCGCCACGGAGCTGTACCGCCTGCTGCTCGACCGGCGTCCGGCGGTCGAAGACCTGGTGGTCGCCCATGGCGACGCCTGCCTGCCAAATCTGCTGGCGGAGGGGCGGCGCTTCAGCGGCTTCATCGATTGCGGGCGGCTCGGCGTCGCCGACCGGCACCAGGACCTGGCCCTGGCCGCGCGGGACATCGAGGCCGAACTCGGCGCGGCCTGGGCCGAGGCCTTCCTCGTCGAATACGGCGGCGATATCGACGGCGAACGGCTGGCGTACTTCAGGCTATTGGACGAGTTCTTCTAGAGTAGGGCCGGTTCGGATCCGGACTGGATTCGGCCTGCCGTTGCACGAAAACGAGGTACAACGGCATCGGCCACTATCGCCAACGCCACCGCGCGCCCTCGCTCGTTCCGCGGAGTCGCCGGTTCAGTTCAGCCGGTACTGCGCCAGTTCCTTCGCCGAAAGCACGCGCATCCGTTTGGGATCGGTGCTTTGCATGGCCTGTACCAAGGTGCTGGGGATATCCATTTCGCGGAAGTAGGCGGCGGAGTCGTAGCGCATGCCGTTGGCCGAGCGCGAGTGCAGCGAGTCGCCGTGGGCGTAGTAGGGACGGTGCAGGCCGACGTAGCCGCGTACGGTCTTGCGCTTGCCGGCCGCCAGCAGGTAGACGCAGGTGCCCTGGCAGACGCTGCTCGACGGCACCAGCGCGTCGAAGCCGGATTCGCGCAGCAGGCGGCCCATGCGGATCGCCTCCGGCACGCTGCCGCCGATGCTGTTCAGCAGGAGCAGCTTGCGCGAGTAGGTTCCCGGATTGTTGCGCAAACCCTTGAGCAGCGTCTCGTAGTCGCCCGGCGCGATCTCCTCCGAGACGCGGACCGTCAGCACCCGCCCCATGCTCTTGTGTTGCAGCGAATGCACTTCGACCCTGGCCAGTGCGGGAGCCGCGCAGAACACGGCGAGGCAGGCGAGGACGGTCCGGAGGCGGAGGCGGGGCATGGAACGGGGCGATCCTGTCAGACGGCGATGGCTGCCGAAGATACCTGCAAGCGTTGCATTGTGCACGGTCCTCGTCGTCAGGACGAGGAGCCGGTCTCCGCCTGGCGCACCGGCAGGCGCAGGCAGAAGGTGATGACGTCGTCGCGGCAGTCCACGTCGATACGCCCCTGGTGGGCCTGGGCGATGGCCTGGGAGATGTACAGGCCGATACCGAGGCCGTTGCGGTTGCGCTGGTTGTCCGCCGACTCGCGCTTGAACGGTTCGAACAGGTTGGCCAGTTGCGCTTCGGAGAGGCCGCTGGTTTCGTTGAGCACGCTCAGGCACACCTCGTCGCCCTGGCGGGTCAGGGTGACCAGCACCGGCCGGCCGGGCAGGCCGTGATGACGGGCGTTGCTCAGCAGGTTGGCGGCGACCTGGGCGTAGCGGTCCGGGTCGACCACGGCACGAACCTGCGGGTCGATGGCGATCTCGATCACCAGGCCGGGATAGGCGACGTCGGTTTCGCAGACGATCTGCCGCACCAGTTGCGAGACGTCGGTGTCGACCGGGTTCACGGTGAGGCCGATGCCCGATTGCAGGCGGCTCATGTCGAGGATCTGGCTGACCAGCCGTTCCATGCGGCTGCTGGACGCGGAAATGTGTTGGCGCAGTTCGGTGGTGCGGGTGTCGCTGGAGGACAGCAGGGCCGCCGCCATGGAGATCGACTGCAACGGGTTGCGCAGGTCGTGGCCGAGCACCGCGATCAGGCGCTGGCGCATGCGGTCGACCTCGGCCGCATGGTTGAGGCACAGTTCCATCAGGTCCAGGCGCAGCTTTTCGGCGATCGCCAGGTCGGTTTCGCTCCAGGGCGTGGAGTGGCCGCGGACCACTTCCTCCCAGGCCTCGAACGAGCCGCGCGGGGTCAGCCGCGGGCCGGAGGGGCCAATGGTCAACAGCTTTTCCGGCTTGCCGCCCCAGCGGATGCGGTGCACTTCCTCGTGGCGGAACCAGAAGATCCAGCCCGATTCCTGGCGGTGGAAACGGATCGCCAGCACACCGCAGCAGTCGCCGCCGTCCGGAGAGTCCTCGCTGGGCTGCGGCCAGTTGTCGGTGTGGTAGATGTCCCGTTCCGGGTCGCGCTGCAGGCGTTGCAGGACATTCCCGGCCTGGCGCTCGAAGTCGCCGCGGATGCTCAGGGTGCGGCCGCCGAGCATGACCAGGGCGCCGTCGCAGGGAATCAGTGCGGCGATGCCATCGTCCGGGTGGGCCAGTGCGCCGAACAGGTCGTCTGCGTCCCGCGCGCGGCGAGCCAGGGCCAGCCTGCGCTCGGTGGACACGCGCAGCAGTTCGGCGATACGCCCCTGCTCCAGGCGCTCGACGATGGCGCTGCAGACCTGGGAGAAGATCTGGAACGACATGCGCACCGGGTAGGGAATCAGCTTGGGCGACATGTGATGGCAGGAGAACAGTCCCCAGAGCTTGCCGCCGACCACGATGGAGATGCTCATCGAGGCGCGCACGCCCATGTTGGTCAGGTATTCGCAGTGGATCGGCGAAACGCTGCGCAGCACGCTGTAGCTGAGATCGAACGATTCGTTGGTCTCCGGGTTCAGCGCGGGAAACACGCGCATCGGCGTATAGGCCACGTCGGCGATCAGCCTTATCGGGTTCTGGATGTACAGGCGACGCGCCTGGGCCGGGATGTCCGAGGCCGGGTAGCGTTGCCCCAGGTAGCTTTCGAGGTCTTCGCGACGGCTCTCGGCGACCACCTCGCCGGAGTCGTCATGGCGGAAACGGTAGGCCATCACCCGGTCGTAGCCGGTCATCCGGCGCAGTTCGTCGGTGACGTTGCTGAGCAGGCTGGCGGTGTCGTTGTGCAACTGGACCTGGGCGATGATGCGCTGGGCGTTGAGGGTGAAGGAGGTGATCGACAGCGTGTCCGCGGTGCGGATCTCGAACTCCAGGTAGAACACTTCCTTGTAGCTGTGGCCGATCACGTCGAACAGGTGTTCGCCGATCCGCGTCTCGACGCTGTTCGACCATGGGCCGTTGCCGGTCAGTCCCTCTTCGAGCATGCGCAGGACCTCCGGCCCCACCTGCTCCTGCGTCAGGTAGGAACCCGGCGAGGCGACGAAACCCAGTAGCGCCTGGATGTTCTCGCTTGCCGCGAGGACCATGCCGTCCGCGCGCAGGGCGATCAGCGCCCCGTGCGGCTGGATCGCGCCAGGCACGTGGATGGGTTCGTCCTCGCAGTTCGCCAGGGTAACCGGGGTGATGCTCGTCATCTATCGTCCAGCCTGGTCTCCAGGCAGTCAGGCTTCGTCGAGAACCCATCGACGAAACGAAAGGAATGTAGCCTGTGCCGCATCCTGCGCAAGGCCGATGGCTTCGGGGCTGTCGATCTGCCGGGCGAGCTGTTCGAGAAACTCCTGCCAGCGCACCCCGGTTGCCTGGCCGTAGCCCTGCAACCACTGTAGCGGCAGACCGGGCAGGCGTGGAGCTAGTCGTTTGTAGAGATACGCGCCGCCCAGCGTCGCGCCTTCCATCACGTAGGCCACCCCGAAGACCTCCGCGGCCCGTGTCGCATTCGGCAGGTCGGCGCAGCGCGGTAGCGCCTCCACCTGCGCGCGGCTCATGCCGCCGGCCAGCAGGTCGCTTTCCAGCCAGGTGCTCTTGACCAGCCGCGCGTCGGCCCGCAGCGCCGCCGGCCAGCCGCTGCGGTTGTCGCGCAGCGCGCGCTCCAGAGGCTCCAGCCAGCCAAGGATGCGTCCGGCATGGTCGAGGTAGGCGCGGTCGTCGAGATCGTCGTCGCCCAACGGCGAACGGCGGTCCAGTTCTGCGTGCAGGTCACGGGTGGCGTCGCGGAGTGCGGCGAGGGCTGGCGATGGAGATGGGGACATGAGGTCAGGGCCAGCGATTCGAGGCATGAACGGAAAAGAGTAGCAGGAAGCCGTACGCCCGGCTCGGAATAAATGGGCATCCCCGCGCGCGGCGCAGGGATGCCGGAGCGGGCGCGCTCAGGCCGCCTCGGTCTGCACCACCCGGTAGCAGGGGACGTAGGCCGCGCCGCCGGGCAGCTTCATCCGGTGCTGCTTGACGAAGGCCTGCAGCAGGCGGTCCAGCGGCAGCATCACCGCCGGGTCGCCGTGGATCTCGTAGGGCCCGTATTGCTCGATCATGCGGATGCCGTTGTCCTTGACGTTGCCGGCGACGATCCCGGAAAACGCGCGGCGCAGGTTGGCCGCCAACTCGTGGGGCGGCAGGCTGCGGCTGAGCTGGAGGCTGGCCATGTTCTCGTGGGTCGGCTCGAACGGGCGCTGGAAGCTTTCATCGATCTTCAGCATCCAGTTGAAGTGGAAGGCGTCGTTGCGCTCGCGGCGGAACTGCTTCACTTCCTTCAGGCCCTGGGCCATCTGCTTGGCCACCTCGGCCGGGTCGTCGATGACGATCCGGTAGTGGCGCTGCGCCGCATGGCCGAGGGTCGCCCCGACGAATTCATGGAGCTGCTGCAGGTAGGCTTCGGCGCTGCGGGGACCGGTGAGGATGACCGGGAAGGGCAGGTCCTGGTTGTCCGGGTGCATGAGGATGCCCAGCAGGTAGAGGAACTCTTCCGCGGTCCCGGCGCCGCCGGGGAAGATGATGACCCCGTGGCCGACGCGGACGAAGGCTTCCAGGCGCTTCTCGATGTCCGGCAGGATCACCAGTTCGTTGACGATCGGGTTCGGCGCCTCGGCGGCGATGATTCCCGGTTCGGTCAGGCCCAGGTAGCGACCGCCGACGATGCGCTGCTTGGCGTGGCTGATGGTGGCGCCCTTCATCGGTCCCTTCATCACCCCCGGTCCGCAGCCGGTGCAGACGTCCAGGCTGCGCAGGCCGAGCTCATGGCCGACCTTCTTGGTGTACTTGTATTCCTCGCTGCTGATCGAATGACCGCCCCAGCAGACGACGATCTTCGGCTCGACGCCGGGGCGCAGCGTACGGGCGTTGCGCAGCAGCTGGAAGACGTAGTCGGTGAGGCCCTGGGAACTGTCCAGGTCGACGTGCTGGCTGTCCAGCCCGCTCTGGGTATAGACGATGTCGCGCAGGGCGCTGAACAGCATCTCGCGAGTACTGGCGATCATCTCGCCATCGACGAAGGCGTCGGCCGGCGCGTTGATCAGCTCCAGGCGCACGCCGCGGTCCTGCTGGTGGATACGCACCTCGAAGTCCTTGTAGGCGTCGAGGATGGTCTTGGCGTTGTCGCTGTGGGCGCCGGTATTGAGGATCGCCAGGGCGCACTGGCGGAACAGTTGGTAGGTCTTGCCGTTGGCGGTTTCGCTCAGTTGTTGCACTTCGCGTTGGGAGAGGGTTTCCAGCGTGCCTTTCGGACTGACCGAGGCGTTGATCACAGGGCGATGAGACATGTGCGATTCCATGCAGGGGATGCGGCGGCGTAGAAGAGCCGCGGCATCCGGATAAGGGAGCGCCGGGCAGGTTGCGTGCCGGGGGAGAGGGCGATCAGCCGTCGGAGTGGGGCGACGAGGCAACCGTGCGCTGGGGCTTGGCTCCAGGGTCTTGGTTAAATGTAATAGCGAGAACCTGACTGATCTGACAAGGAAAATCTCGAATTTATCTGTCGCCGGCCTGGCACCGGGGAAATCCTGCCACTAGCCATGGGCGAAAAAATCCGGCATCGGCTGGGATAATCGACTCTTCTCCTGATATCGTTGCGTTTCCGCCGGATGCTCGGCCAGTCGAAGGGAGGAACGAAGCATGTCGTATGAACAGTCCAGCAGCGTACCTAGCGACTTTCTTTCCTCCTTTTTCCAAGAGCCTGTCATCCATGATCGAACTCAGAACCATCACCCGCGACGACTGGGAAACCTGCATTGACCTGAAGGTCGCCCGCCACCAGGCGCACTTCGTCGCTTCCAACCTCTATTCGCTGGCCCAGAGCCGCTTCCTGCCGGGGTTCCGCGCGGTCGGCATCCACCACGGCGGGCGCATGGTCGGCTTCGCCCTCTACGGCCCCGACGCCGACGACGGCCACTACTGGCTCTACCGCCTGATGATCGACCGCCGCTACCAGGGCAAGGGGCATGGCCGCGCCGCCCTGCAACGGATCATCGCCAGCGTGCGCCGGACGAGGCGGCGCAGCGATCGCCTGATGGTCGCCTACGCCGTCGACAACGACGTGGCCCGCCAGCTTTATCGGGACGCCGGCTTCGTCGAACAGGGCCTCGCGCCTTGGGGCGAGACGATGGCCTGCCTGATGCTGCCGGAGCCGTCCCATCGCTCCGGGAAGGTCGCCGGAGCGCCGGGCGGGCGTGCAGCGCACGGCGTCCCGGCGTAGAATCGCGGGATTCGGCAGTTCCCTCCAATACCTATAACGACCATCCAACGCACATCGCCGCCCCGGACCTTTGCGTCCGGGGCGTTTTCCGTCGTGCGTGGCGAGGGTCGCGGGACCTGCCCGTCCGCCCCCTGCTCCGGAACCGAACGCCCCATGGACAGCACCTCCGAAACCCGCAGCGGCAGCTGGCTGAGCGTGATCGCCCTGGCCCTGGCCGCCTTCATCTTCAACACCACGGAGTTCGTCCCGGTCGGCCTGCTCAGCGACATCGGCCACAGCTTCGAGATGCCCACCTCGCAGGTCGGCCTGATGTTGACCATCTATGCCTGGGTGGTGTCGCTGGCCTCGTTGCCGATGATGCTGCTGACCCGCAATATCGAGCGGCGCAAGCTGCTGGTCGGGGTATTCCTGCTGTTCATCGCCAGTCACGTGCTGTCCGGGCTGGCCTGGAGCTTCCAGGTGCTGATGCTCAGCCGGATCGGCATTGCCTTCGCCCACGCGGTGTTCTGGGCCATCACCGCTTCGCTGGCGGTGCGCGTGGCGCCGCCGGGACAGCAGGCCAAGGCCCTAGGGCTGCTGGCCACCGGCACCACCCTGGCGATGGTCCTGGGCATCCCGCTGGGGCGGGTGGTCGGCGAGGCCCTGGGCTGGCGTACCACCTTCATGGCCATCGCCGGACTCTCGGTGCTGACCCTGCTCTACCTGGCGCGCTCCCTGCCGCTGCTGCCAAGCCAGAACTCCGGTTCCCTGCGCAGCCTGCCGATGCTGTTCCGACGCCCGGCGCTGGTTTGCCTGTACGTGCTGACCGTGGTGGTGATCAGCGCCCAGTTCACCGCCTACAGCTACATCGAGCCCTTCGCCAAGCAGGTGGCGCAGATGAGCGGCGAGGCGACCACCCTGCTGCTGCTGTTGTTCGGCGGCGCCGGGATCTTCGGTTCGATCCTCTTCAGCCGCTACAGCGAGGCTTTCCCGCGAGGCTTCCTGCTGGCCGCGATCCTCGCCTTGGGCAGCAGCCTGGCGCTGCTGTTGCCGCTGTCCGCGCAGCCGACCTGGCTGATGGCGCTCAGCCTGCTCTGGGGCATGTCGATCATGTGCTTCGGCCTGGCCCAGCAGTCCCGCGTCCTGCGCCTCGCCTCGGACGCCACCGACGTGGCCATGGCGCTGTTCTCCGGCCTGTACAACGTCGGCATCGGCGCCGGCGCGCTGCTCGGCAGCGTGGTCAGCGAACGCATGGGCCTGGCCTCGATCGGCAACGTCGGCGCCGCGCTGGCGCTGGCCGGCCTGCTGCTCGCCCTGTTCGCCGCACTGCGCTACGCGGAGGCGCTGAAAACCACGTCGTTGTGAGTGCTCATTCACTGGCCCGGATGATTCGGCGGAGGAATCCGCCCGCTTGATCTAGTCTTCTGTGACGAAAAGGCGCAGGGAGTGCGGGATTGCCCCGCGCCGGGCCGGCGCAGGGACGGAATATCGGGTGAACGTACAACAGAGCAAGTTCAGGCTGAGCCGCTGGGCGGGCGCGACACTGGCGCTCGGACTGCTGCTGTCCGGGCTGGGCGCCTGGGGGCTGGCGCTGGTCAACGAGCAACAGGCGCGGATGGCGCTGGAACGCGAGGCGGAACTGCTGGCCGAGGCGGTGACCCGCCGCGTGGAACTCTACCAGTATGGCTTGCGTGGGGTGCGCGGTGCCTTGCTGACGGCGGGCGAGGCGCACATCGACCGCGAACTGTTCCGCCGCTACAGCCTGACCCGCGACATCGACCGCGAGTTTCCCGGCGCCCGCGGCTTCGGCTTCATCCGCCGGGTGGCGGCCGCCGACGAGGCCGGGTTCCTGCGCCAGGCGCGGGCCGACGGCCAGCCGGAGTTCCGCATCCAGCAACTGACTCCGCACGATGGCGAGCGCTACGTCATCCAGTACATCGAGCCGGTGGCGCGCAACGGCCAGGCGTTGGGCCTGGACATCGCCTCGGAAGCCAATCGCCGGGAGGCCGCCCGCGCCGCCCTGGAGACCGGGCAGGTGCGCCTGACGGGGCCGATCACCCTGGTCCAGGCCAGCGGCTTGCGCCAGCAATCGTTCCTCATCCTGATGCCGATCTACCGCAGCGGCATCACTCCACCGCCGGGGCCCCAGCGCGAACTCGAAGGCTTCGGCTGGAGCTATGCGCCGCTGCTGACCGGCGAGGTGCTGGCCGGGTTGCCCATCGACAACGCGGCGATCCACCTCGAACTCAGCGACGTCACCGGCGACGGCGCTGCCGTGCCCTTCTTCGTCAACGGCGCCGCGGCGCCGGCTCAACGCCTGTTCGGCCACATGCTGCGGCGGGAGATCTACGGTCGGCACTGGCAGATGGCGTTCAGCGCACTGCCGCTGTTCGTCCAGCGCCTGCACCAGCCTTCGCCGCGCATCCTGTTCCTGGCCGGCAGCCTGGTCAGCCTGTTGCTGGCGGCGCTGGTCAACGCCAGCGCCCTCGGCCGCCTGCGCCGGCGTCGGGAGGCGGCGACCCAGGCGCGGCTGGCGGCGATCGTCGGCAATTCGGCGGACGGCATCATCGGCGTCGGCCTCGACGGCGTCATCAGCGACTGGAATCGCGGGGCCGAGGCGTTGTTCGGCTACCGCGAGGAGCAGGCGGTCGGGCGGCGGGTGGTGGACCTGCTGGTGCCGCCATCCAAGGAGAACGAGGAACTCGACATCCTCGCCCGCATCGCCCGTAAAGAACAGGTGGTCAGCTTCGATACCGTGCGCCGGCACCAGGATGGCCACCTGCTCGACGTGGCGGTGACCGTCTCGCCGATCCTCGGTCCGGACGGCGGCGTGGTCGGCGCCTCGAAGACCGTACGCGACATCTCCGCGAAGAAGGCCGCCGAGGCCCGCATCCGCGAGCTCAATACCGGCCTGGAGCACCAGATCGCCGAGCGTACCGCCGAACTGCGTCGGTTGAACGTACTGCTCGGCAGCGTGCTGCAGGCGGCGTCCGAGGTGTCGATCATCACCCTCGACCGCGACGGCATCATCAGCGGCTTCAATCTCGGTGCCGAGCGGATGCTCGGCTACCGCGCCGACGAGGTGGTCGGCAAGGCCTCGCCGACCCTGCTGCACAGCGAGCGGGAGTTGCTCGCCCGCGGCCAGGAGCTGGGCGAGGAGGGTTTCCGCGTGCTGGTGGCGCGGGCCGAACAGGAGGGCGCCGAGACCCGCGAATGGACCTATCTGCGCAAGGACGGCTCGCCGCTCAGCGTGACGCTTTCGGTTACCGTCCTGCGCGACGAGGCTGGGGCGATCAACGGCTACCTGGGCATCGCCGTCGATGTCACCGAATGGCGCAACGCCGAGCGCGAGATGGCCGCGGCGCGCGACCAGTTGCAAATGGCCGCCGACGTGGCGCGCCTGGGCATCTGGCGCTGGAACCTGGCCGACGACAGCCTGCAGTGGAACGAGCGCATGTGCGAGCTGTATGGCCAGCCGCTGGCGTTGCGCGACGGCGGCCTGGTCTACGAGCATTGGCGCAGCCGCCTGCATCCGGAAGACCTCGAGCGCACCGAGGCCAGCCTGCGCGCGGCGGTGGAGGGGCGCGGCAACTACGATGTGATCTTCCGCGTGGTGCTGCCCGACGGCGGCATCCGCTTCATCCAGGCCGGCGCGCAGGTCGAGCGCGACGCCGACGGCAACCCGCTGCAGGTCACCGGGATCAATATCGATATCACCAGCGACCAGCAACTGCAGGCGCGCCTGCGCGAGGCCAAGGAGCAGGCGGACGCCGCCAGCGCGGCGAAGTCGTCGTTCCTGGCGAACATGAGCCACGAGATCCGCACGCCGATGAATGCCGTGCTGGGCATGCTGCAACTGGCCCGGCAGACCGATCTCAACGAACGCCAGCGCGACTACCTGGACAAGGCCAGCTCGGCGGCAACCTCGTTACTCGGCCTGCTCAACGACATCCTCGACTACTCGAAGATCGAGGCCGGCAAACTGGTCCTGGAAATGCTCCCCTTCGAGCTGGAGCCGCTGATGCAGGACCTGGCCGTGGTGCTCTCCGGCAACCAGGGCGACAAGGACGTCGAGGTGATCTTCGACATCGATCCCGAGCTGCCCAGCGCGGTGGTCGGCGACCGCCTGCGCCTGCAGCAGATCCTCATCAACCTGGCCGGCAACGCACTGAAGTTCACCGCCCGCGGGCACGTCCTGGTGAGCTTGCGGCGTCTGGCGCACGACGCCCACCTGGTGCGCCTGCGGGTGCTGGTGGCGGACACCGGCATCGGCATCAGCGCGGAACAGCAGCAGCGCATCTTCGAAGGTTTCACCCAGGCCGAGGCGTCCACCTCGCGACGCTTCGGCGGCACCGGCCTCGGCCTGTTCATATGCAAACGCCTGGTCGACCTGATGGGCGGTGAATTGCGGGTCGAGAGCGCGCCGGGCAGCGGTAGCCGGTTCTGGTTCGACCTGGACCTCGACGTCGCCCACGACCAACCGCTGCGTGCGGCCTGCCCCGGGGCCGGCGAACCGCTGCGGCTGCTGGTGGCGGACGACAACCTGGTGGCCGGCGAGCTGCTCGAACGCACGGTCGGCGCCCTCGGCTGGCGCGCCGACTGCGTCGGCAGCGGCAGCGAGGCAGTGGCGCGGGTCCAGGCGGCGATGGCCGAGGGCCGTCGCTACGACGTGGTGCTGATGGATTGGCGCATGCCCGATCTCGACGGCCTCAGCGCGGCGCAACTGATCCGCCAGTTGCAGGGCGACCTGCCGCCGCCCATGGTGATCATGATCACCGCCTATGGCCGCGAGGTGCTGGCCGATGCGCGCGACCACAGCGCGCCGCCCTTCGTCGATTTTCTCACCAAGCCGGTCACGCCCAAGCAACTGGCCGACTCGGTGCTGCATGCGTTGCACGGCGAACAGGGCGCCCCGGCCAACCCGCCGCCGCGCCCGGTGGAGCGCACCCAGCGGTTGCGGGGCGTGCGTCTGCTGGTAGTGGAGGACAACGCGCTGAACCGCCAGGTCGCCGCCGAGCTGTTGAGCAGCGAGGGCGCCCGGGTGGCCCTCGCCGACGGCGGGCTGGCGGGCGTTCAGCAGGTGCTGGAGGCGAGCGTGCCGTTCGACGCGGTGCTGATGGACATGCAGATGCCGGATATCGATGGTCTCGAGGCGACCCGGAGAATCCGCGCCGACGGGCGCTTCGCCGGGCTG
Organism: Pseudomonas sp. P20; assembly: GCF_016463925.1. NCBI lineage: Bacteria > Pseudomonadati > Pseudomonadota > Gammaproteobacteria > Pseudomonadales > Pseudomonadaceae > Pseudomonas > Pseudomonas sp. P20. Next base: position 95,629 of record NZ_JAEMVM010000022.1, on the reverse strand, counting down.
CCGATCCTGGCCATGACCGCCAACGCCTCGCTGGCCGACCGCGAAGCCTGCCTGGCGGCGGGCATGAACGACCATGTGGCGAAGCCGATCGACAAGGAGCGCCTGGTGCTTTGCCTGCTCGGTCATCTCGGCAGGAGCGGCGCCAGGGGCGCGCCGGCAACGGCAGCGGACGCGGGCGAACTGGTCGAGGCGCGGGGCGATATCGTCGGGCGTTTCGGCGGTAGCCTGGAGCTGATCGTCCAGGTGTTGCGGCGCTTCGTTCCGGACATGCAGGACCTCTTCGCCCAGCTCGAACGCCAGCTCGGCGAGGGCGATGTCCAGGGCAGCGCCGCGACCCTGCATACCATCAAGGGCAGCGCTTCCACCGTTGGCGCCAGCGCCCTGGCCGGCCGTGCCAGCGAGCTGGAGCAGGCCCTGCGCCGCGCCGATCCGCTGCGCGGCATGGAAATCCTCGCCGGCATCCGCCTCGACGAACTGCGCACCCTGTGCGATGCCTGCCTGCTCCGCCTGCAGGCGATGTTCGGCGACGTGCAGGCGGAGTCGGCGAGCTGAACCCCGGCGCGGTGGCCAGTCCCGCCAAGGATTCAGGCGGACCCGGGGCTCGCCTGCATCCGCTGCGGCCTGTAGGGCGAATAACGCCATGGGCGTTATCCGCCGATACTCCTGAAGCCCGCCCAGGTGTTGAGCGACATCCTCTTCCTGTCGTTCAGTGCCTTCAGGCGTCGCGCAGCAGGTCGTGGGCGTTGAGCAGGGCGTAGGCGACTTCCGGGCGCTTCTCCAGGCCGCGGCGGATGGCGGCGGGAATCGCCTGGCGGGTCTTGCGGCAGAGCCCCGGCTGCTCCTCGAAGCGCATGCGAATGCCGCGCATGCTGCGCACCTCGCCGAAGGCCAGGGCGATCCGCAGGCGGATGCCCAGTTGTTCCTCCATGCGCCGCAGCAGGTGTTCCAGGTCTTCCAGGCTGCGCAGGGCTTCCAGGCGAGCGGCCAGGCGCTGCTCTTCCTGGCGGGTCAGGAGGAGGATGCGACGGTCCGCGCCGGGCGCCTCCAGGCGCTCGCGTTCGCAGACGCAGGCGCCGGGCGGGCAGGGCTGGCGGAGGGGCGGGGAAGCGCTCATGGCACCATCATAGCCAGGACCGGCGTCCCGCGCCGCTACGCTCCGTCGCCCTCGCGAGCGCGCTTCAGCGCTTCAGCGGCACCTTGCCCTGCTGCTCCAGGCCGCTGAGGATGGCGTAGGCGATCTTCACCCGCTCGGCATTGGGATAGTTGCGGTTGGCCAGGATCACCAGGCCCAGGTCGCGGCCCGGGACGAACGCCACGTAGGCGCCGAAGCCGTTGGTGGAGCCGGTCTTGTTCAGCAGGCGCTGGCCCTCCAGCGCCTGTGGCGCGGGCAGCCTGGCGATCCTGTGCGGTTGCAGCGCCATCGGCGTCGAGTTGCCGGCCTGCAGGCGCTTCAGGGAGATCGGCCAGTCGTAGGCTTCCCAGCCCAGGCCCTGGGTCATGTCGCCGACCTTGTAGTAACCGCGATGGGTGGCATCGAGCGCCTGCGCCCAGGGCCTGTCCAGGCGCTCCGGATGCAGGTTGGCATCGACGAAGCGCAGCAGGTCGGCCGCGCTGGTCTTCACCCCGTAGCCTTCGGCATCCAGCGGGCCGGGACCGACCCGTAGCGGGCGGTCGTCCTTGCCGTAGCCCTGGGCGTACTGCGCCAGCGCCGCCTCGGGCACGTCGAGGTGGGTCTGTTCGAGGCCCAGTGCCGGGAACACTTGCTGCTCCATGAGCCGTTCGAACGGCTGGCCCAGGCTGCGCGCGGCGAGATAGCCGAACAGGCCGATGCTCGGGTTGGAATAGCGGCGCTGGCTGCCCGGCGCGTAGGTCGGCTGCCACTGGCGGTAGTAGTCGCGGATCTGTGCCTGGTCCTTCTGCACCGAGTCGGGGAACTGCAGCGGCAAGCCGCCGGCGGTATAGGTCGCGAGGTCGAGCAGGCTGATGCCGTCGAAGCGGCTGCCCTGCAGTGCCGGCCAGTGCTGGCTGGCGCGGTCGTCGAGACGCATCTTGTCCTGGGCCAGGGCATAGCCGGCGAGGGTGGCGGTGAAGGTCTTGCTCACCGAGCCGATCTCGAACAGGGTCTCCGGCGTCACCCGGCGGCCGTCCTCTTTCGAGGCCAGCCCATAGCTGAAGTAATGCGGTTCTCCTTTCAGGCTGATGGCTACGGCCAGGCCCGGAATGTCATTGGCCTTCATCACCGGTTGTACGGCGGCGTCGACCAGTGCCTTCAGGCGATCCGCCGGGGCCTCGCCGGCAATGGCCGGGGTGGTGGCGAACAGCAGTGTGGAAGCGGCGATGCCGCACAGGCAGGGGAATCTGGTATCGCGCATGAGGATTGGCGTCCTTTGTCGTTGGCTGCATGAGAAACCGCCCCGGGAGCGCTCCTTGATCGGCGGGCGGGGAAAATCTAGGCTTGCGCAGGATTTGCGGCAAACGACGAATACTCGCGGCAGCCATTAGAAAAATTTGGAGCAGAGATTGGTTCGACCCCATTTGCCGCTGAACGCCCTGCGCGCCTTCGAAGCTTCGGCCCGGCACCTGAGCTTCACCCGCGCGGCCATCGAGCTGTGCGTGACCCAGGCGGCGGTCAGCCACCAGGTGAAGAGCCTCGAGGAGCGTCTCGGCGTGGCCCTGTTCAAGCGTCTGCCGCGCGGCCTCATGCTGACCCACGAGGGCGAGAGCCTGCTGCCGGTGCTGTGTGACTCCTTCGACCGCATCGCCGGCCTGCTGGAACGTTTCGAGGGTGGCCACTACCGGGACGTGCTCACCGTCGGCGCGGTCGGAACCTTCACGGTCGGTTGGCTGCTGCCGCGGCTGGAGGACTTCCAGGCGCGCCATCCCTTCATCGATCTGCGCCTGTCCACCCACAACAACCGCGTCGACATCGCCGCCGAGGGGCTCGACTACGCGATCCGCTTCGGCGGCGGCGCCTGGCACGGCACCGAGGCGCTGGCGTTGTTCGAGGCGCCGCTGACGGTGCTCTGCTGCCCGGAGGTCGCCGCCCAGTTGCACAGTCCCGCCGACCTGCTGCAGCACACCCTGCTGCGCTCCTACCGCGCCGACGAGTGGCCGCTGTGGTTCCAGGCGGCCGGACTGCCGGCGCACGCGCCACTGACCCGGAGCATCGTCTTCGACACCTCGCTGGCCATGCTCGAGGCGGCCCGCCAGGGTGTCGGCGTGGCCCTGGCGCCGGCGGCGATGTTTGCCCGGCAACTGGCCAGCGAGAGCATCCGGCGTCCGTTCGCCACCGAAGTGAGTACCGGCAGCTACTGGCTGACGCGCTTGCAGTCGCGGGGGGAGACCAGCGCGATGCTGGCGTTCCGGGGGTGGTTGCTGGAGATGGCTGCCGTTGAGGCGCGGGGGAGATAACGGTTATGCAGGCGATTCAAGTGTCGATGAAGAAGTAATCACCTTCCTCGCGCCTTTTTTTATACGCTCGGGCCCTCCCAAGGTTGATACGGTTTGAGGCGTTGGGGTTGTGATTGGAATTGCTGACGGCGTGGCGGATATGGACCGGCTCGTCGGCGTTGCTGATCGCTCCGCTAAGCGTCACTCCCAGGCTGGCGGCATAGGCCCGGCGTGCCGCAACGATCTCGCTCTCGAGCATGCCTGCTTTCCCTGCTGCGGCAACGACGGCAAGTTCGCATAGGCGGCCAGCCTTCCTCGGGGAAACCCTCAGGTCGGCGCCTGCGGACCACAGGGCAAGCAGCGCTTTGGATGGAGCACAGCCATTTCTGCTGTGCTCTTCGATTGTCTCCAGGAGCGGACTCATATGGCCTCTTGAAAACTGTCGGCGGATTGCCAGCAGTATCGACGATGGTGCGCTTAAAGCAACGCGGAGCAGGCGGAGATTGCGGCGAAGCGGCGGATAACGCTTCGCGTTATGGGCCCTACGGGAGCGGTGCCCGGCGTTGCCGGCGGAAGGCGTCTACGGATTTCCGGTTTCCGCGTCGAAATAAGAGCCCGTGGACTTGGCCAGTCCCGTCCACATCTCGTCGAGATTGCGGAAGTTCCAGGCTTCCGCCGGCTCGAAGCCGACGATTCGGTCGGTCTGTCCGGCCCTACCCAGGTCTACCACCTGCTGCGGGATCGGCACCTTCGAGCGGGCCGAGAAGAATACCTTGACCCGTGGCGTCAGCAGCGAGCGGCCGTGTTGTTCGAGGACCACGCCGAGGCGCCCGCTTTCCAGCCTGACCAGCGCGCCGACCGGGTAGATGCCCACCGCCTTGACGAAGGCGCGGAACACCTGCGGGTCGAAGTGCCCGTTCCATTCGGCCATGCGTCGGATCGCCTCGGCGGCGTTCCAGCCCTTCTTGTAGGGACGGTCGGAGGTGATCGCGTCGTAGACGTCGCACACCGCGCCCATTCGCGCCAGCAGGCTGATCTGCTCCTGCGCCAGGCCGAAGGGGTAGCCGGTGCCGTCGATGCGCTCGTGGTGGTGCAGGCAGACATCCACCACCAGGGCGCTGACCTGGCGGCAATCGAGCAGCATCCGCGCGCCGTTCTGCGGATGCCGGCGAACCAGGCCGAACTCCTGGTCGGTGAGCTTGCCGGGCTTGTTCAGGATCGGATCGGGCACCGCCATCTTGCCGATGTCGTGCAGCAGTCCGGCCAGCCCCGCCTCGCGTACCAGCGGGTCGGGCAGTTCGAGCTGGCGGGCGAGGGCGATCATCAGCGCACAGACCGCCACCGAATGCATGTAGGTGTATTCATCCGAGGTCTTCAGCCGTACCAGGCTGAGCAGCGCGTTGGGATGGCGCAGCACCGAGGCGGAGATTTCGTCCACCAGGTCCGATGCATGCGCGGTATCGATGGCCTGGCCCATGCGCGCGTCGCGGAACATGCTGACCACGGCGGCCTTGGCATGGCTGCAGAGCAGGGCGGCGTGGCGGATTTCCTCCTCCAGGGCGACCCGCGCCGGCGAAGGGCCGGCCGGCATGGTGACCGGCAGGACCGCAGCGGCCGAGACCGCCGCTTCCTCCGGGAGGTCGAGGCCCTTGCTGGCATCGATCCAGACCTCCTTCACGGCGCTTTCGCGCAGGCGCTGCAGGTCGGCCTGGCTGTCGAGCAGGAAGCCACCTCTTTTCCAGAACGGGTGGTCCAGCCACGAGCCGCAAAGGCTCTGGACGAACATACCGAGGCGAAGCTGGGTTACCGGAATGCGTTTCAGCACGATGGGCTCGACCTCGAGACTGGGCCAGGTGGCTGTCTCCTAACGGTAGCCGAGATGGGCCGGCGGGAGTGAGAGATGCCCGGCACTTCGTCGGCATGCCCGCGCTCGATTGCGTATCGCTTTGTATCCATGCGCGGTTTCGATACCTCCGGCGTACAAATCCACGTGTCGGGCGATACACCCCCGATACATCTCCCAGGCGAAATGGCCACATCCGAACCGCGGCGCCCGGGACGACCCCAGAAGGTCCCGCCGCCCGGTTCGTACCGGCGCCCACCAGCGCCGCGCCTGCGGCCCGGCCGCGTTTACTGTGGAGAAGAAGCATGTCCGTTTTCGATTCGCGTCAAAAGACTTCCGCCAGCCTGCTCGGTGCCGTACTGGTGGGGGGAATGCTGCTCGGCGGTTCGGCGTTCGCCGTCGAGCCGCTGGGCCAGGGGCTGCAAGTGGCGGCGGCGAGCGCCGGCGAAGGCAAGTGCGGAGAAGGCAAGTGTGGTAGCGGCGGCTCCGCGAAGATCCCGGCCAAGGCCGGCGCCGAGGGCAAGTGCGGGGAGGGCAAGTGCGGCGACGCCTCCTTTGCCCGAACCGACACCGATCACGATGGCAAGGTCTCGCGCGCCGAGTTCCTCGCGGTGGCCAAGGACCGTGCCGGTGAGTTCGACAGCATCGATAGCGACCATGACGGCTTCATTTCCGAAGCCGAGGCCTACGAACACCTGCGCAAGACCTACGAGGCCAACGGCAAGCCGATGCCCGCCGGGCTGTTCAGCAAGCTGGAGCAAGGCCGGCACTGAGCCTTTCCACACCCTGGCGGCGCCCTCTCTTTCCCCTGGGAAAGCGGGGGCGTCGCCGTTTCCGGAGCTATCCCATGACCCTGATCGACAACGCCGCCGGCCTCGGCCTGAGGCGCGGCCTGCTTCCGCAACTGCTGGCGATGGCGCCCGGCGCGGTGGACTTCCTCGAATGCGCGCCGGACAACTGGATCGGCGTCGGCGGTGCCTTCGGTGCCGACCTGGAGCGCCTGGTGGAGCGCTTTCCACTGACCTGCCACGGTCTCTCGCTGTCCCTCGGCGGCTCCACACCGCTGGATGCCGCCTTCATCGAGCAGACCCGACGCTTCCTCGTCCGCCACCGGGTCGCGTTGTACAGCGAGCACCTCAGTTACTGTTCCGACGATGGCCATCTCTATGATCTGTTGCCGCTGCCGTTCACCGAGGCCGCGGTGCGTCACGTCGCGGCGCGCATCCGCGAGGCGCAGGAACGCCTGGAGCGGCGCATCGCGGTGGAGAACATTTCCTACTATGCAGCGCCGTACCGGGAGATGAGCGAGATCGAGTTCGTCAACGCGGTACTCGACGAGGCCGACTGCGACCTGTTGCTGGACGTCAACAACCTGTTCGTCAACGCCTGCAACCACGGCTACGACGCCCTCGACTTCCTCGCCCGGCTGCCGCCCGGGCGGGTCGCCGCCTACCATGTGGCGGGGCACTACGACGAGGCGCCGGACCTGAAGATCGACACCCATGGTGCCGCCGTGAAGCCCGGCGTCTGGGCCTTGCTCGGAGCCGCCTATCGTCGCTTCGGCGTGCGCCCGACCCTGCTCGAGCGGGACTTCAACTATCCGCCGCTGGGCGAACTGCTGCTGGAAGTGGAGCAGATCCGCCAATGGCAACGCGACGAGGGACGCCGTCATGGATGAGCGCCTGCGCCAACAGCAGTTCAGCCTCGCCCGGCACCTGCGCGACCCGCTTGGCAATGCGCCGCCGCCGGACATCGAAGAACGTCGCCTGCGGGTCTACCGCGAGCTGTTCTACAACGCCATCGAAGGCCTCCTTGCCAGCGGCTTCCCGCGCTTGCGCGGGCTGCTTGGCGAGCAGCAGTGGCATGGCCTGGTGCGCGAGTTCTATCGCGAGGAGAGAAGCCATACCCCCCTGTTCACCCGTATCGCCGGGGTCTTCGTCGACTACCTGCGGCAGCGGGGCGAGTATCGGCCGGCGTGGCAAGCCGAGTTGGCCCACTTCGAATGGAGCGAAACGCGCCTCTACCTGGCCGAGCCCGACGATCCGCCGTATCGGCGTGAAGGCGACCTGCTCGACGGGGTGCCGCTGCTGTCGAGCCTGGCGCTGCCGCTGGGCTATCGCTGGCCGGTGCATCGGCTCGAAGAGGACGTCGCGCTCGCCGAAGCGCCTGCGGAACCGACCCTGCTGTTGATGCACCGCGATTCCTCGCATCGCGTGCATACCGCGCGCCTGACTCCGCTGGCCTACCGCCTGCTGGAGTCGCTGGCGAGACGGCGCCTGAGCGGGCGCGAGCACCTGGCGGCGCTGGCGCTCGAGGCGCGGAGTGCGCCCGGAGCGCTCGACGCGGCGGGGCTGGAGTTGCTGGCAGCGTTGCGGACCCAGGGTGTCGTGCTCGGAACCCTGGAACGCGATTGGGCGGGCGGATGACGACGCAGCCCTTGTGGAGTCGATGCATCGGCGGATAGCGCCTTTGGCGCTATCCGCCCTACGTGGTGGGTGGGACGGTCTTGGTGTAGGGCGGATAACCGCTTGCGGTTATCCGCCGGGGTGGGTCCGGTGTATCGGCGAATAGCGCCGTTGGCGCTATTCGCCCTACGCGGTGGGTGGGATGGTTCTGGCTTGCTGTGAAAAACCCCGGAGGCGATCGCGTTCCGGGGTTTTTCCGTGGCTGGCCGAATCCTAGCGGGACAGGCCCAGGCGCCGCCCGAGCCAGTGGTCCAGGCTCAGCTTCCCCGCCCCCGCCAACAGCAGCGGCAGCAGCGCCGCCAGGTAGATAGCCGGGAGCTTGAAATTGCCGAAGCCGTGGTCGGTGATCGAGTAGCCGCGGGCCAGTTCCGCCAGGCTCGACCACTCCGCCGGCCAGTGTACGGCGGCGGTCGCCACCAGGGTGACGACGATCAGCACCAGGGCGGTCAGGCGGGTACCGAGGCCGAGCAGGAGGAACAGCGCGCCGAGCAGTTCGGCCCACAGCGACAGTTCCCAGTTGAAGGCGGCGGGCAGGCGGTCGAAGGGAAAGGGGAAAGCCGACTGGATATCGCCGAACCAGTTCTCGCCGTTCCACTTTTCCCAACCGGACTCGAAGAACTCCCAGGCCAGGAACAGTCGCAGGGACAGGTCGGCGCTCCAGCCGCCGCAGCGGTCGAGCAGGGCGAAGGGTCGGCGCCAGGCGCGCAGGTCGGATGCTTGCATGATCGATGTCTCGTTGAGGGCGGTGGATGGGTCAGGCCGGCTGTACGTCGCGACGACGCAAGCGCACGGCGAGCTTGGCGGTGAGCTTGAGGACGATGGCGGAGAAGATCGTGGCGAACGCCAGTACGTACCAGCCGCCCATGGGGATGCGTTTGAAGAACGACAGGCAGAAGATGCCCGCCAGCACCCAGGTGCCGGTCGAGTGCAGGGCTTTCCAGGCGCGTGGGCCGAGCAGTCGGGCCGGGGTGCGGAAGGAGGTGAGGGTGAGCAGCAGGATGAACAGGTAGCCGATCGAGCCGGGGATGTTCGCCGCGACCGAGCGGCCGCTCCAGAATGTCTCGGGGAACAGCTTCCAGTAGGCCAGGATCAGCAAGGCGTGTACTGCGTGGGAGAAGGCGAAGGCCAGGCCCAGGTAGCGCCTTTCACGGAGCAGCGCGCGGGTCCCCGGGCCGGGCAACAGGGTCGCCAGCGAGGACGCGAGGAAAGCGGCGAGGAACAGCGCGAAGGAACTGCGCGCGGTGGCGCGGATGGCGCTGCGCAGGCCCTCCACCGGTTGCGCCTGGAGAGCCAGGACGAGGGCGGTCATGCACAGCACGGCGACGGCGAGGACGGCGAACAGTCGCCAGCCGTGCCAGGCGGATTGAGAGGTTGGGACGGTCATGGTGGGGCTCCTGGTTGCCGGGAGCGGCTCGGCGATGTGCCGCCGCTTCCCGTGGCCAGGAGTGTTGCAAGCGGGTTTATCCGCAGTGTGTCCGCCGAGGGCGGTTATGTATCGCTCTGTACGGGCGCCTCAGGGGTCCAGCTCGATGCGCGCGCAAAGCCCGCCGCCGGCGCGGTTGGCCAGGGTCAGGCGGCCGCCGAGGGCCAGGCTCAGCTGCTGCGCGATGGCCAGGCCGAGGCCGGTGCCACCGGTGTTGCGATTGCGCGAGTTTTCCACCCGGTAGAAGGGCTTGAGCACCTCGTCGAGTTCCTCGGCGGGAATCCCCGGGCCATTGTCCAGCACCTGGATTCGCGTGCCGCCATCGGTACGGCGTTCCACTTCCAGGCGCGCGGCGCCGGCGAACTTCAGCGCATTGTCGACCAGGTTCACCAGCACCCGGCGCAGGGCGTGCGGACGGGTGTCGATCACCGCGCCGGTACGGCCGTCGAGTTGTACCTGCTTGCCGCTGTCCTGGTAGTCGAAGACCAGGCTGTCGAGGAAGGCGTCGAGGTCCACCCGGCAACTGGTTTCGGTGCTGCCGTGCATGCTGCGGGCATAGGCCACGCCTTCGCGGACCAGGTGCTGCATCTCTTCGAGATCGTTCCACAGCTTGTCCCTGTCGCTGGAGGCGTCCATGAACTCGACGCGCAGCTTCATCCGCGTGATCGGCGTCTGCAGGTCGTGGGAAATCGCCGCGAGCAACTGCATGCGCTCCTTGAGGTAGTCGGCGATGCGCGCCTGCATGGCATTGAAGGCCGCCGCCGCATGCGCCACTTCGCGTGGGCCGGTTTCCGCGAGAGGCTGTGCCGGACGATTCGGATCGAGATGTTCCACGGCCTTCACCAGCCGGGTCAGCGGGCCGATGGCGGTGCGCACCGCGAGGCCGGTGCAGAGCAGCAGCAGGAGCAACTGCACCAGCAGTACCAGCGGCAGCCAGCCGGACAGCGGCACCGGGGCCGGCGTGACGTCGATGGTCAGCGGGCTGCCGTCGCGCAGGCGCAGGAGGACCTGGAAGTGCGGACGGCTGTCGGCCACCGTGCGCAGGGTCAGCGGGTATTGACCGTCGAGGGCGCGTTCGATGGAGTGCGCGGCAACCGGCGCGTCGGCCAGCGCCAGCGGCTGGCCGGGCTCGCCGGCGTCGAGGCGATAGCGGTAGGTGCGTCGTTCCAGGCGCGGCAGCCAGGCCTCGCGCTCGGCGGGCGTCAGGCGGTCGAGCATGGCTACCGAGATCGCCACGTCCTGTTCGAGGCTGTCGAGCATCATGTGCTTCGCGGTCTGGTAGCGCTCGTAGAACTGCGAGGCGAAGGACAGCCCGTAGGCCAGCACCAGCCCGGCGAAGAGGATCAGCGCCAGGCGCGCGGCGAGGCTGCGCGGGCGCGGCACGGCGAGCTTCATGGATGGGCCTCGACCAGTCGCACCGGCAGCGAGAACACATAGCCCTCGCTGCGCACGGTCTTGATGTACTCCGGTTCGCGGGCGTCGTCGCCGAGGCGTTGGCGCAGGCGGCTGACCAGCAGGTCGATGGAACGGTCGAAGATGTCCGCCTCGCGGCCCTGGGTCAGGTTGAGCAACTGGTCGCGGCTGAGTACCCGTTGCGGATGATCGAGGAACACCCGCAGCAGGCGGTACTCGGCGCCGCTGAGGGCGACCACGGTGCCGGCGTCGTCGAGCAGGTGGCGGGCGCTGGTGTCCAGTTGCCACTGGCCGAAGCCGATCAGCCGGCTGCTCTCGCTCACGGTGAGGTTCGGCGGCAGCATCCGCGTACGCCGCAGCACGGCGTTGATCCGGGCAAGCAGTTCGCGGGCGGAGAAGGGCTTGGTCAGGTAGTCGTCGGCGCCCATCTCCAGGCCGATGATGCGGTCGGTCTCGTCGTTGCGCGCGGTGAGCATCAGCACCGGCGTGGCCTTGTGCTTGCCGACGCGCAGCTCGCGGCAGAGCAGCAGGCCGTCGTCGCCGGGCATCATGATGTCGAGGACGATCAGGTCCACCGTGTTGGCTTCGAGGAACGCGCGCATCTGCCGGCCATCGGCGACGATGGTGGTGCGCAGGCCGTTCTTCTTCAGGTAGTTGCCTACCAGCTCGCGAATCTCGCGGTCATCGTCGACGATCAGGATGTGATCGACATGCTCCATTGCCTGGCTCCCGTGGCGGTTGGTGTGCTTGCAAGCAGTGTATCCGCGCCCGCGGCGCTTGCCTGCCGGGGTTTGTATTGCACTGTATCCGGAGCCGGGGCGAATACCGGGGCGTGCAAAAAAGCCCGGTTGTCGCTGTCGCGAACGGGGGAGACGACGGATGGCGCCGGGCGCGATTCGTCCGGCGGGAGCGGGGCGGCGAATGTACGGCGATGTATCGGCCGGCAGCGGCGATACAGCGGCTGACGAATCGGGCATTCCAGCGACACATCCGGGACAACTCCGCGGCCTGGAATAGGCCTCGACGAAGGCATGTCGCCTTCCACCGACGCGGTCCTGCCGCCAGGAGATCCCCCATGACTCGCACCCTGCTCGCCACCACCCTGCTCGCCGCGCTTGCGCTTCCCGCGTTCGCCGCCCAGGGCGCCGCACCGGTACCGACCGAAAGCTACCGCTACGGCATGCCGCTGGATGTGCACAAGGTGGTGGCGACCCAGGAACAGGCGTCGACCACCTGCGAGATCGTCGATGCACGGATGGACTACCTAGACTCCGCCGGCAAGCTGCATTCGCTGGCCTACCGCAAGTACGCCAGCGCCTGCAGCCAGGGCGGCTAGTCAGGCGCCGGCCAGAGCCTGCACGGCCGGTTGTCGCGCGGGCGGTGCATGGGGCGCCGGCTTGCCGAGGATCAGGTCGGCGGCCTTCTCGCCGATCATGATCGCCGGGGCGTTGGTATTGCCGGTGATCAGCGTCGGCATGATCGACGCATCGGCCACCCGCAGGCCTTGCAGGCCGTGCACGCGCAACTGGTCGTCGACCACCGCGAGCTGGTCGTGGCCCATCTTGCAGGTGCCCACCGGATGGAACACGGTGCCCAGGTTAGCGCGGATCCAGGCCTCGATCTGGCCGCGGCTGGAAACCTGCGGGCCCGGTACCAGCTCGCCCTTGAGGTGACGGGCGAAGCTGCGGCTGGCGGCCAGTTTGCGGACCAGTTGGAAACCCCGGACCAGGGTATCGAGGTCGGCAGGGTGGCTGAGGAAGTTGGCTTCGATCAGCGGCCGGTCGTGCGGGTCCGGCGAGTTCAGGCGGACCCGCCCGCGGCTCTGCGGGTGCATCACCGCGACGTGCAGGCTGACCCCGTGGCCGAAGGGGACCAGGCGCTGCGGCTGGTTCTTCAGCGCGGGGGCGACGATCAGACCCAGCTCCGGGGTCTCTGCCTGTGGGTCGAGGCGGAGGAAGCCACCGGACTCGACGGTGTTCGAGGTCAGCGCCCCGCGCCGGCCGAACAGGTACTGCCAGGGCGAGCGCAGCAGCGGCAGCCAGCCCTTCGGCGAGAAGCCCAGGCCGTAGCCGAGCTTGGCCTCGGTGCGGTACATCAGCACGATGTCCTGGTGGTCCTGCAGGTTCTCGCCGACCCCAGGCAACTCATGGCGCTGGACGATGCCGTGGCGCGCCAGTTCCGCCGCCGGGCCGATGCCGGAGAGCAACAGGAGCTGCGGCGAGTTGATCGAGCCGGCGCTGAGGATCACTTCGCGGCGTGCCTGCAATTGCACGACCTCGCCAGCCTGGCTGATCTCCACGCCGGTGGCGCGGGTACCTTCCAGCAGCACGCGCAGGGTCAGCGCCGAGCTGAGCACGGTGAGGTTGGGCCGCGCCAGGGCCGGGTGCAGGAAGGCGCGCGCCGCGCTACAGCGTTCGCCGTTGACCTGGGTGACGTGGAACGGGCCGATGCCTTCCTGGCGCTCGCCGTTGAAGTCGGCGTTGTATGGCCAGCCCATTTCCTCGGCGGCCTGGAAGAACACCTGGTTGATCGGGCCCGGGCTGCGCTGCGCGGCGACGTTCAATTCGCCGCCGCGCCCGTGCCAGGGCGATTCGCCCGGCTCGAAATGTTCCGAGCGGCGAAAGTAGGGCAGCAGCTCGTCGTAGCTCCAGCCACGGTTGCCGAGGGATGCCCAGCGGTCGTAGTCGTGGCGGTCGCCGCGGATGTAGATCATCCCGTTGATCGCGCTGGAGCCGCCCCAGACCTTGCCGCGCGGGCAGGCGATCGGCTGGTTGGCGGTGCCGGGCTGGGCGGCGAAGCGATGCATCCAGTTCCACTTCGGGTTGGCGATCAGGCGGATGATCCCGGCCGGCGTGCGGATGTAGGCGGCGGGGAGCGGCGTGCGGTCGCTGGGGCCGGCCTCGACCAGGCAGACCGAGACGGCGGGATCGGCGGAAAGACGGTTGGCCAGGACGCAACCGGCGGAGCCGGCGCCGACCACGATGTAGTCGAACGAACGGCGGGCAGTGGAAGTCATGTCGGCACCTTTCTGGGTGTGCTGCCGGGCCTCGCCCGGCGTTCTTTTTCGCCCCGCGCCCATGGGCGCGACGCTACTCCATTGGACGGGGAAGCGCGCCCGGCCGCTTGTCCCAGCCTGCCGGCGGGGTTGACCGAGGCTGCCAGGCGGCGCGCTAAAGCCCCAGCAGCGAGCCCATGTCGACCATCAGTTGCAGGCCGACGACGAAACCGTCTCCGCTCAGTTCGCGAGCGCCGGGGTTGTAGTAGTTGTCCGGGTTGAAGATGTACTGCACCGACGGCTCCAGCGCGATGTGCGGGGTCAGTGCGATGTGCGCATTGGTTTCCAGGGCGTACACGTCGCGCTGGCCGAGTTTCGCATCGCCGCCAGCGGCGATCCGCGCCTGGCGCTGGAACTCCAGCTGGTGATCGTTCAGGCGCAGGTAGCTGGCCTTGAGGTTGAGCTTGTCCCGCGTGCGGTCGAAGGGCGCATGGTAGGTCAGGCCCAGCTCGGCGAAATGACGGAACGGCTGCTTGTCGTCGGCCGATACCGACAGCGAGCCGAACAGCCCCAGCGCCCTCGGCGAATCGAGGCGGCCGCCGTCGGCGCGCCAGAACAGCTGCTGGAACTTGAAGAAGCCGCCGGCGCTGCCGTGGTCGCTGGCGCCGGTGAGCGGGTCGACCTGGTTGGCGGTGTTCAGGTAGGCGTTGAGTTCATAGTGCGAGCGGTAGGGATCGAGGCTTTCCTCGCGCTTGTCGCCGATCCCCAGCAGCAGGCTGGTGCCGCTGGCGTCGTCGGTGCCGAAATCGAGGCCATGGCGCTTCTTCAGGTAATCCACCGGGTTGGACTCGAAGGCCCCGGCGTGCAGGTACAGGGTCGGGGTCGCCCGGTACTTCAGGTAGCCGCCCCAGGCGCCGTAGGGCGGCGGCAGGATGCCGGTGGAGGCGTCGATGATCGGGTCGTTGCAGGTGACCACGGTCTCGCAGTTGTAGATCAGGAAATAGCGCCGCGCATTGGTCCGTCCGAGATGGCTGTCGAGGCGTCCGCCCAGCCACTGCTGCTGCCAGGTGAGCAGGCTCAGCTGGTTGGCGCCGATGTCGTTGTGCAGCGGCGCGCCGCCGAAGTAGCTGCCCACCGCGCCCTGCCAGCTCGGCCCGGTGGGCTGACCGGTGCCGCGGTCGAGGATGAACAGGGTTTCCTCGATGTGCAGCGAGGCGCCGTCCAGGCCGGCGAGGGTGGCGAGGTCGAGGTCGGCGCCGAGGAACAGGTCGCCGCTGTTGCCGAAGCTGTGCTGGCGCGGGCCGGTGTCGAGGTTCTTCAGCGACAGGCTCCAGAACTGCGCGTGGGTCTTCACGCCGTGGCGCTGGAGTCGTTCGCCGAACCCGGCCAGCGGGCCGCTGCGGCTGTCTTCGGCGGCCTGCGCGGAGAGACCGAGGAAACCGGCGCAGAGCAGCGCCGGCAAGGTGCGGAGGGTTTTCATGGCAAGGCACTCGTCTTGTTGTTGTTCTGTCGTGCGAATCGCTGTCCGCCCCAAGCGGACAGGTGCATCCGGAGCGAAGGCGGCTCAGGCGCAGAGATAGCCGCCGTCCACCGCCAGCACGGTGCCGGTGACGAAGCTGGCGCCGGGACCGCAGAGGAAGGCCGCGGCGCTGGCCACCTCGGGCGCCTCGCCCCAGCGCGCCAGCGGCGTGCGCTGCATGATCCGGCGGGTGGCCTCGACGTCGGCCTTGAGCCCGGCGCCCAGCGGCGTGTCGATCCAGCCGGGGGCGATGGCGTTGACCCGGATGCGCTCGGCGGCATACTCGCAGGCCAGGGAACGGGTGAGCTGGACGATGGCGCCCTTGCTGGCGCTGTAGGCCGGGCGGTCGGCGGAACCGAAGGTGCTGTACATCGAGGCGATGTTGAGGATGCTGCCGCCGCGCTGCGCCAGCAGCGGCCGGGCCAGTTGGCTGGCGAGCATGGCGGCGCTCAGGTTGAGGCGCAGCACCCGTTCGAAGGTAGCCAGGTCGTATTCCTCGCGGTCGCGGCTGATGCCGGCGTTGTTCACCAGCACATCCAGGCGCGGCAGCGCTTCGAACAGCCGTTGCAGGCGCTGGCTGTCGGTGATGTCCAGTTCTTCCCGGCGAATCCGCGGATGACGCGGTGCGTGCACGCCGTCGGCGTCCAGGCCGAGGGCGACGACTTCGGCGCCGAGTTCGGCGAACTGCATGGCGATGGCCGCGCCGATGCCGGAGCTGCCGCCAGTGACCAGCACCTGCTGGCCGGCGTAGATATCGTGTTGGAAAACCATCGGCGATCGTTCCTTCAGGCGTCGGCCAGGGCCGGGTTGGGATTGACCAGCACCTTGAGCTGCGACTTGTCGCGCAGCAGGGCCTCGAAACCGTGCTCGACGGCCTGCTCCAGGGGCACGCTGCGGGTCACTGCGCGGGCCAGGTCGAGGCGGCCGTCGGCGAGCAGGGCGATCAGCTCCGGGTAGGCGTCGCGGTAGCCGACGCTGCCGAGCAGGCGCAGTTCGCGGTTGACCAGGTCGAAGGCGTCCAGCCGGACCTCGCCCATCAGGCTCACCAGCACCAGCTCGCCACCCTTGCGCAGGCTGGCCAGGGCGGCGTCGAGGCTGGCCTGGCTGCCGGCGGCCTCGAAGGCGCAGTCGAGCGCGCCGCCCTCGCGCAGGCGCGCCGCCGTGTCGCCGTCGCGGGCGTCGAGCGCCCGGCTGGCGCCGAACTCCCCGGCCAGGGCGAGGCGCTCGGGACTGACGTCGATCGCGACGATGTCCTCGATTCCGCGCAGGTGGGCGAGCATCACCAGCAGCAGGCCGATCGGGCCGAGCCCGAACACCGCGCAGCGCTGGCCCGGCGCCAGGCTGCTGCGGCGCAGCGCGTGCAGGGCCACGGCGGCCGGTTCGAGCACGGCGGCCTGGCGGAAGCCCACCGCGTCCGGCAGGCGGTGCAGCATGTAGGCCGGCACCCGCGCGCGCTCGGCGAAGCCGCCGTCGCCCATCAGGCCGATGAAGCCCATCGACTCGCAGAGGTTGTAGCGGCCTTCCCGGCAGTAGCGGCATTCGCCGCAGCGGTATTCCGGCTCCACCGCGACGCGGTCGCCGATGCGCAGTCCCTCCACGCCAGGGCCGAGCGCGGCGACCACGCCGCAGAACTCATGGCCGAGGGTCAGCGGCGCGCGGCAACCGGACAGCGGGTGCGCCTCGGCCTGGGGAATCGAGTGCGGGCCGCTCTGGTATTCGTGCAGGTCGCTGCCGCAGATGCCGCAGTAGGCGACTTCCAGTTCGACTTCGCCGGGCCGCGGCGCCTGGCGTTCCAGTTCGCTCAGGCGGAGGTCGCGGGCGGCGTGCCAGCGCAGTGCTTTCATGGTTGGTTTCCTTGCAGGACGGAGGTAGGCGCGCTGCGCTGGCGCGCCAGCACGGCGGGCGCGGTTTCGCGCAGGAACAGCGAGAGGAACGCGGCGAGCAGGGCGCCGCCGCAGGACATCCACATGACGATGGACAGGCCGAAGCGGTCGGCGGCGAAGCCGGCCACGGTCGGCGCGAGGAAACCGCCGACCAGTTCGCCGAGGCCCATGATCAGGCCGAGGGCGGTGGCGATGACGCCGCGCGAGACGGTCTCCGCCGGGATGGTCGCCATGAACAGGGTGAAGCAGCCGAGCCCGGTGTAGGTCAGCAGCAACAGCAGGCCGAGGCTGGTCGCGTTCGGCGCATAGAGCAGCGCCAGCGGGCAACACGCGGCGAGCAGGGAGAACGCCACCAGGGTCGGCCGACGGCCGATGCGATCGGATATCGCCGGTACGGCGAAGCCCCAGACCACCCAGGCGACGCCCAGGCAGCTCATCAGCCTGCCCATGGTCGCCGGGCTGAAGCCGCGGGCGTTGACCAGGAAGGTCGGGGTAAAGGAAATCAGCACGATGAACCAGGTGACGAATACGCAACTGATCAGGGTGCAGAGCAGGATGTTGCGGCTCTTCAGCAGTGCCAGGCGCTTGCCTTTCGCTTCCTCCGCGCGCGGCGCCGGGCGCTGCGCGCGGGGCGGATCGGGACGCACATGGCGCCAGATCAGCCAGGCGATCAGCAGGCCCGGCAGCAACGAGACGATGAAGGCGTGACGCCAGCCGAGGGCCTCGGCCAGGGCCACCAGCAGCGGCGGGCCGATCACCGCGCCGAGCAGGCCGGCCGCCGAGCCCTGTAGCAGGCCCATGTTGAGGCCGCGGCGATGCGGCGAGGAGGCCTCGACCATCAGCGATTGCGAGAGCGGTAGGATCGGCCCCTCGGCCAGGCCCATGATGCCGCGGAACAGCAGCAGGCTGAGGAAGCCGCCGACCAGCCCGGACAGCGCCGAGCACAGCGAGAACAGGATCACCGCCACGATCAGCAGCGGCTTGCGCTGCCCGCGGCGGTCGGACCAGGCGCCGACCAGCGCGCCGGATACCGCCCAGGCCAGGGCCAGCACCGAGGAGAGCATGCCCAGGTGGCTGTTGCTCAGTTGCAGCTCCTGTTCCATGAAGGGAAACAGGAAGGACAGCGCCAGGCGGTCGAAGAAGACGAAGCCGAAGGTCAGGAACAGCACGCAGAGCAGGACGTTTTCGTAACTGGCGGAATTGTTGTTATGCGCCATGTCGGTCTCCAGGCCGGGCGGGCCGGCCGGCGGGGAGGCGCGCGTCCGCCAGGGCGGCGCGCGCCCGGGGTCAGCGGAACAGGGAGTCGATGTAGGCGGCGCCGACGCCGATCTTGTCGTAGTGCTCACGGCACATCGCGATGTAGTCGTGGACGTCGAAGATGCCGTCCGCGTTGCCCTTCTCGTCGAGCCAGACCAGCGGTCCCTTGACGATGAAGAATGCACGCATCGGCTGCTCGTGCTCGTAGGCCACCAGGGTGTGGCCCTCGCCGGGCGTCTCGTAGACGAAGTCGCCGGCGGTGGCGGTCCAGTCGTGCTCCAGGTAGCCCCACTTGCCGCTGATGGTGTAGGCGAACACCTCGTGCGGGTGGTAGTGGCGGTTGACCAGGCCGGCGCTCGTCGCCATCAGGATGTCGCACCAGCGGTTTTCGCTTGGCGAGATCCACAGCGGACGCGACTTCACGGTCTCGGTGAAGGGCACGTAGAGGCGCTCGTCCTCGGTCGGCGCGTTGCGCAGGTAGACCTCGGGCGTGGCGTCCGGCTTGAAGCAGTCGGGAATCGGTTGCAGGTCTTTCCAGAATTCACGGGTGGCGAGTTCGGGCATGGGGCGGCCTCTGTCGTTGTTATCGTCGAGCCGACTCTAGCCATGGGCGGGCCTCCGGGTTTGACCCTGGCGGCCAGGAAGCTTGCGCTTTTCGGACATGGCCTGGCGCGACCCGCGACGCGCCGCCAAGCTGGCCTGCCCAGCGTCGGAGCCGGCTGGAGGGCGATTGACGGAGGAAAGGATTCAGATGTTAATGACGGGGTGCCAGGCGCCTCGCCGACCGACCGCGACAGGTCGGCGGAGCGGCCCGGCGCCTGGCCCCGGAGGCCTTGCCTGAGGTCCGGGAGGTCCACGCAGCGTTCGACGAGAAGAATAAAAATGCCCGCACATGCCTTGCTCGAAACCCGGCGGGCCAGCACCCAGGACATTCCCCTGGAGCAGCGGCTGGCGTTCTGGGAGGACTACAACGCTTCCATCCTGGTTGGCCTGAAATGTTCGTCGTATTCCCAGGCCGGCTTCGCCGCCACCCAGGACAACCTCTGCCTCGAACGCCTGCGGCTGGCCCGCATCGGCGGCAACGAGCACGTGGTGGAGCGCGACCGCTCGATGATCCGCGCAGTGCCCAAGGAGTCGATCTTCGTCTCCCTGGTGCAGGGCAGCCAGTCGTTCTTCTACCAGGACAACGGCTGCAACCTCCTGCAACCGGGCGAGCTGGTTATCTACCGGACCGACAAGCCCTACCTGTTCGGTTTTTCCGGACCGATGCGGCAGTTCATCTTCGACATTCCCCAGGACGATTTCGCCGAGCGCTGCCTGCGCGACTTCAAGGGACCGCTGAAGATCGGCGCGGAAAGCCCGGTGCAGCGCCTGCTGGTGCGGACCCTCGGCGAGCGTACCCGGGATTTCCTCGACAGCCCCCATGGCGAGGATGCCGAGCGCTACCAGGAGGAAGCCTACGACCTGCTGGCGAGCATCATCAGCGACCATGCCGGCGAGCACCGTGCCAGCGCCCTGGGCGCGTCCTACCTGCTGGCGGCCAAGCAGTACATCCAGCAGCATCTCGACGAACCC
Source organism: Pseudomonas sp. P20 (assembly GCF_016463925.1). Taxonomy (NCBI): domain Bacteria; kingdom Pseudomonadati; phylum Pseudomonadota; class Gammaproteobacteria; order Pseudomonadales; family Pseudomonadaceae; genus Pseudomonas; species Pseudomonas sp. P20. The sequence continues at coordinate 75,866 of NZ_JAEMVM010000022.1, read as the reverse complement.
GCCCTGAGCTGCGAGCGGGTGGCCGCCGCCACTGGCGTCTCCAGCCGGCACCTGGCGCGGCTGTTCGCCCAGGAAGGCAGCTCGCCCGGGCGCTACCTGCAGGAGCGGCGCCTGGAGCGGGCCCGCCAGTTGCTCGCTTCGCCCCAGGGCCGGCGCCTGGATGTCGCCGAGGTCGCCTATCGCCACGGCTTCTCCAGCCAGGCGCATTTCGCCCGGGCCTTCAAGGCGCGCTACGGGATGACGCCGAGCGAGGCGCGTGGCCGCTAGACCCGACTACCGTACCTTTCCTCCTCCTACTGCCAAGGACCCGTTCCGTGACCGACAAGAAAGAGCAGATCGCCCGTTTCATCCAGCGCGAATTTCCCCAGACCCGGGTCGTGGTCGAAGCCGTCGGCGAGCGTAGCGCCACGGTCTGGCAGGCGGTCGACGCCAGCGACCTGCGCCCCGGCGGCACGGTCTCCGGGCCGACCCTGATGGCCATCGCCGATGTCGCGCTGTACGTGGCGGTGCTGGGCGAGATCGGCATCGTCCCGCTGGCGGTGACCACCAGCCTGACCATCAACTTCCTGCGGCGTCCCGCGGCGGACCGCCGGGTGGTCGCCGAGTGCCGCCTGATGAAGGTCGGCAAGACCCTGGCGATGGGCGAGGTCTCGCTGTTCTCCGAAGGCGACGCGGAACCGGTCGCCCATGTGGTCGGCACCTACTCGATCCCGCCGGCGCACCGCCGCTGAGGGCGGCGCTCAGGCCACCCGGTGCGCCGCGCGCTGGCGCGCTTCCTCATCGGCGCGGCGCTTGAGGTAGGTGCGGGTGGCCACCGCCGGCGCGTCGCTGGCGACGGAGATCTCGTAGCTATCCTCATCGGCCTCCGCGAGTACCTTTTCCAGCGCGCCGAGGCCTTCCACGTCCTCGACGAAGGCGGCGAACAGTTGCTCGTGCATGAAAGCGCCGACGGTCTCGTCGTCCTGGGCGAAATCGCGTCCGTGGACGATGAAGTAGTGCATGCTGCCGTGGGTCTCCGGGGTGAGGATGTGCGCCGTGCGGATGTGGAATTCCGGTCGCCGCTCGGCGGGCAGGGCTGTGTCGTAGAAGGTCGCGCTGACCTGGTGCAGGCCTGGCGAGAGAAACTCCGAGGTGGTGATGCGCGCCGCCGTGGGACAGCCGTCGAGGCCGGTGGTGCGGCCCCAGACCGGCGACAGGGTGGTCGGCAGCACGTGCCGTACCAGCCGGTAGTGGCCTTCCTTCAGGTCCAGCTCATAGGGCGCCCCGGCGTAATCCGGGGTGCCGATGGTATTGGCGTGGAGGTAGGTGAGATGGGTCAGGTCCATCAGGTTCTCGTGCATGCTCACGTAGTTGCCCGGGTGTAGGAAGTAGCCCTTGGAGCAGGCCCAGCCCGGATCCTCCAGCCAGGGCCGCTGCGGCAGTCGCTTCGGGTCGGCCAGTCGCGGGTCGCCGAGCCAAATCCAGACCAGCGGGCCGCGCTCCAGAAGCGGGTAGTGACGGATGCCGACGCCGCGCGGACAGGCTTTCTGCGACGGTGTCTCGATCAACTCGCCCTGGCTGTCGTAGCGGAAACCGTGATAGCCGCAGACGATCCCGTCCCCCTCCAGGCGACTGCGCGATAGCGGGAAGGAGCGATGCGCGCAGCGGTCTTCCAGGGCTACCGCCTGGCCGGCGAGGGTGCGATAGAGCACCACGCGCTTGCCGAGCAGAGTGCGCGCGAGCAGTTCGCGGCCGACCTCCTCGGCGAAGGCGGCGACGTACCACTCGTTGAAGATGAACGACGTGTCGCGCGTGGCCATCTGCGCGGCGGCCTTGCGTGAACTGGCGATGAGATTGGCGTTGGGCAGGCTCATGAGGCGTCTCCGTGGTTGTTCTTCGGGGTCGGAGATCGAGTTCCAGGTAGTTGCCGCGGCAGCGTGATACGCAGATCAGCAAGGTTTCCCCGCTGGCCCGCTCGGTGTCGGAAAGCACATGGTCGAAGTGCTCCGGCTCGCCGGCGCAGACGCGTGTCTCGCAGGTCCTGCATATCCCGGCGCGGCAGGCGTAGGGAGGCTCCAGGCCCTGTTCCTCGAGGACTTCGAGGATGCTCTGGTGGCTTTCGACGCGCAGGCTCAGGGCGCTGCGGCGCAACTCCAGGCGGAAGGCGTCGGTGCCGCCGGACGAGGACGCCGGCGCTACTGGAGCGTCGAAGCGTTCGAAGTGCAGGCGTTCCGCGCAGCCGCTCCCGGCGTCGCGGATGGCCTGCATCAACCCGTCGGGTCCGCAGCAGTAGAGTTCTTCGTCGGCACCTAGGCCGGCGATCAGCGCGGTACTGTCGAGTGGGTCGCCTTCGTCGCTGCAATGCAGCCGCGTCCGTTCGCCACCGAGCGTCATCAGTTCGGCGAGGAAGGCTGCGCGCTGGCGTTCGCGGACCGCATACAGTAGGCGCCAGTCCTTGCCCTGCGCCTGGCACCAGCGAACCATCGAGAGAATCGGGGTGATGCCGATGCCGCCAGCGACGAAACAGTAGCGCGCGGCGTCTTCGCGCAGCATGAAGTGGTTGCGTGGTGCCGCCGCGTGCAGGCGGTCGCCCGTGCGCAGTTGGCGGTGGATGAAGCGGGCGCCGCCACGGCTGTCGTCGCCAAGGCCTATCGCCAGTTGGTAGCGCTGGCGTTCGCGGCAGTCGTTGAGCAGGGAGTAGTGGCGGATCAGGCCGTTGCCCAGGTGAAGCTCCAGATGCGCGCCGGGGGTGAAGGCCGGCAGTTCGGTGCCGTCCACGGCGGCCAGCTCGACCAGCACCACGTCGCGCGCAACAGCGCGGAAATCGGTGACCTGCAGGTGCAGGCGGGAGGAAGGCGATGCGCTCATTGTCGGGGGTTCCTTCGGCAGACATGCAGCGAGGCTAGCGCTCCTCCAGTGCCGGCCTGTCCCCCCAGAGGTGGACAGCGGGTTTACCGGCGTCCGTCGCGGTTGCTAACGTGTCGGTCGAGGCCTGGACAGGACCTGCCCTTCCTCACCCATTACAACAAGAACAACGATGCGTGCCCGCAACCATGATCAGCTTCTGGAATGCCCCGCCGGGGTCGCCGTCGGCGGACCTGCGCCCCTTCGTCGAGCTGGCCTGCGCCTTGGGTGGCGAAGGCTTCCCCGCCGCTCTGCTGGAAACCCTTGGCCATTGGGTTGCCGCCCGTCATTTCAACGTGCTGCGCATCGGTGCACCGCGCCCCGAACTGCTCCTGGCCGGCACTCGCCATCGCGACGCGCAACTAGTGTGGCGCTGCTGGCAGGCCTATTCGCGGTACTACCACAGCCATGACCCGCTGTTCCTGCGCATGCAGCGCCAGCGCCGCGGCCCGGTGCCGCTGCTGGGCCACCTGCTGGCCGAGGACATCGAGTTCGATGCTTACCGCGAGGCGATCTATCGGGACAATGGCCTGAGCGAGCGGCTGTCGAGCCTGCATTGGGACGAGGAAGGCCGGCCGCTGCTGTTCAATCTCTACCGGCACCGCGAGGACGGCTATTTCAGCGAGCGCGAGATCGCCGCCTTCGAGCAGTGGGTGCCGGCCCTGCTGCAACTGCTGAGGGGGCACCTGGCCTTGCGCCGGGGACGCAGCGCGACCGACGAGTGGCGGCTGGCGCTGTTGCACCGGGCGACGGACCTGACACCCCAGGAGCTGGCGGTCTGCCTGCACCTGCTGCGCGGGTTGAGCCATGCCGGTATCGCCGCCGAGCTGGGGCTCAAGGAAAGCACGGTGAAAACCTACCGCAACCGCGCCTTTGCCCGCCTGGACATCCATTTTCGCAGCCAGCTTTTCGCCCTGGTGCAGGGCTGAGGAGGGCCGGACGCCGCCTGTGGGGCGGCTCCGGAGAGAGGGGTCAGGCGGCTCGGCAGGCTCGCTGCAGGCGATGGAAGCTGCGGCTGAAGTAGACCAGGCCGTCGCCCTGTTCGAGGACCTGGATGTCCTCCAGTTCCAGCAACAGCACCGAGTGGGTGCCGATCTCCTGGACCTCGGCGATGCGTCCCTGCAGGTTGGCCAGGGCGCCGTGCAGCACCGGCAACCCGGCGAGGCCCTCGCGCCAGTCGTGGAGGGCGAAGCGGCGTTCCATCGGGACCTCGGTCATGCCGGCGAAGTGGCGGGCCACCTCTTCGTGTTCGCCGCTGAGGACGTTCACGCAGAGTCGACCGTTGGCCTTGAACACCGTGTTCATCTCGCTGTTGCGGTTGATGCAGAGCATCAGCGTCGGCGGGCTGTCGGTGACCGAGCAGACCGCGGTGGCGGTGATCCCGCAGCGTCCGGCCGGGCCGTTGCTGGTGATCACGTTGACCGCCGCCGAAAGATGCGCCATGGCGTTGCGGAAGGCTTGCTGCCTGGGTTCGAGCTGGGACATGGGGATAACCTCCGGAGGCGACGCGGGCGTCATTGGCGGATGCGATCGAGCACGTTGATGTCGTCCGGGTTGTGCAGGTGCGGCACGGTCCAGCCGTTCTCGTCGTAGTCGCCCATGCACTGCTCGACCATGCCGAGCATGCCCTTCATCGCCCCGCTGCCGACCGCCTGGCGCAGGGCCTGCATGCGGATCTCGTCCTGGCTGCCGGCGTAGTTGATCTCGTACAGCTCGTGGCGGCCGCCGAACTCGCTGCCGATGGCGTCCCAGAGCAGCTTGAGGATCTTGATCCGCTCCCGGTGGCCTATGCCGCCGGAGCCGCGGCAATAGGTGGAGAGGTACTTGTCGAGTTGCGGATTGTGCAGGTCGCGAACGCCGGAGGGCAGGTAGATCAGGCCGCTGGCGACCACCTGCTCGATGGTCTTCTTGATCTCCGGGTAGGCCTGCGGCGCCAGCACGCGGTAGGCCTGCAGGGCCTCGGCGCTGGGCAGGAAGGCGCCGCCGTGCCATTCGCTGGCGTTGCCGTACATGGCGTCGGTCAGCGACCAGAACAGGTTGCGCCAGGCCACCACTTCGCCGACCTGCGCCTGCACGCCGCGGAACTCCAGGGAGCCGGTGCATTGCAGGGCCTTGTAGAGGGCGCCGGTGATGAAGTCGAGCTTGACCGCCAGGCGGGTGCAGCCCTGCATCGGGAACAGCCGGCCGAAGCCACCCTGGGGGAACCACTGCTTGCAGCGCTCGAAGTCGCGGTAGATCAGTACGTTCTCCCAGGGGATGAACACCTTGTCCATCACCAGGATCGCGTCGTTCTCGTCGAAACGGCTGGACAGCGGGTAGTCGAACGGCGATCCGGCGATACCCGCCACCAGTTCGTAGGAGGGGCGGCAGATCAGCTTCATGCCGGGGGTGTTCATCGGCGCGATGAACATCAGGGCGAAGTCGGTGTTGTCGCCGAGCAGTTGCGCCGAACCCTGGCCGACGAAGTTGTAGTGGGTCAGCGCGGAATTCGTGGCAACCACCTTGGCGCCGCTGACGACGATGCCGCCGTCGACTTCCTCGTCCACCGAGATGAACACGTCCTTGACCTGGTCCACCGGCTTGTCGCGGTCGATCGGCGGGTTGACGATGGCATGGTTGAGGTACAGGCAGGCTTCCTGGATGCGCTTGTACCAGGTTTTCGCGTTGTCCTCGAAACGTCCGTAGAAGCCCGGGTTGGCGCCGAGGGCGCTGCCGAAGGCGGCCTTGTAGTCCGGGGTGCGGCCCATCCAGCCGTAGGTCAGCCGCGACCACTCGGCGATGGCGTCGCGCTGCTGGCGCAGTTCGTCGGCGCTGCGCGCGTAGCGGAAGAACTTGTGGGTATAGCCGCCGTTGCCGGTATCGGTCTCCCAGCAGAGCTTTTCCTTGCTCTGCGGATCGTGCAGGGCGTCGTAGAGCCGGGCCATGGAGGCGGCCGCGTTGCGGAAGGCGGGGTGGCTGGTGACGTCCTTGACGCGGTCGCCGTAGATGTAGATCTCACGGTCGTCGCGCAGGCTGGCGAGGTACTCCTCGCCGGTGAACGGACGGGTGGCAGAGGCACGGAAATCTTCGGGTTTCATCATCGTCTCCAGTCATTGTTGTTATCTGCGCGAGAGCGCCTGGAGGGGATGATGGGACGGGGGCGGAGCGAGCTGAATGGCTTTTCCGGGGAATGAATTGCACTTTCCATGGCCCCGCGTGACGCCCGGCGTCCGGCCGCGAAGGGCGGCCGGGTGGCGGCGCGTTCAGCTTTCGGCGGGCTGCCAGGCAATCTCCAGGCTTTCGCTGTTGGCCATGCGTTGCAGGTGATCGGCTACCACGTTCTGCATGTGGGCGAGGCTGTCCTCGTCGGGGCTGTTGAGAATCATCAGGACATGGTCGGGGTGGGCGAGCAGCTCGCAGTTGGAGTCGCCGAAGTCGATGAAGCCGCGCTCGGGAGTGAGTTCGACTTCGAACTTGTGGCCCCAGTGCTTGCACAGGCGATTGACGTAGCGTGCCGCCGATTCGGTACGGACATGGGAGGTGGAGCGGAACATGAAGCGAATCCTCTCGGTTGGGGATTTCCGATACTAACCTGCTGAGAGTCATTCTTATTCATCCATTTTGCAGGGGCTTTCGATAATCGCCCGGCAAATGGTCGGCCCTTGTCCGTGGGACAGGGCGAGCGCCCTACCGGAGCCGGCGGAAGTGTTTGCCGGATACGTCGGAAGGCGCTCTCTCTGGAGGGAGAGGGCGAACGCCAGCGGCTTCAGGCCAGCCCGCCGTTTTCCGGCAGCAACGCGCCGCCATCCACAACCAGGGTCTGCCCGGTGATGTAGCTCGCCTCGTCGGAGGCGAGGAAGAGCATGGCGAGGGCGATGTCCAGCGGCTGGCCGACACGCCCGAGGGGGATGTGCGCGGCCAGCGCGGCGGCGTCGCCGAGGCTGCCCAGCGCCGGAGTCGCGACCAGGCCGGGCTCGACGCCGTTGACGGTGATGCCGTCGCCGGCCAGCTCCAGCGCGGCGGCGCGGATGAAACCGTTGACCCCGGCCTTGCTCGCCGCATAGTGCGAGAGCCCAGGGATCGCCGTGCGCGGACCGGTCACCGAGGAGGTCACCAGGACGCGCCCGGCCACGCTGCGGCGCAGGGCGGGAAGGGCGGCCTGGGTCAGCCGGAAGCAGCTTTTCAGGTTCACCGCCAGGGTCCGTTCCAGGGTGCCTTCGTCCAGTTCCGCGAGGGCGCACTGGGGAAAGGCAGCGGCGTTGTGCAGGAGGATGTCCAACTGGCCGAAGCGCTCCAGGGTCGCGCTCACCGCTCGTCTCGCGGCGTCGTGCTCGCTCAGGTCGACGGCCAGCAGTTCGGCCGTGCCTCCGCCCAGGCGGATCGCCTCTAGGACGGCCTGGCCGCGGCTGGCGGTACGCGTCGCCAGCAGCACCCTGGCGCCTTCGGCGGCGAAGCATTCGGCGATGGCCCGGCCGATGCCCTGGCCGGCGCCGGTGAACAGCGCGACGCGGTTCTCCAAGCGCCTCACGATGGGCGCTCCAACAGTTCGCCCAGGCAATCGCGGAGCAGGCGGTCGTGCAGTTCGACGTCCTCCGCGCGGGTCGCCGGGCAGGTCAGCGCCATGTTGTGGAATGGCGTCAAGAGCACGCCGCGGTTGAGCAGGTAGAGGTGCAGGCAGGCCTCGACCAGGCCGTTGCGTGCGTGGTGGGCCTCGCCGCCGTTGCGTGGGGCGCGGGTCATGAACAGGTACTCGACGCGCGCGCCGATGCGCGTCACGTGCCAGGGCAGGCGCAGTTCCTCGAGCGTCGCGCGGACGCCCGCCTCGAGCTGCGCGGCGAGCTGGAACATGTGCCGATAGGCGTCCTCCGTCATCACTTCGGCGAAGGTCGCGCGCATCGCCGCCAGTTGCAGCGCGTTGCCGGCCAGGGTGCCGCCAAAGCCGAAATGGTTGATCGCCTGCCCCGGTCGGAAGTGCGGCAGTACCGCCCAGATCCGCTCCGCCTGCGCCTGGCTGCATCCCCAGACGGCGCTGGGAATGCCGCCGGCGATGCATTTGCCGAGGACGAAGAAGTCCGGCTCGAGGCCGTGCGCGCCGCTATAGCCGGCGGGACCGCAGGAGATGGTGTGGGTCTCGTCGATGATCAGCGCCACGTCGTGGCGGCGGGTCAGTTCGCGCAGGCCGGCGTGGAAGCCTTCGGCCGGCGGGACCATGCCGACGTTGGTCATGAAGGGTTCGGTGAGCACCGCGGCGACGTCGCCATGGGCGAGGGCGGCCTCCAGCGCGTCGAGGTCGTTGAACTCCACCAGGCGGGTGGTGGCGTCGTGGCGTACGCCATTGGGGTGAACGCCCGCGCGCGGAACCATGCGCCCGGCGGCGTCGAATTCCACCTGCGATTCGTCGACGCTGCCGTGGTAGTTGCAGTTGAACACCACCACCTTGTCACGTCCGCTGAGCATCCGGCACAGGCGCAGGACGAAACGGTTGGCGTCGGTGGCCGAGGTGGTCACCTGCCAATAGGGCAGGCCGAAGCGCCGCGCCAGTTCGGCGCCGACCCACAGGCTGTCCTCGGTCGGCAGCATCAGGGTCGAGCCGCGCCGCGCCTGGCGGGCGATGGCGTCGGCCACCGCCGGTTGGGCGTGGCCGAACATGGCGCCGCTATCGCCGAGGGCGAAGTCGACGTACTGCTGGCCGTCGATGTCGGTGACGCGCGCGCCCTGGGCCTCCTTCACCAGCAGCGGGCAGTTGCCCGGCCACTGTTGCATCCAGTGCAACGGTGCGCCGTACAGCCAGTGGCGGCGGTTTTCCCGGTAGGCCTGGGCGGAGCGCGGATGCAGTTCGTCGAAGCGTCGCAGCTCGCGCTTGAACAGCGCTTCGACGCGGGCCAGGTCGAGGCCGAAGGTGGTGTCCATGGGCGTCCTCACAGGTCGTGGCGGGTCTGGTTGAGCACCTGGGCCAGGGCGCCGACCGGGAAGTTAACCGGGGTGGCGAAGTCGTCGTCCTGGTAGCCGAAGATCTTGCCGTCGGTGCGCCCGGCTTCCAGGTCGATCAGCAGCACGCCGAGGGTCGGCACGATCTTCTCGCGCCAGACGAACAGGTACAGGCGTTCGGCCAGTCGGTAGCAGTGGCAGCGGTCGGTATCGGCCAGCCCTCGCTCGGCGCCGCGCAGGCATTGCCAGGTGTAGAAGTCGGGATTGAGGTAGACGTGTTCGTAGGCCTCGCTGGCGCTGTAGACGTAGCGGTTGCGCAAGCCGACCAACTCGTCGCTGGGGACGTGCGGGCAGGCGTCGGGCTGCCACGGGCGGTCGAGGCTGCCATGCAGGAACTCGGCCTTCACGCCGGTCAGTTCCCGGCCGGCCAGGGCCCGGGAGAACAGACCCTGTTCGCAGGCCGTGCGGTCGGGCAGATGGCCGAGCACCGCGGTGAACGCCTGGTTGTCGAAGTCCAGCACCAGGCTGACCGAGACCGGCCGGCCGTTTTCCTGCTTGAGGAAATCCACCAGGTAAAGGTTTTCCCGCAGTGAACTGGCGCGGTAGTCCGACTCGCCGCTGGCACTGCCGTCGGCCAGGCGCCAGCGCAGGCGCTGCGAGTCGAAGGCATGTTCGATGACCCAGCCGTTGGCGAAGTGCAGGACCCGTTCGAGCCCGGCGAGATCGCCGCAGGCGGGAAGGACGTGGTTGTCCGGGGCGAAGCCGTCGGCCAGGGCGCCGACGGTGATCCATCCGGAATGCGAGTGGGCGGACATAGGGTTCTCCTCGTCGTGGGAAACCCATGCTGGCCTGTCTTCGAGTATCCCGATATCGACCGGATGGTTGATAGGTCGATATGCCACGGAAATAGTACGGAGCGGCGAAGGGAAAGTTATCGAAGATGAAGTCTTAGATGAGTTTTCGTTTCTTCTTTTTTGGTTTTTTAGTTAATGGGTTCCTGTTCTTCTATAAGTATTTTCTGAATTTATTCTTATGTATCTATTGGCTGTTATCGGAAATGGACTACATATGTTTTCGTATGATTATTATTTTTAAATCCTGTCTTTCTTTCTAGTATTTGGGTCTGCGTTTATCAGGGCGCAATCTTCGGCTGTCGCGTAATGGTCGGAGGCGCTCTAGGCGGCCGTCCCGGTTGCGCGCAAAGGCTTGGCTACCTTGGCCGGTTCGTACTGCATCGGCTCTCCAGGGAGCAGCCAGGATGTTCCACAACTCCAAAGGAAATCAGATGAACAAGTTCAAACGTGCAATTCTTGCGCCCCTCGTTGCGTCGGGCACCCTTCTCGCGCTGATGTCCCCCGTGGCCCATGCGGTCGATGGGATCGTCAACTTCTCGGGCAACATCACCGACGTCGCGTGCGATATCAACGGTCAGGCGCCGGGTGCGGGCAACGTCACCAACGTCGACCTGGGTATTGTGGCGCCGACCCATTTCACCGCCGTCGGAACCAACTCCACTTTCCAGGAGTTCGACCTGGTCCTCTCCGGTGCCGGCTGCACCAATGACAAGAAGGTTTCCATCGCCTTCGATACGGTCACCAACGTCGACCGTATCAGCGGCAACCTGATGCTGATGGGGCCGTCGAAAGCCAAGGGCGTGCAGATCCAGATCTTCAACAATTCGGCGGCCAACACCACGAAGATCCCGCTGGGCTTGGTCGAGGCCGCCCCGCAGAAGGCAACCATCGACAAGAACACGGCGACCCTGAAGTACAAGGCCTCCTATGTGTCCACCGAGAAGACCGTGATCGCGGGTACCGGCCTGTCCCATATCCGCTACCTCCTGGCGTACGAGTAAGCGGCGGTCGACGGACGAAGAGGTGAGGCCATGGCGCCGCTAATGCATCGTTTTCATTCTTTCGTGGCGGCAAGCGCCGTGGCCATCGCCCTGTGCGTCGGAACGGCTCACGCCGGGCTGATCGCACAGGGCACTCGCGTCGTCTTTCCGGCCAGCGAGCGCGAGGTCACCTTGCGGGTCAGCAATACCTCCGGCACTCCCGTGCTGGCGCAAGCCTGGATCGACGATGGCCGGCAGGACGTTCCCCCCGAGGAACTGCAGGTTCCCTTCAGTGTCACGCCGGCCGTGACGCGAGTGGACCCCAATGGCGGCGCTGTATTGCGCATCGCCTACCTGAAGGCCCCGTTGCCGACGGATCGCGAATCGCTGTTCTGGCTGAATATCCTGGAAGTTCCGCCCAGGGACGAAGACGAAAACAATGCATTGCAGTTTTCCTTTCGTTCGCGCTTCAAACTCTTCTTTCGACCCAGCCAGTTGAAGAGTGTCGATTCGGCTGCCGGGAAACTTCAATGGAAGTTTCTGGAGTCAGGGGGAGCAGGAAAAAAGACCGTAGTACAGGTAAATAATCCGACGCCTTACTACGTTTCGTTCGCCAGCGTCGAATTGATTGTCGATGGCCGTGTCATGTCCGTGGGAAAGGGAATGGTCGCGCCATTCTCGACGAAGGAGTTCGACTGGCAGGGAAATCCGAAGAACCTGGAAGCCGCTTCCGTCAGATACGAAGTCATCAACGATTACGGTGGCCGCAATACCCTCGATAGGGCACTCGGCAAATAACCCCTCCGTTTCCCCGCTTTCTACTTACGGCCCGACATATGAGTGGCGATTTTAAAATCGCTGCAGGGATTACATATGCCCAAAGTTTCTCTTCATAGGTGCCTGTCCGCTCCCGCTTACGGTGGGCAGGTCGCCCTGTTGCGAATGGCGATGCAGGGAGGGATCGCCGTTCGTTCCCTGCGATTCGCCTGTCTGCTGGCACTGTTTCCTTCGCTGTCCTCCTGCCAGTCCTGGTCCTCCGTCGGCGCCGCCGGCGTAGCCGGGGCGAAGGCGAAGGAGGCCAGGACGGGAGCACCGGCGAAACAGCCGCAGGCGCCCGCGGCGGCCGTTGCGTCACCGGCCGGTGGGTTGGACGCACCGTCGCGGCGGATCGTCTTCGACGCGCAGATGCTGGCCCTGGGGCCGGGCGGACGCTCGATCGATACGTCGCGTTTCGAGCGCGGCGACGTCATCGAGCCAGGCCGCTATCGCCTCGACCTGCTGCTCAACAGCCGATGGCGTGGCGTTGAGGAAGTCGAGCTGCGCCGCCAGCCGGGGCGGGAAAGCGCGGTCTTCTGCTACGACCGGGGCCTGCTGGAGCGGGCGGGCATCGACCTGGAGAAGAGCGCGCGTGGCCAGGACCGTTCCTCGGCTCGCGATCCTCTGCCCGAAGGTTTGCACTGCGACCCGCTCGAGCGCTATGTGCCGGGGGCCCGGGTCAAGCTCGATATCGCCGAGCAGTCGGTCTATGTCTCGGTGCCCAGCTATTACCTGAGCCTGGATTCTTCGAAGACCTATGTCGATCCGGCGAGCTGGGACAGCGGCATTTCCGCCGCCTTGCTCAACTACAACAGCAATCTCCACGTCAGGGAAAACCACGGCAGGAGCGCCACCAGCGGCTATGCCGGGATGAACGCCGGCTTCAATTTCGGGCGGGCGCGCCTGCGCCACAACGGCACGGCCACCTGGTCGCGCCGCATGGGCAGCCATTACCAGCGTAGCGCAACCTATGTGCAGACCGACCTGCCGGCCTGGCGTGCGCAGTTATTGCTGGGAGAAAACTCCACCAGCAGCGAGTTCTTCGATGCGGTGTCCTTCCGTGGAGTGCAGCTTTCCAGCGATGACCGGATGCTGCCGGATTCGCTGCGCTACTACGCTCCGGTGGTCCGTGGGACCGCCAGTACCAATGCGCGGGTATCGGTCTACCAGCGCGGCTACCTCATCTACGAAACCACGGTGGCACCCGGGGCGTTCGCTCTCGACGAACTGCAGACCGCCAGCTATGGCGGGGACCTGGAAGTGCGGGTGACCGAAGCCAGCGGGGAAGTCCGCAGTTTCATCGTGCCGTTCGCCACCACCGTGCAACTGCTGCGCCCCGGAACCACGCGCTACAGCCTGACGGCCGGGCGGCTCAACGATCCCAGCCTGGAGCGTCGGCCGAACATGCTGCAGGGCGTCTACCAGCGCGGCCTGGGCAACGACGTCACCGCATACGCGGGCGGGGCCTTCACCGGCAGCTACATGTCCGGATTGATGGGCGCGGCGCTGAACACGCCGGTGGGCGGATTCTCCGGTGACGTGACGCTGGCGCGTACCGAGGTTCCCGGCGGCGACCGCCTTAGCGGCTCCAGTTACCGCCTCGCCTACAGCAAGAACCTGCCGAACACCGGCACCAACTTTTCGCTGCTCGCCTATCGCTACTCCACCGGCGGCTATCTCGGCCTGCGCGACGCGGCCTTCATGCAGGACCGGGTAGAGCGAGGCGAGCCGCTGGAGTCGTTCTCGCGCTTGCGCAATCGTCTCGACGCCAACATCAGCCAGCAACTGGGCAACGGCGGCAACCTTTACCTGAACGGCTCCTCGCAGCGCTACTGGAGCGGCGGCGGGCGGGCGGTCAATTTCTCCGTCGGCTACAGCAACCAGTGGCGCGACGTCAGTTACTCCATTTCCGCGCAACGCCTGCGCAGCCAGTACGAAGGCTTTTCCAGCGGTGACAGGCGCGGCGAGACCAGCACGCTGTTCAGCCTGAACCTGTCCATTCCGCTGGGCGGCGCTGGACGCGGGTCGCCGACCCTGAGCAGCTACCTGACCCGCGACAGCAACAGCGGAACCCAGCTCACCAGCGGGGTTTCCGGCATGCTGGGCAAGCGTGGCGAGGCCTCCTACTCGCTGTCGGCCTCCCATGACCGCGACAGCCGGCAGACCTCGAAGAGCGCCAGCCTCGACTATCGACTGCCGCAGGTCGAACTCGGCTCCAGCCTCTCGCAGGGACCGGGCTATCGGCAGTTGTCGGTCAAGGCCGCGGGGGGCCTGGTCGCGCACAGCGGCGGGATCACCGCGGCACAAACCCTGGGCGAGACGATCGGCCTGGTCCACGCGCCAAATGCCAGGGGCGCGGCTGCCGGCTACTCGGGAAGCCGGATCGACCGCCACGGCTATGCGGTGATTCCCAACCTGCTGCCCTACCAGTTGAACAGCGTCGACCTCGACCCCAACGGCATGGCCGACGAGATCGAACTGAGGTCCAGTTCGCGCAACGTGGCGCCCACCGCCGGAGCGGTGGTGCGCCTCGACTATCCGACGCGGGTGGCAAGGCCCTTGCTGGTGGATAGCCGGATGCCCAGCGGCGAGCCCCTGCCGTTCGCCGCGGAAGTGCTCGATGCCCACAGCGGGCAGTCGGTGGGCGCCGTCGGCCAGGGCAGCCGCCTGGTGCTGCGGGTCGAGCAGGATCGCGGCTCGGTTCGGGTGCGCTGGGGCAACGAGCCGCAGCAGCAGTGCCTGGTCGACTATGCGCTGGGCCCGCGCGAGACGACGCCTCCCGTCCTGCAACTGGCATGTCGCCCGGCGTCGGCCGCCGACCGGGAGCGCACGCTGTGACCGGCGTCGGCCTGGGACGATGCGGCACGGCCTGGGTCCTGCTGGTGGCGCTGGTGGCCGATGCCTCCGCCTCGCTGTCTGTGATCGGGACCCGTTTCATCTATCCGGCGGGCGTTTCCGCGCTGACGATCCGCGTCGGTAACGTCGGGACGCGCCCGGCCCTGGTCCAGGCCTGGCTCGATCGCGGCGACGAGACGGCGGACCCGAGCGCTGTCACGGTGCCGTTCATCCTGTCGCCGCCGCTGTTGCGTATGGACCCGCAGGAGACCCAGGCGCTCCAGCTTCGCCATACCGGCGAGCCGCTGCCGGACGACCGGGAATCGCTGTTCTGGGTCAACCTGCTGGAGGTGCCGGGGCGGGAGGACGGCAGCGGCAACCTGCTGCTGGTGAGCTACCGCCTGCGGATGAAGCTCCTGTTCCGTCCGCAGGGTCTGGCCGGCGATCCGCGAGCCGCCGCGCGCCAGGTCGTCTGGCGCCTGCGTCCGGCGGTACGGCCGGGGCAGCGGGCGCTGCTGGAGGCGGACAACCGCAGTCCCTATCACGTTTCCCTGGTGCGCCTGGAGCTGGGCGAGGGCGACCTCGCCATGTCCCTCGGCAGCGTCACCCTGCCGCCTTTCGCCCTTACCCCGTTGAGTCTGCCGGCCGTGCCCGGCGAGGCGGCGCGGGTCCATTTCGATGCGGTGGGGGATGACGGCCAGATCGAGCGTGGCGACGCGCCGGCAGAGAGATACCCGTAGGAGTTCGGCAGGGCCCGGGGAGTTGGGCTCCTGCCGTAGCACGGCCCTGCGAATAGGTCGCGGGGTTTCACTGGAGGAAGGAAGCACATGAACAAATGCTATGCACTGGTCTGGAACGTATCCCAGGGCTGCTGGAACGTCGTCAGCGAAGGCAGTCGCAGGCGCGGCAAGCCCGCCGGCGCCAAGGCGGCGATCGCCTCCGCCCTGGCCCTGCTGGGCGCCACGGCCCTGGCTCCGGCCTATGCGCTGCCAAGCGGGGGAACGGTGGTCGGCGGGAGCGCGAACGGGGAGATACACCTGTCGGGCGGCAACAGCCTGTCGGTCAACCAGAAGGTCGACAAGCTCATCGCCAACTGGGATTCCTTCAGCGTTGCCGCCGGCGAGCGGGTGATCTTCAACCAGCCGAGCAGTAGCTCGATCGCCCTGAATCGGGTGATCGGCACCAAGGCCAGCGATATCCAGGGTCGGATCGATGCCAACGGCCAGGTCTTCCTGGTCAACCCCAACGGCGTGCTCTTCGGTCGCGGTGCCCAGGTCAATGTCGGCGGCCTGGTGGCTTCCACGCTGGACATCACGGATGCCGAGTTCAACGGCAACTCCTCCAGATACCGTTTCACGGGTCCCTCTACCAACGGTGTCCTCAACCACGGGGGCGCCATCACCGCGGCAGAAGGCGGCAGCATCGCCCTGCTGGGCGCGCAGGTCGACAACCGCGGGACGGTCCTGGCGCAGATGGGCGGTGTCGGGCTCGGCGCGGGCAGCGACCTGACGCTGAATTTCGACGGCAACAAGCTGCTCGACATCCGCGTCGACGCCGGGGTCGCCAATGCGCTGGCAAGCAACGGCGGCCTGCTCAAGGCCGACGGGGGGCGAGTCCTGATGGCGGCCAGGACCGCCAATGCGCTGCTCAACACGGTGGTGAACTCCCAGGGTGCCATCGAGGCCCGTTCGCTGCGCGGCAAGAACGGGCGGATCGTGCTCGATGGCGGCCCGGACGGCAAGGTCATGGTGGGAGGCGCCTTGTCCGCCAATGCGCTGAACGGACCGGGGCACGGCGGCACGGTCGAGGTCCGGGGGCAGGCGGTGGAGGTGGCCCTGGGCACCCAGGTGAACACGCTCGCCAGCAATGGCCTCAACGGCACCTGGAAGATTGCCGCCGACAAGATCGACGTGCGCCCATCGACGGTGTCGGATGGCGTCACCGTTCATGCCGACACCCTGTCGCGGAACCTGGCGAGCACCAATATCGAACTGGTTTCGACCAAGGGCGACCTGGACCTCGACGGCTCGGTGAGCTGGGCATCGGGCAACCGGCTGGGGCTGGGCTCCGCGGCCGATCTGACGCTGAATGGCAGGCTGAATGCCAGTGGTGCCAAGGCTGGGCTGGAGCTGAAGGCCGAAGGCGCTATCGATATCAATGACAAGATCGTTCTCGGCGGAGCTGGCAGCGCGCTGGCCATGGATGCCGGCGAAGGCCACCGGGTGAACGGCACGGCGTCGGTCTCCCTGGCCGGGGCCAACGCGACCTACGTCTCCGGCGGCTATTACTACACGGTGGTGCAGAACCTGGCGCAGTTGCAGGCGATCAACAAGAACCTGGACGGCCTGTACGTGCTCGGCGGCAATATCCTGGGCGGCAGCTATTACTGCACGGCGCTGCAATCCATCGGCGGGCCCGCCGGCGTCTTCAGCGGCACCCTGGACGGTCTCGGCAACAGCATCGGCAATCTCTCGATCAGCAACACCGGGCCGAATGTCGGGCTGTTCGCCCGCTCCTCGGGCACCCTGAGCAACCTGAAGCTGAACAACCTGCGGGTATCCGATAACACCTACGGCTCCGGACCGTCTTCGCTCGGCGCCCTGGTCGGGATCAACAGCGGCCGCATCGCCAACGTCAGCGCCAGCGGGGTCTCGGTCGTCGGCAGCCGACTGCGCTCCAACGCACTGGGCGGCCTGGTCGGGCGCAATATCAGCGGGCAGATCGCGAACGCATCCGTCAGCGGCGGCGTCACCGGTTATGCGGCGAGCACGGCGGTCGGCGGTCTGGTGGGGGAGAACTTCACCACTGCCTGGGGGCCGGAGGCGGTCATCGAGAACGCCCACAGCAACGTCCATGTGGCTGCACAGTCCACCGAGCGCAACAGCCTGGGCGGCGTCGGCGGCCTGGTCGGACTGAATGCGAAGGGCATGATCAGGGCGTCCGGCAGCCAGGGGAAGGTCGAGACCTACCGGCCCGGCCTGAACGTCGGCGGCCTGGTCGGCTACAACATGTTCGGCCACGTCTCCGATAGTAGCGCCAGCGGCCAGGTGGAGGCCGGCGGCGCGGGGAATACCGGCGGGCTGGTCGGCCTGAGTTCCGGCGGCGAGATATTCCGCTCGCAGGCGAGCGGGTCGGTGTACAGCAAGGGCGGCCTGGCGACCGGCGGGCTGATCGGCAAGGCAGAAGGCAACGGCATGCTCGGAAACCTGAAAGCCAGCGGCAGCGTCACGGACCAGGGCGGCGCGGATCTGGGCGGGCTGGTCGGCAACAATAGCCAGAGCGCCATCGAGACCGCCGAGGCGACGGGCAAGGTCAGCGGCGGCAGCAACAGTCGCGTCGGCGGGCTGATTGGACACAACCTCGGCGGTTCCGTCGCCCATGCGATCTCGCGCGGCGACGTGAGCGGCGGGTTCAACAGCCTGGTGGGCGGGCTCGTCGGCCACAACGGCGGCGAACTGGTCAACGTGGATACCAGCGGCAGGGTCAGCGCCGCTGCGAGTGCGTCGGTTGGCGGCCTGGTCGGCAGCAACGCCGGTTCGATCCTGTCGGCGCGCAGCAGCAGTACCGTCAACAGCGGCGGGCGCAGCCGCATCGGCGGCCTGGTCGGCGAGAACCAGATCCAGGGACGCATCGTTTCGTCCATGTCGGAAGGCACCGTCAGTGGCGACTACTACGTCTCCATGGGCGGGCTGGCCGGCGTCAACCTGGGATCGATCGAGTACTCCGGCGTCAGCGGCAAGATCGACTTCAAGCCTCAGTCCCATTACGGCCAGATCTACGGTGCGCAGGTCGGCGAGAACCATGGGGTCCTGGGCGGCAACTACGTGATCGGCGAGGCGGCGCTCCTGCCGCCTGCCGGTATCGACTACGGCAACATCTGGTAAGGCCGGCAGGGGAGGTCCCTGGCGGACCTCCCTTCCCGGCCGGGGCCGCTCTCGCCTGGAGTGTGGCCCTCTTCCGCAGGCGCAATCTTGGAGAGTTCCATGAGCATGAGGTTATTTCCCGGCCGCGTTTCCCTGCGCCGCCGGCCTGGCGCGCAGGCTCGGCAGGCGCTCGTTCTCGGCCTCTGCTGCCTGACCGGCGGCCAGGCCTGGGCCCTGAACGAGGTCGCCCTGAACTGCTCGTTCGGCAATGGCAAAGGCTTGCCCTGGCGTGTGGTGAACGAGCTGACCAGCGGCACGGCGAAAGGCACGGTGCTGTTCGCCAGGCCGGTGAGCCTGTTCCTGAACTACAAGCCCCAGGCTTCCCAGGAGGCGCATGAGCTGGTCATCGGGGGGAACTGGTCCGGGGTGGGCTTTCCGGGGCCTTACGGCACGGTGGCGTCCGACGTCAAAGGCATCGGCTATCGGATCTCGGTGGATGCCCAGGACGGCGTCAAGCGGGTGATTCCGGTCGACAACCAGCCCCATGCGCTGGACAAGCGAGTCACGAGCTTTTCCGGAAGCACGACCAGCGACTACCTGCAGGAACTGGTCCTGACGGTCGACCCCGGCGAGTTGCCTGCCGGCGACCTGAAGGTAACCAGCGTATCCGGCAGCGCCACCCTGAATCTCTGGGCGGTGGACAGGCTGAAGGGCGAAGCGTCCATCGGCAGCGTCCTGGCGGTGCCTGCGGACAACTACCCCACCGGGGTTTGCCGAAAGCCCTATTCGCTGATCGGCCCGGCCTCCATCGGGATCGGCGGCGGTCCCCCGCCGCCGCCGATCCCGAAGAAATGCAAGGTCGAGGTGGGACGGGAAATCAACGTCAAACTGGGTAGCGTCGCGTTGAAGAACTTCCCGCGGGTCAACGACACCTCCACGGAGCGCTCCTTCGATATCTCTCTCAGCGAGTGTGCGGCGCTGGCCAAGCCGGAAATCGCTTTCCGCGACAAGTATGTCTCGGCGCAGCAAGCGGACCCGACGATCCTCAGCTTGAAGAGCGGCGGCGCGGCGGGGTTCGGCATCGTCGTGAAGAACGGCCTGGACCAGCAGCGGATACGTTTCGACGGCACGCCCTACCCGATGCGGCGTGTCGGCGACAGCGCCGACCTCCCGCTGAGTGCCGCCTACATCCGTATCGGCGCGGAGGGCGAATTGAAGGCCGGGGTCGCCGACGGCGCCGCCGAGTTCACGTTTACCTTCCCCTGAGCGGCGCCGCCGCTCTTTCCCCGGCGTTTCCCGCCCCGCCTCGGGAAGCGCCGTCGGCCGCTTTCGCGCCAGCCCTCGCGAAGGCTCGGCCCCTCACCTCCAGTGGTTGCAGATCGCCGAAGGCGCTCTGCATATCGCTCCGCTGCTCGTCCTGGGTCTCGTGCGCACATGCCATTCCCGCACACGGAATACCGATATTGCGTATGGGCGAAGGCTTTCTGAGGGATATGCAAGTTTCCTTGGTAGGATTTCGCGCAAATAAACGAACGCTATTTTCCAGGCGATAGTTTCAGCTTGTCGCGGAACTCTTTTTTCAAACTTTTTGCTGCTCTGGCTTGTCCGTTTCGTATTTCATCGTTTTTCATAAGTGTCTACGTAGACGTTTTTCGGGGGCTGTTTCAAGTGTCTTTGTTGTTAGTTTACGAGGCGAAAAAATAGTAGTTTTACTATATTAAATATCGTCGGTTTCACTAGAAAATACACATGTTCACTTTGAACCGGGGCAGTGGCGTCGGCGGATTCCGGACCGCGCTTTCCTCCTTGCCGGCCGAGCGGCGGCCGCCTGCCTGCGGCAGGCATGACCGAGACCACAGGTTTCCTGGTAACGCTTTCGCCTGCCGTGTACCGCTTAAGGAGACGCAAGGATGTCCCTACATCGCATTCGCGTAATGGTTGCGGATGATCATCCCGCCATTTCGCTGGGTATTTCCTACGAACTGAGTCAGTGCGGTTCTTTGGAGATGCTCGGTCAAGTTTCCAATTCTACCGAGTTGATCGGCCGGCTCGACGAAGGCGACTGCGATGTCGTTATCGTCGACTATACGATGCCGGGCGGGAAATATGGCGATGGACTGGCATTGTTGTCATTGCTGCGGCGACGTTATCCGCATCTGCAATTGGTTGTCTTTACCATGCTGAACAATCCGGGCCTTATCCGGGCCATTCTCAAGCAGGGTATCAATTGCATCCTCAGCAAGTCCGACTCGACCAGTCACCTGCTGGCGGCGGTGAGCGCGGCCTATTCGCGAAACCAGTATTTCTCGCCGTCGATCAGGGACATCTTCGTCAACCAGGTGCTTTCCTCGCACAACGAACGGCTGACGCCCCGGGAGGCGGAAATCGTCCGTCTGTTCGGCTCCGGACTGACCATCACCGAGATCGCCGAGCGCTCGCATCGCAGCGTGCAGACCATCAGTACGCAGAAGGTCAGTGCCATGAAGAAGCTCGGCATCAAGCGCGATGCCGACCTCATCAGGTATGCGGCCGAGGGCTATTGCCGGATGCCCTGACGGATCGGCCCGCTTCACCAGGGCAGCGGCTGGTTCCGATAATCGACGAAGCGACAGGCATTCACGCCCGCGGCATCCTCCACCGCCGCGACCAGTCCGGCGGCGCTTTCCTCGACGCTCAGCGGCGCGCTGTCGCCGCCCATTTCGGTACGCACCCAGCCGGGATGCAGGAGCAACAGGCTGAACGGCAACTCCTCGAACTCGCCCTCCCAGCTGCGTACCAGGCTGTTCAGCGCCGCCTTGCTGGCGCCGTAGAGCGGCATCGTGGCCGACAGGCCCAGCGCCAGGCTGGCCATCTGCGAACTCATGAACGCCACCACGCCACCCCGGCTAACCCGGCCGGACAGTGCCCTGGCCAGGCGCAGCGGCGCGATGGCGTTGGTCAGGAATAGCTGGGCGGTCTGCTCGGCGTCGATTTCCGCCACATCCTGTTGCTGCGGGCCGTAGATGCCGGCGTTGACGATCAGGCGATCGATCCGCCGCTCGCCCAGCATCTCGCCAATGCGTTCGGCGCAATCGTGTTGGTTGAGGTCGCCGGTCACCGCTTGCAAGCGCTCCCCGGCCCGCTCCGCCAGTGCCTGTAGCCCGGGAGAGCCTTGCGGTCGCCGGGCGACGGCGAATACCTGTGCGCCGCGTTGCAGGAAGGCATCCGCCAGTCCCAGGCCGATGCCGCGCGAGGCGCCGACGATCAGAACGTTGTGCATGAGGTTCTCCGGGCGATAAAGCGGACAGGATACCCAAGCGCGTCCCGCTGCGGTAACCGCCGCGGCGACCGGCCGCGGCGGCCTCGACCTTACCGCATGGCGCTGCCGCCCAGGCCGGCGAGGTACAGGTCGAGCAGGCGGTCGTCGAACTCCGGCTCGCGCACGGCGCTCCCGCGCAGGTGTTCCTCGACGTTGGTGCAGTCCCAGAGATAGGTGTCCTGGTACAACTCGACGGTGCTGCGGCCGGCGTACATGTTGTCGCGGAACATGCTCAGCAGGGGATAGAGCGGGGCGTCGCGATTGTCTTCCCAGAGACTTACCCAGTCGTCGAACGGCATCTGCCGAAGGGGACGCCCGGCGCGTCGCCCGAGACGGCCGAAGAACTCGTCCAGGGTCAGGCAGCGCGGAATGCTCGGCACCAGGTTGAATTTCTTGCCCAGCGCCGAAGGCTGGCGGGCGATGACGCTGATCGCCTCTACCATGTAGTCCACCGTGGTCAGGCCCTCGCGCAGCTCGCGCAGGAGCGGCACGGCCCGGTACTCCAGGCAGGTCCGCGCCAGCCGGCTCCACCACTGGTAGTCGGCGTAGGCGCCGGTACGGCTGTGGCAGGTGGCGTAGCCGAGGCGGAAGGTCATCAGCGGCAGGCCGCGTTCGGCGGCGAGGTCGGCGATCTTTTCCATCACCCATTTGCTGCGCACGTAGCCCATGTCGGTGACCACCGCCGGCAGGTTCTGGTCGATGTCGTCGTCCTCGCGCATCAGGCGCTTGCCGGTATGCAGGTGGCCCCAGCTGTACACCGAGATGCTCGACAGCAGCATCAGCGGCTTGCAGCGGCCGCTGGCGCAGAAGCGCAGGACCTGGCCGAGCCCCTCGACGTTGTCGCGCTTCATGTAGCTGTATGGCTGGATGAAGTTCACCGCGCTGGCGGAATGGAAGACCTGGTCGACGCTGCCGGCCAGCTCGCGATAGGTTTCCGCCGGTAGTCCGAAACCTGGTTCTGCGAGGTCGGCGGCGTAGGCCCTGACCCGTCGCCAGTCCGTCTCGGCGAGTTCGATGCGGTGCTGCCGGGCGGCCTGGCGCAGGCGTTCGAGGGCATGGGCGTCGTTTTGCGCACGGACCGGACAATGCAGGTCGGCCTCGCGGCTGGCCAGCAGCTCGGCGAGCAGGTGGGCGCCCATCAGCCCGCTGGCGCCGGTGAGCAGGATGTGCCGTGGCGCCAGCAATTGGGCGGTGTCCATGGGGCGGCTGAAATCCACGTCGGCGGGCAGGCGCACGTCCCGTTGCAGCTCCTGGGCCGGTTCGCTGTCCAGCGCCGGCGGCGCTTCGCCGGCGCGCCGCGCCAGGCTGGCCGCCAGTTGGCGCACGCTCGGGGTGCGGTAGATGTCGTGGATGTAGGCACGGTTGCCGAAGCGTCGGCTCAATTCGCGCACCAGGGCGGCGGCCAGCAGGGAATGGCCGCCGACCTCGAAGAAGCTGTCGTCCAGGCCGAAGTCGGTATGCCCCAGCACTTCCTGCCAGGACAGGGCCACTTGCAGTTCGCCGGGGGTGCCGAAGCGTTGCTCGTCGAGTCGTTCCTGGCATTGTTCGTCCAGGTGTCGACGCAGGGCCTGGCGGTCGATCTTGCCGTTGACCGTGGTCGGCAGGCTGTCCAGCGACAGGTAGCGGCTGGGCAGCATGTAGTCGGGCAGTTCCTGGCGCAGTGCGGTCTTGATGGCGGCGAGCACGGCCCTGGCATCGCCGTCCTGCTGGCGGGGGACCACGAAGGCGCTCAATTGCTGGCTACCGGAGCGTGGGTCGGCATGCGCCAGCACCACCGCGCCGTGGATAGCCGGCTGGCGCAACAGCGCGGCCTCGACGTCGCCGAGTTCGACGCGGTGGCCGCGGATCTTCACCTGGTCGTCCAGCCGACCGAGGAACTGCAGGCTGCCATCGGCCAACCAGCGGGCCTTGTCGCCGGTGCGGTAGAGCCGACGCCGCAGTGCCTGCGAGTAGTGGAAGCGCCTGGCGGTCATGTCCGGGTCGCGCAGGTATTCGCGCGCCAGGCAGACGCCCGCCAGGTTCAGTTCACCGGGTCGGTCGCCATGGCAAGTCCGGTCGTCGGCGTCGAGGATGAATGCCTCGCAGCCGTCGATGGGCGTGCCGATCGAGGCGGGTCGCCGATGTGCTTCGGCGTCGACGATGCGGCAGGTGGCGAAGACCGTGGCCTCGGTCGGGCCGTAGTAATCCACCACGGTATAGGGCAGCCCGCCGGTTGCGACCGGCGGCAGTTTTTCCCCGGCGCAGAACAGGTAGCGCAGCGCCAGCGACGGCGGGGCGGGCTGCTCCGCCAGCGCGGGCACCATCACGGTAGGCGCGAAGGCGTGGCTGATCCGCTGCTCGGCGAAGAATGCCAGCAGCGCCGCCGGGTCTGGGCGCACCTCGTCGGGTACCAGGTGGAGGCAGGCGCCTGCGCACAGGGTGGACCAGATTTCCCATTGGGAAACGTCGAAGCCGACGCCGGCCATCAGGGTGGTGCGGCTCCGTTGATCCATATTGAAGCGCCGGTTGTGCCAGCTCACGAGGTTGGCCAGGGAGCGACTCTCGATCACCACGCCCTTGGGTTCGCCGGTGGTGCCCGAGGTGAAGATCACATACAGCGCTTCGCTGCCGTCGAGCGCCGGTCTCGGCGCGGCACCCGCCGCACTCGTCGCGAGCGCCTGTGCGATGACCTCCACCGGTTGCCCCGGCAGGTCCTCGGCCTGGGTGGCGAGGGCCAAGGGGGCCTGGCACTGGCGGAGGATTTCCCGCTTGCGCCTGTCGGGTTGTCGACGGTCCACCGGTACGTAGGCCGCTGCGCACTTGGCGGCCGCCAGGATGGCGATGACCAGTTCGGCCGAGCGTTCGGCCAGCAGGGGCAGCAGCTCGCCGCGGGCGACGCCGCGCCTGGCCAGGTGGGCGGCCAGCCGGTCGCTGAGCCGGTCGAGTTCGCGGTAGCTGAACGAGCGCTCGCGATCGACGAGGGCGGGGCGTTCGGGATGGGTATCTGCGTGTTGCCTGAATAAGCCAAGAACAGAATCTTTCGACATGGCTGAGACTCCTGTCTTGCCGGTTGAAAAGACGTTATCCGTGGTTTTTCAGCGTATCGAGCGGGGACCAGGGGGAAGGCTGGCGATAGGCCTGGTCCAAGGCTAGCCCCGAGGGGAAATGCGGCAACTGCCATTTGGTACAGGGTAAGGGGGGCTCGCCGCCGGGGTCGCCAGGGGGCGCCCCGGACGTTTTCGGAAGCGGGACCGGACTCAGTCCAGCTGGCCTTCCCGGTCGTCGAAGATCGCTTCTATCGCCAGTCCGAACACCCGGGCGAGCTTGAAGGCCAAGGGCAGGCTTGGATCGTAGCGGCCGGTTTCGATGGCGTTCACCGTCTGCCGCGATACCTCCAGCTTTCCGGCCAGCTCCGCCTGTGACCAACCGCGCTCCGCGCGCAACTCGCGAATGCGGTTCCTCATGCGTAGCGCCTCAGTCCCAGGACGCAGCCGATGGCCCAGAACGCGCCCATCAGGGGCCAGACGAAGAACATCGAGAGTTTCGGAAAGCCGGTGGTTTCGAGGAAACCGTAGGCGAAGGTGAGCAGGGCGGTGCCGACGAAGGCCAGGGCGAGGGCTTCGAGATGGATGCGCCGGGCCATTTCGTCGAGGCGCCGCAGGTAACGGATCACCACCAGCGCCAGGGCGACCATCGGTGGCACCGGCAGCAGGGCGAGGAAGACCCGGCCGGCGCCCGGTTCCGTGCCTGCCAGCAACTGGCCGCTGATCAGAACGGCAGCGGCATAGCCGACCAGCGCGAGAAGCAGTTCGAGGAAGAAACGTTTGTGGGTCATGGTTGAACCGTCCATGTAAAGGGGGCTTTACATTGGCCGGGATGCTCTTCTTTGTCAAGCAAGCTTTACATTCTCTATGGGCTTGCCTTGGCGAGGAGACTCGGGGATGGTAGCGGGCGGTCTCTGGGAGAACGGCGAAATGGCGACGGGCGACGAATTCGACGCGCTGCTGGTGGAAGCCGGCCGCACACCGATGCGCGGCTGGGAATACGACTATGGCGGGCGCATCCGCCTGGAGCCGCCGCCATGGGATTTCCCGGGGCGCATGCTGGAGCGCTGCCGGGCCGCCGCCAGCCTGCTGGACATGGGCACCGGCGGCGGCGAATGGTTGAGCCGGCTGCCGTATCGTCCGCCGCTCACCGTGGCTACCGAGGGCTGGGCGCCCAACCTGGAGATTGCCCGGGGGCGCCTGGAGCCCCTGGGCATCCGCGTGGTCGAGGTGGAGGGCGCGCCGGACAACCATCGCCAGGGCCGGGAGGGCGATGGCGGCGGGGCGTTGCCGTTCGCCGATGGCACCTTCGACCTGGTCGGCAACCGCCACGAGTCCTATCTGCCATCGGAGGTCCGGCGGGTGCTGGCGCCCGGCGGCTGTTTCCTCACCCAGCAGGTGGCCGGCGACTTCAACCGCGAGTTCTATGCGTTGCTCGGCGAACCGGCGCCGACGCCGGAGGCACCGCACTGGAACCTGGGTTTCGCCCGGGCCCAGCTGGAGGCCGCGGAGTTGCCGCCGGTGGCAGGCGGCGAAGGTTGGGAGGTGTTGCACTTCGCCGATGTCGGCGCCCTGGCCTGGTACCTGTTGAACCTGTCCTGGGTATTTCCCGGTTTTTCCTTCAGGCGCCACCGCGAGCGCCTGCGCGGCCTGCACGAGAGCGGCAAGCCGCTGGCGGTGCGGCAGTTCCTCTTCTGGCTGGAGGCGCGCAGCCCCCAGGCCGCGCGCGGCTAGAGGAAGAGTCGCTTCACCAGCTCGGTGCGGCTGCGCGCGCCGGTCTTGCGGAACAGGTTGAGCAGGTGGGTCTTCACCGTCGGCAGGCCGAGTCCGAGGCACTGCGCCAGGCATTTGTTGCTGACGCCGTCGCGCAGCAGCAGGGCGATCTCCCGTTCCCTCGGTGTCAGGCCTTGCAGGCGCTCGGCGCTGGCCGTTGGCGTGGCGCATGCCTGCGCCGCCAGCTCCATCAGGCCATGCAGGGCGCGCAACTGTCGCAGCTCCTGGTCGGAGAAGGCCCCTAGGCGGGCGTCGCGCAGCAACGACAGGGCCGCGACCGGACGCTGATGCGCATGCGCCAGCACCTCGACCACGTCGCAGATCCCGTGGCGTCGCAGGAAGCCCTGGTACAGCGCGCTGTCCTCCGCAGGCTGGCGGGCGATGCCCTGGCGCAGCGGCACCACCGGCGAAGCGCTGGCCAGGCAGTGGCGCGGCTGCAGCGGATCGTAGTCGCGGTAGTGGCGCAGGTAGTCGCGGTGCATGCCGGCCGGCATCCGCAGGAGCTGGAAATCGTGTGCGCGGCAATCCTCGTCGATGCGATAGAACACGCACAGGCTGGCCGGCACCACCTGGGTGAAGGCCTGCATGCAGCGCGGGCCGAGGTCGGGCGACAGGGTCGAAGGCATGGCGCGGGACTCCCGTGGGACGAGGCGGCGGGACGTCCACTGTCCCGCCTGCCGGGCAGAATGTCCATGCCCCGGCGCGCCGTCTTGTCTCTCTCTGCCTGGCTTGGCAGGCAGCGGCAAGAAACCCGGCAGGCTGGAGCAAGCGAGCGGGGGAGCGGCGGGTCCAGAGTATTCCCGGGTAGTAGGCGCATGCATGACGCAGCGCCGTCGCCAAGCCGAGGAGCACACATGAGTATTGCCATCGACCCGTCCGTCAGCGCCTTCTTGCGCAGTCCCCATGGCCTGCTGATCGACGGCGAGTCCGGGCCGGCGCGTTCCGGCGCCGACATGCCGCTGTACGACCCGGCGACCGGTACCGAGCTGGCGCGCGTGGCCCGCGCCGGCGCCGAAGACGTCGATCGGGCGGTCGCCGCCGCGCGGCGTGCGTTCGAAGGCAACTGGGCAGGCCAGCGCCCGGCCGATCGCGAGCGCCTGCTGCTGCGACTGGCGGAACGGATCGAGGCGCATGGCGAGCAACTGGCGCAGCTGGAGACCCTGAACAACGGTAAGTCGATCAACCTGTCGCGGGCCCTGGAGGTCGGCGCCTCGGTCGAGTTCATCCGCTACATGGCCGGCTGGGCGACCAAGATCGAGGGCCGCAGCCTCGACCTGTCGATCGCCGCGGTCCCAGGCGCGCGCTACCGAGCCTACACGGTGCCGGAGCCGGTGGGCGTGGTTGGAGCCATCGTGCCGTGGAATTTCCCCTTGCTGATGGCGATCTGGAAGATCGTCCCGGCCCTGGCCTGCGGCTGCACCGTGGTCCTCAAGCCGGCCGACGAAACCCCGCTGACCGCCCTGCGCCTCGGCCAGTTGTGCCTGGAGGCGGGGATTCCGCCAGGAGTGGTGAACATCGTCACCGGCACGGGCGCCGAGGCCGGCGCGGCACTGGCGGCGCACCCGGGCATCGACAAGCTGGCGTTCACCGGCTCGACCCCGGTGGGCAAGCTGATCGGGCATGCGGCGGTGGAGAACATGACGCGTTTTTCCCTCGAACTCGGCGGCAAATCCCCGGTGATCATCCTCGATGACACCAGCCTGGACATGGCTGCCGCCGGTTCCGCCGGCGCGATCTTCTTCAACCAGGGGCAGGTCTGCACCGCTGGCTCGCGCCTCTATGTGCAGCGCAAGCGTTTCGACCAGGTGCTGGAGCGCCTGGCGGCCATCGCCGGCGACCTGAGCATCGGCCCCGGCCTGGATCCGACCACGCAGATCAACCCGCTGGTCTCGGCCAGGCAGCAGGAGCGGGTGCTGGGGATGATCGAAAGCGGGGTGGCCGAGGGCGCCAGCGTGGTCTGCGGTGGGGCGCGCCAGGGCGAGACGGGGTTCTACGTGCAGCCGACGATCCTTGCCGACGTCACCCCGGGGATGCAGGTGGTGCGCGAGGAAATCTTCGGGCCGGTGCTGGTGGCGACGCCCTTCGACGATCTCGACGAAGCGGTGCGCCTGGCCAACGACAGCATCTACGGGCTCGGTGCGAGCATCTGGTCCAACGACCTGCGCCAGGTCATGGACCTGGTACCCAGGATCAAGGCCGGCACGGTATGGGTGAACGCCCACAACCTGCTCGACCCGTCGATGCCGTTCGGCGGCTTCAAGCAGTCCGGCATCGGACGCGAGATGGGCCATGCGGCGATCGAGGCGTACACCGAGAACAAGTCGGTGTGCATCGCCTACTGATATCGATGAATCGGGGGGAGCCGATTCGTTCGGCTCTTTCGCTGCCCTCCGCGGCAGCCTTTTGTTCGACACGCCTCGCCTGCCGGCGGAGCGTACGGGACGCCGGTGCGTCCCGCAGGGCCTGACGCAAGAACAACAACAGCAACGCTGCCGTCGAGGATACGTCGATGTCCAACTCCAGACTCACCCAGCACCTGCTCCGCGGGCGGGTTGGTTTCCCCACCGCCCTGGCCAGTTCGGTCGGGTTGATCATGGCCAGCCCGGTGATCCTCACCGCCACCACCGGCTTCGGCCTGGGCGGCGGAACCTTCGCCGTGGCGATGCTGGTGGCGCTGCTGCTGATGCTGGCGCAGTCCACCACCTTCGCCGAGGCCGCCTGCCTGCTGCCGACCCGTGGCTCGGTCTACGACTACCTGTCGTGCGGCCTCGGGCGCTTCTTCGCGATCACCGGCACGCTGTCGGCCTACCTGATCGTCCATGTGTTCGCCGGCACCGCCGAAACCATGCTCAGCGGCACCATGGCGCTGGTCAACTTCGAGTCGCTGAATACCCTCACCGAGCCGGGCGGCGGCGCCTGGCTGGTGGGCGTCGGCATGGTGCTCTGCTTCGGCCTGCTGAATGCGCTGGGGATCACCGCCTTCGGTCGCGCCGAAGTGATCCTCACCTTCGGCATGTGGAGCACCCTGATGATCTTCGCCGTGACCGGCCTGTTGCGCCTGCCCGCGGTGGAGTTGCAGGGCTGGTTCGGGGCCTCGATGGTCGGCGACGACCTGCCGACCCTGCTGTCGCTGGTGGGCATGGCGATGTTCATGTTCGTCGGTTGCGAATTCGTCACGCCGCTGACGCCGGAGGTGCGCCACGCTTCGCGGACCCTGCCGCGGGCGATGGCCCTGGGGTTGATCGGGGTGGCCTGCTGCATGTTCCTCTATGGCGCGGCGATGCGCCGGCAGGTGGAAAACCTCGACCTCGGCGGCGGCCTGCACCTGCTGGAGACGCCGATGGCGATCCCGCGATTCGCCGAGCAGGTGATGGGACCGTTCGGACGCATCTGGCTGGGCGTGGGCCTGCTGTTCGCCGGGGCCGCCACCATCAACACCCTGATGGCCGGCCTGCCGCGGATTCTCTACGGGATGGCGCTGGATGGCGCCTTGCCGAAGGCCTTCACCTACCTGCACCCGCGCTTCAAGACACCGTTGCTGTGCATCGCCGTGGCAGCGGCGATTCCCTGCCTGCACGCCTGGTGGCTGGGCGGCGACAGCGAAGGGATCATCCACCTGGTCCTGGCTGCGGTCTGCGCCTGGGGCACCGCCTACCTGCTGGTGACCCTCTCCGTGGTGCTGCTGCGCATCCGTCGCCCGGACCTGCCGCGCGCCTACCGCTCGCCGCTGTTCCCGTTGCCGCAGCTGTTCTCCAGCGTCGGAATCCTGCTGGGGATGTTCTACATCACGCCGCCGGGGATGAATCCCGCCGACATCTACCTGCCGTTCGCCCTGATGCTCGGCCTGGCGGCCGCCTACGCCCTGTTCTGGACCCTGTGCGTACAGCGGGTGAATCCGTTCCGTCCGCTGGCGGTGGAAGAGGTGCTGGAGAAGGAATTCGCCGAAGAGGACCAGCAGCAGCGGGAGAGGGCGCATGTCCGCCTGGGCGCGCTGGTATGAGCGTCACTGGCGCGACTGGCGGCCAGCCGCCTATCGCCCCGGAGCCACCCTGGCCCTGGTGCGGCGCAACCTGGCTGCGTGCGACGGCGAGGCGCAGGACGGCAGGCTGTTGCTGCGTACGAAAGAGCTGAGCCTCGAGGTTCGCGAGCGGGTCCAGGCGCACCTGTTCGTGCATATCGTCAGCACCGAGTTCAGCCTGTTCGTGGCGGCGCCCGGGGGGCCGCCGGCCAGCCTGGAGCTGCGTCACGCCGGTTGTTTGCGGCGTCGCGGCATCCTTTGCAAGGTACGCAGCGGGAGCGGGCTCGAGCCGTTGCGGGAGGCCTTGCAGGGGGGCGACCGGGTCTTGCTGGAGCAGCTCATGCCGCTGGACTTCCGGAGTTTGCGCCTCTGCCGCGACGACAGGGGCTGGACCGTGAGCCTGGAACACCTGGGGGCGTGCGAGGTGGTCAACCGCTTCCCCGCCTATCGCCGCTACATCCCTCTGGTCGCCGAGCAGCGCCTGGCCCTGCTGGGCGCCTTCGCCCAATTGCAGCGCCTGCTTTCTCCCGCCTGAACGGCCCTTGCCGGCTCTCCCGGATGCGTATCCGCCGGTCCATTTGCGCTAGCTTGTGGGTATATCGATAACATGTTAATCATAACGGCAGCGCTGCGTGGCTCGGTAATTGCCGCGCCATACAACAATAACGATGGCCGTTGCCGTCAGGAGGTGCCCGGTGCATACCCTGTCTTCCGCACACAACAGCTTCGAAGCCTGGAACCAGGCGTTGCGCCAGGTCTGCGGGCGCTTCGAATCGCAACCCGCGCTGAACCGGACGCTGTTCATCGGCGATATCTCGCGGCAGGACCTCGGCGGTCTGGAGTTGGCGCAGATCCGCACCAACGCAGGGCGCATCGCCCGCCAGGCCACCCATGCCGATCATGACGACGACCGCCACTGCTTCCTGGTCGTCCAGCGCAGCGGCCATGCGCAACTGCGCCAGGGTGGGGACAGCATAGAGCTGGCGCCAGGGGAAATGGCGCTGATGGACTCCGCGGGCGGCTGCGA
Source organism: Pseudomonas sp. P20 (assembly GCF_016463925.1). Lineage (NCBI taxonomy): Bacteria > Pseudomonadati > Pseudomonadota > Gammaproteobacteria > Pseudomonadales > Pseudomonadaceae > Pseudomonas > Pseudomonas sp. P20. The sequence continues at coordinate 44,589 of NZ_JAEMVM010000022.1, read as the reverse complement.
GATCATTCCCCACGGACTCATCGAACACACCTCGTTCCATCTCTCCCGCGAAGAGGTATGCCGGCACCTGCCACCCAGCCAGCGGGCCTTCGGCAAACTCTCGCCGAACTGCGCCAGCGGTCGCCTGCTGAGCCTGCTGGTGCAGCAGGTGTGCGCCGGAGAACTGCAGCCGTGGGCGGTGGCGGACGAGGGCGGGGCGTTGCAGGAGGCGCTGATCGCCCTGCTCGGGCCGGCGCTACAGCACGCCGGCGAGGAATTGGAGGGACCGCTGGCCGGGCTCTATGGCTACAGTCTGCGCCGGCACGCGGAGCGTCTGATCGAGCAATCCCTGCAGGAGCCGCGCCTGAGTCCGGACATGCTCGCCGGCCGCCTGCGCATCTCGGTGCGCCAGTTGTACCGGTTGTTCGAGGAGCAGGGCGACAGCGTCTGCCGCTACATTCTCCGCCAGCGCCTCAGCCGCAGCGCCGCCGACCTCGGCAACCCACGGCTGCGCGGCGAATCGATCACCTCCATCGCCTTCAAGTGGGGTTTCAGCGACTCGGCGCATTTCAGCCGGGCGTTCAAGAAGCAGTTCGAGGTTTCGCCCAAGGACTATCGGGCCGGCGCGCTACCGGCCTGACGCCGCCGCGCGCTGCCATTCGTCCCGCCGATCCGCGCCGCAGGCGGAGCTGGCCCGGTGAATGCTTGACGCTTCACCGGAGGCACAGCAAGAATGCGGCGTGTCAGGTTGCATGAAAATAACGGCGGCGCTGTCCGGGGTACCTGCCGCGACAAGCAGCACCCGATGCCCGCACCTTTCATGTCGCCAGCGAGGCGCAGGATGTCATTGCCTTGGGGCGTGCGCCGCGTCGCTATTCACTATCAGATTTCGAGTGCCCCCCTACACCATGCGAATGCGCCTGATGCTTTTGGGCGGCGGTAATGCCCTTGGACAGGCGCTGATCCGCCTAGGGGCGGAGGAAGACATCGGTTTCCTCGCGCCCAGACCACCCGAGCAGGGCTGGGATGCCGCCAGCCTCACCACCCTGCTGGACGAAACGCGCCCCGACGCGGTGATCAACCTCGCCTTCTACCACGACTGGTTCCAGGCCGAGCAGGTCGAGGCGGAGCGCCTGGGCGCCCAGGAGCGCGCCGTCGAGCGCCTCGCGGAGCTCTGCCAGCACTACGAGATCCTGCTGGTCCAGCCGTCCAGCTACCGGGTCTTCGACGGCGCCCGCGCCACCGCCTACAGCGAGAAGGACGAGACCCTTCCGCTGGGCCTGCGTGGCCAGGCGCTCTGGCGCATGGAGCAGAGCGTGCGCGCGGCCTGCCCGCGACATGTGCTGATCCGCTTCGGCTGGCTGCTGGACGAAAGCCCGAACGGCTTGCTGGGACGTTTCCTCAGCCGCGCCGAGCAACCGCAGCCGCTGTTCCTCGCCGACGACCGGCGCGGCAACCCGACGCCGGTGGACGACGCCGCGCGGGTGGTGCTCTCGGTGCTCAAGCAGCTCGACTGCCAGGCGCCGCTGTGGGGCACCTACCACTACGGCGGACTGGAAGCGACCACCACCCTGGCGCTGGGACAGGTGATCCTCAACGAGGCGCGTACCTATCGCTCCAACCTGATCCAGGAGCCTTCGGCGGAGGCCCATGCCGCGCGCCCGGACGCGCTCGACGAGCCGCAGCACGCGGTGATGGTCTGCAAGAAGATCCTCCACACCTTCGGCATCAAGCCGCGCGCCTGGCGCGCAGGTTTGCCGGCTCTATTGGACAGGTACTACAGGCATGTTTGAACGCCCCATCCTGATCACCGGCGGCGCCGGTTTCATCGGCTCCCACCTGACCGACGCGCTGCTGGCGCGCGGCTACCGCGTGCGTGTGCTGGACAACCTGTCCACCGGCAAGCGCGACAACCTGCCCCTGGACGACGAACGGGTAGAGCTGCTCGAAGGCGACGCCGCCGACGCGGCGACCCTGGCGGCCGCCCTGAAGGGCTGCGCGGCGGTCGCCCACCTGGCCGCGGTCGCCTCGGTACAGGCCTCGGTGGACGACCCGGTCGCCACCCACCAGAGCAATTTCATCGCCACCCTGAACCTCTGCGAAGCGATGCGCGAGCAGGGCGTGAAGCGCGTGGTGTTCGCTTCCAGCGCAGCGGTCTACGGGCAGAACGGCGAAGGCACGGCGATCGACGAAGACACCCCGAAGTCGCCGCTGACGCCCTACGCGTCGGACAAGCTGGCCAGCGAGTACTACCTCGATTTCTATCGCCGCCAGCATGGGCTGGAGCCGGCGATCTTCCGCTTCTTCAACGTCTACGGGCCGCGCCAGGACCCGTCCTCGCCCTATTCCGGGGTGATCAGCATATTCACCGAGCGCGCCCTGAAGGGGACGCCGATCACCGTGTTCGGCGACGGCGAGCAGACCCGCGACTTCATCTACGTCGCCGACCTGGTCGATTTCCTGGTCCAGGCGCTGGAGGCGACGGCGGTGGAACCCGGGGCGGTGAACGTCGGCCTGAATCGCAGCATCAGCCTGAAGCAGTTGCTGGCGGAGATCGGCCAGGTGCTCGGTGGCCTGCCGCCGGTGACCCACGCCGACGCGCGAGCCGGTGACATCAGGCATTCGCGGGCGAACAACGAGCGCCTGCTGAGGCGTTTCCGCTTCGACCAGCCGACGCCGATGGGCGTGGGCCTGGCGCGCCTGCTCGGACGCTGATCACCACCAGGGCTTGTTCAGCGCCAGGTAGAAGATCCCGCCCAGCAGGGTGAGGCTGAGGACGCTGAGCAGGCCCTTGCCGGGGCCCCGCGCCATCCGCAGGGCGAACGCCGCGCAGACGATGTAGCCCAGCAACAGCCCCAGCTTCGCCAGCAGCCAGAGCGGCAGCGGCCAGGGCATCGCCAGGTGCACCAGGCCGAGCGCGCTGAGCAGCAGCAGGGTGTCCACCAGGTGCGGTCCCCAGCGGCGGATGCCGCTGGCCTTGCGCCCCGACCAGTTCCAGGCCAGGCGCCAGACGAACAGGGCGGCGCTGCTGAGGGCGAAGGTGATGTGCAGGGTCTTCAGCCAGGGGTACATGGGGTCCGTTTCCGCAGGATGAAAAAAGGCGCCCGAAGGCGCCTTTTCCCGTTGGGGGCGCAAGCCCCGCGACAGTCTACGACTCAGAACTTGTAGCCGAAACCGATCATGTAGACCCACGGATCGACGTCCACGTCGACCTTGGTCTTGTTCACGCCCAGGGCGCTCGGGCCGTTGATGCTGGCCTTGGTGTCGATGTCCATGTACCAGACGGCCATGTTGAACAGCGCGTGCTCGTTGAGCATGTAGTCGAAGCCCAGTTCGCCGGCCAGGCCCCAGGAGTCCTGCAGCTTCATGCTGCTGAAACCCTGCGCCTTGCGGTTGCTGGCCAGGTCTTCGTCGAAGAAGGTGGTGTAGTTCACGCCCAGGCCGCCGTAGGGCTGGAAGGCGCTGTTGGTACCGCCCATGGGGTAGTACTGGAGCAGCAGGGTCGGCGGCAGTTGCTTGATGTCGGCCAGCTTGCCGTCCAGGCCCGGGCCGAGGCCCTTGACGTCGACCTGGTGGTTGAACGGAGTGGCGGCGACCAGTTCCACGCCCCACTTGTCGGCGAACATGTAGGTGAAGGTCAGGCCGAGCTGGGTGTCGCTGTCGACAGTCGCCTTGGTACCGCGCTGCTTGGCGCCGTCCAGCTTGATGTCGGAACTGCTGTCGTCGGGATCGACGGTGGCGAAGCCGCCACGGATGATGAAGTCACCGGCCTTGTGTCCTTGAATATCCGCAGCGGCGAACGGGGAGGCGACGGTGAGGGCCAGCAGGGAAGCGGTAAGCCAGGACTTACGCATGATGAGCTCCATTCCTTGTATTAGAAAGTGTTGGTGCTGCTAATGGTCAGCCAGCTAACAGTTGCCTTCCTTGACACAGCTCAATCAATCCTAGGAGCAAATGTGACCGCCGCAACGTAAATGGCGCGGCGGATTGTCGCATGTCGTTCAGCCACCTTCGTATTCGTAGGGCGTCACCTTGCTCGCCTGCATGCGGTAGCCGGCCGCCGCCAGCTCGCTGCTGGCGTTCTCCACCTTGAAGGTGCCCTCGACCCAGAATGGCTGGTACAACTCGTCCATCTGCACGCCCTTGGCGGTCTTCACGTAGACGATCTGGTTCGACGGCGGCGGCGGTACGTGGATGCAGGCGCCGTAGTAGGGGACCAGGAGGAACTCGGTGACCAGCCCGGCCTCGCTGATTTCCAGCGGCACGATGTAGCCCGGCAGCTTGGCCTCGATGCCGTCCAGTGCCTTCACCACCGGGGCGTTGGGGCTCTGCTGGCTGGCAGCCGGACCGGCTTCGCTGAGGGCGTTGGCGAGGTCGTGGATCGGCAGCGGCGCCGGGGCGGGCGGGGCGCCGGCCGGGATCAGTTGCGACCAGGTCAGTTCGCGCGGCGCGGCGCGCGCCACGGCACTGCCCAGGAGCAGGGCGAAAGCCAGCAGGAGGACGGTCAGGGAGCGCAGCATCGGGGAATATCTCCGGGTCATAGGCGGATCGACAGGCCATCGGCCAGGGACTGGCGGTAGGCGCGCCAGGCCGGCACGCAGCCGATCAGCACGGCGGCCGCCAGGATAGCCCCGAGCAGGCTCCACTCATAGTCGCTCGGCCAGGCCAGCGGCAGGTAGATGCCGTAGTTGGCCTGGACGTAGCCCTGGCTGGCGGCGATGCCGAGGTAGAGCAGGCCCAGGCCGAGGGCGACGCCGGCCAGCGCCAGGCTGAAGGCCTCGGCCAGCAGCAGGCCGAAGATGTGCCAGGGGCGCGCGCCCACCGAGCGCAGGATGGCCATCTCCCGGCGGCGCTCGTTGAGGCTGGTGAGGATCGCCGTGAGCATGCCGATCAGGCCGGTGAGGACGACGAACAGCGAGACCACGAACAGTGCCTTCTCGGCGGTGCCCATCAGGCCCCACAGTTCCTGCAGGGCGACACCGGGGAGGATCGCCATCAGCGGTTCGCCGGGATAGTCGTTGACCTCGCGTTGCAGGGCGAAGGTCGCCACCTTGCTCTTCAGGCCGACCAGGAACGCGGTGATCGCCTGTGGTTGCAGGTCCATGTGCCGCGCCTGCTCGGCACTGACGCGCCCGGCGCCCATCGCCGGCACCCCGTTGCGCCAGTCGACGTGCAGCGCCTCCATGCCGGCGAGGGATATGTGCAGGGTGCGGTCCACCGGGGTACCGGTGCGCTGGAGGATGCCGACCACGGTGAACGGCTTGTCGTCGTGCTTGACCAGGCTCACCGTGCTCACCCCATGGGCCAGCACGATCTTCTCGCCGAGCCTGTAGTGCAGGGCTTCGGCCACCTCGGCGCCGAGCACCACGTCGAACAGGTCCTGGCCGAAGGCGCGGCCCTCGGCCAGTTGCAGTTCCTGGCCGCGGCCGTAGCGGTAGTGCTCGAAATAGCCGGCATCGGTACCCATTACCCGGTAGCCGCGGTGCGAGTCGCCGAGGGAGATCGGGATCGCCCACTTCACCCGCGGGTTTTCGGCGAAGTGCCGGTAGCTGTCCCAGCGGATGTTGTTGGTCGCGTTGCCGATGCGGAATACCGAGTAGAGCAGCAGGTTCACCGAGCCGGAGCGCGCGCCGACGATCAGGTCGGTTCCGGAGATGGTACTGGCGAAGCTGGCCTTGGCCTCGGTGCGGACCCGCTCCACCGCGAGCAGCAGGCAGGCGGAGAGGGCGATGGCGAAGATCGTCAGCAGGGCGGTGAAGCGGCGGTTGGCCAGGCTGGCCAGTGCCAGTCGGAAGAGATACATGCTCAGAGTCCTGCCGGCCGGGCGGCGCGGTTGAGATCGGAAAGGGACAGGCTGCGGTCGAACAGCCCGGCCAGGCTCTGGTCGTGGCTGACGAACAGCAGGCTGGCGCCGGCCTCGCGGCATTCGGCGAAGAGCAACTGGAGAAACGCCTCGCGGCTGTCGGCGTCGAGCGCCGAGGTCGGCTCGTCGGCGATCACCAGCTCCGGCTGGCCGATCAGCGCGCGGGCGGCGGCGACCCGCTGCTGCTGGCCGATGGACAGGCTGTCGGCGCGGCGTTCGTGCAGTTCGCCGCCGAGGCCGAGCTGGCCGAGCAAATGGCTGGCGGCCTGCGCCGGGCTACCGTGGCGTTCGCGGGCGCGCTGACGGCGCAACGCGGAAAAGTGACAGGGCAGCTCGACGTTCTCGCGTACCGAGAGGAATGGCAGCAGGTTGAACTGCTGGAAGATGTAGCCGGTGTGGTCGACGCGGAAATGGTCGCGGCGCGCGGCGGACAGCTTTTCCAGGTCCTCGCCGAGCAGGCGGATGCTGCCGCGGCCGGGCTTCTGCACGCCGCCGAGGAGGCCGAGCAGGGTGGTCTTGCCGCTGCCGGAAGGCCCCTTGAGGAACAGGCTCTCGCCGCGTTCGAGATGGAAGCTGGGAATGTCCAGCAACTCCGCCTGGCCGGGCCAGGCGAAGCCGAGGTTGGTCAGGGTGATCAGTGCGCTCATGGGGGTAGGGGCGGAACGCTCCGCCGGAGCCTCGAGAATGGATGGAGGGGCGCCGCGCCGAATCCCTCGCGGCGCCTCCGGAACGATCCTACAGCTTCAGCTCGGCGCTGGCCGGAGCCAGGTCGGCGCCTTTCTGGCCGTCGGGACCGATCAGTTGTACCTGAATTTTCTGGGTGGCGGGGAAGCGCTTGAAGAACTCGGCGAGGGTCAGCAGCTTGAGCAGCTCGGGCTTCTCGCAACTGAGCTGGTAATGGGCGTGGATATCGGCATGACCGTGTTCGTGTTCGTGGCCTGCCTTCTCCTTGTGCGCGTGGGCCGGCGCCTTGTCGCCGAACAGCGGACTCCGCAGTTCCTGGCTGGCCACCGAGCAGCCGGCGGTGACCGGCAGGGCGAACAGCTCCAGCGGTTTTTCCAGCTGCGCGCGGGCCTTGGCCACGGCGGCCTTGTCCGCGTCGGTGCTGGCGGCGTGTTCGAAACCGACCAGGTTCATCGCCGGGCTGTCCAGCTCCAGTTCGAGGGTCTTGCCGTCCAGCGCCACGTTCAACTGGGCGACGCCGTGCTCGTGCTTGCCCAGGCTGCCATGGGCGTGGTCATGGTCGTGGTCGTCATGGGCCTGGGCGGCGAACGGCAGCAAGACGAGGGCTAACAGCAGTGGGCGCATGAACGGGACTCCGGCAAGGAAGGAAAAGAGTTTGTTACGTTATAACGAATTTTTCCGCCTGCCTAGCCTGGCCGATTTGGCCCCTACGCGCCGACGTGGGAGCATGGCGCGATTCGCTTGTGGAGAAACGAGATGGTGCGGATTCGCGGAAGCATCGGCGACTGGCCGGTGGACCTGACCCTGGAACTGGACGCCGAGGATTGGCGCCAGCTGGCGCAACACGTGCCCCCGCCGCCGCTGGGCGAGCCGCAGGTCGCGGCGGCCAGGGCGCCGGCGCCGGCAGCGCCGGTGGATCGCCTATGGCAGACCGCCCAGGACCTGCTGCGCGGCAGCGGGCGGATCGAGGGGCCGCAGTTGCTGGCGGAGTTGGAGGGGTTCAGCGGCAATGCCGGCGCCGCCAAGCAACTGCTGGTGCGCCTGCGGCACGACGCCCGGGTCAAGGTCGAGGTGGTCGACGGCACCCAGGTGTTCGTCTGGCTGGAGGACTGAGCCCCGCGGACGGGGCTCGGCGACTCAGTAGAGCGCCTGGTACAGCTTGCGGCGGTAGGCGGTGACCAGCGGGTGGTCGTTGCCAAGCAGGTCGAAGACCTGCACCAGGGTCTTGCGCGGCAGGTCGTCCTGGTAGCCGCGGTTGCGCAGGAACAGCTTGAGCAGTCCGTCCAGGGCCGCCTCGTACTGCTGTCGGGCGAGCTGCTGGACGGCCAACTGGTAGGCTGCCTCGTCGTCGCCGGCATCGGCCGCCAGGCGGCTCTTCAGCTCTGCGCTGTCGGGCAGGTCGGCAGCCTGGCGCAGGAAGGTCAGCTGCGCGCGGGCGCCGGCCAGGGCCTGCTTGTGCTCGTCGCTCTTCACCGCGTCGAGGATGGCCTGCGCCTCTTCCAGTTCGCCGCGCTCGGCCAGGCAGCGGGCGTAGAGGATCAGCGCCGCGGCGTTCTCGTTGTTCTCCGCCAGCAGGGCTTTCAGGGTCGCTTCGGCGTCGCCGATGCGGCCTTCGGCGAATAGCGCCTGGACCACTTCCAGCGGGTCTTCGTCGGGCAGCGCCGGTGCTTTCACATGGGGTTCGAGCAGGGCGCGGATCTGCGATTCGGGCTGGGCGCCGGCGAAACCGTCGACCGGCTGGCCATCCTTGAACAGGACCACGGTCGGCAGGCTGCGGATGCCGAAGCGCATCACGATGTCCTGCTCGACGTCGCAGTTGACCTTGGCCAGCAGCAATTCGCCCTGGTAGGACTCGGCGATCTGCGCCAGCAGCGGCATCAGCGCCTTGCACGGGGCGCACCAGTCGGCCCAGAAGTCCACCAGGACCGGCTTGTGGAACGAGTTCTCGATGACCAGCTGCTCGAAGTTGGCGCCGGTGACGTCGAAGATGTAGGGCGTATCGCTCATGTCGATTCTCGGAAACGCAAGGTGGTGACCACTATAAGTGGGGGCGCGCCGCGCGCAAACAAGCCCGTGCCTCAGGCTTGCCCGCGTTCGGCGTGATACAGGCTGACCAGGCGGAATTCGGCGGGCTCGGCGAGGTCCGGCCAGGTACAGGCTTCGAGCACGTCCAGGCGTCGGTACAGCGGATGACGGAAGTCACGGACCCGCGAGTCGGCGACCAGCGCCTGGCGGCCGCGGCTGAGGAACTGGTCGAGCAGCGGCAGGTTGGCGCGGTCGTAGAGCACGTCGGCCACCAGAATCAGGTCGAAGCGATCGTCCTCGGCGAAGAAGTCCGCCGAATAGCTCAGCTCCACTCCGTTCAGTTCGGCGTTCGCCCGGCTCGCTGCCAGCGCCAGGGGATCCAGGTCGCAAGCCACCACCTCGGCGGCGCCGGCGCGGGCCGCGGCGATCGCCGCCACCCCGGAGCCGCTGCCGAAGTCCAGCACGCGCTTGTCGCGGACCCACTGCGGGCGCTCCGCCAGCCAGCGCGCCAGGACCAGCCCGCTGGCCCAGCAGAAGCACCAGTACGGCGGCTCTTCGAGGATGCGGCGGGTTTCCTCCGGGCTGAACTGGCGGTCCATGTTCTGCGCGTCGATCAGCCACAGGCGCAGGTCGGTGCCGGGCAGCGCGGTGGCGCTGAGCCGGGCGTCGCCGAGCAGCTCGCCCAGCGCCTGGGTCAGGGCTTGCGGTGCCGTCACGGCGCGCGTACCAGGCGCAGTTCGCCGAGGGACTGGGTGGTCGGCTGGGCGATCCGCAACGGATGCAGGCGCCAGGCCAACTGGCCGGACTGGATCACCCGCGCGTGCAGTTCGACGCGCAGCGCGCCACCGGCCGGCGGGAAGGATTCGGGGTTGAACGGCAGGCGGAAGGGCATGAGTTCGCCGGTGGCCAGCACCGTCTCGCTGGCCAGCAGCCGCTGTGGACGGTCGCGCTCGTCGATCACCAGCAGTGCCATCTGCACCTCGCTGCCGCGTGGCAGGCTGCCCTGGATGCTGCTCAGCGTTCCGCTCAGCTCGCGCAGGTGGGCCGGTAGCACCGGCTCGACCATGGTCACGCTGCGCGAAGCTTGCGGCGTTGGCGCAGGCTTCGGCTTGTCGCTGGAACAAGCGGCGAGGAGAAGGACGGCCAGCAGGGCGATCGGGCGCAGGGTCATGGGCTGCTCCATAGCGGTGGAATCCGGGCGGCGCTTGTATAGCGCAAAGTGTGATTCTTGTCGCGCTTCGCGTAGGCCGCAACGTCCGATTCCTCTCGCCTTTCCCAGCGTGCCGGCGCCGGTCGATTCTGCGGGTGCTCGGTCGGGCGCGGATGCGCTACCATGCGGCTTCCTTCAGCTACGCCTGTATCAGCACCATGCATTGTCCCTTCTGCGGTGCCCATGACACCAAAGTGATTGACTCGCGACTGGTCGCCGAGGGCGATCAGGTGCGCCGGCGCCGCGAGTGCCTGGCCTGCGGCGAACGCTTCACCACCTTCGAGACCGCCGAGCTGGTCATGCCGCGCCTGATCAAGCAGGACGGCAGCCGCCAGCCGTTCGACGAGGACAAGCTGCGCGCCGGCATGCAGCGCGCCCTGGAGAAGCGTCCGGTCAGCGTCGAGCGCCTGGAAGCGGCCATCGGCCACATCAAGCACCAGTTGCGCGCCACCGGCGAGCGCGAGATCAAGTCGCGGGTGCTGGGCGAACTGGTGATGGCCGAGCTGCAGAAGCTCGACGAAGTCGCCTACATCCGTTTCGCCTCGGTCTACCGGCGCTTCCAGGACCTCAACGAATTCCGCGAGGAGATCGAACGCCTCGCCCGCGAGCCGGCCAAGGAATGAGCGCCGCTGACCCGCTGTACATGGCCCGCGCCCTGGAACTGGCGCGCCAGGGGCTGTACTCCACCCATCCGAATCCGCGCGTCGGCTGCGTGCTGGTCAAGGACGGCCAGGTGGTCGGCGAGGGCTGGCACGTCCGCGCCGGCGAGCCGCACGCCGAGGTCCATGCCCTGCGCCAGGCCGGCGAGAATGCACGCGGCGCCACCGCCTACGTGACCCTCGAGCCCTGCAGCCACTTCGGCCGCACCCCGCCGTGCGCCGATGCGCTGGTGGGCGCCGGGGTGGCGCGGGTGGTCGCGGCGATGCAGGATCCCAACCCCGAGGTCGCCGGTCGCGGCCTGCTGCGTCTGATGCAGGCCGGCATCGCGGTGCAGAGCGGCGTCCTCGAGGTCGAGGCGCGGGAACTCAACATCGGTTTCATCAAGCGCATGGAACATGGCCTGCCGTTCGTCCGGGTCAAGCTGGCGATGAGCCTGGACGGGCGCACCGCCATGGCCAGCGGGGAAAGCCAGTGGATCACCGGGCCCTCCGCGCGTTCGGCGGTGCAGCGCTTGCGCGCTCGCTCCAGCGTGGTGTTGTCCGGCGCCGATACGCTGCTGGCGGACGATGCGCGGCTCAACGTACGCCCCGACGAACTGGGCCTGAACGCCGAGCTTACCGCGCTCGCCGCGGCTCGCCAGCCGTTGCGGGTGCTGGTCGACGGGCGCCTGCGGGTGCCGCTGGAGTCGGCGTTCTACCAGGCCGGTCCGGCGCTGGTGGCGACCTGCGCCGCCGCCTCGGCGCGCGAACGCTTCCAGGACGCCGGCCACGAACTGCTGGCGCTGCCCTCCGCCGAGGGCCACGTCGATTTGCACAAGCTGCTCCTGGAACTGGCGGCGCGCGGCGCCAACGAAGTGCTGGTGGAGGCCGGCCCGCGTCTGGCCGGCGCCTTCGCCCGGCTGGGGCTGGTGGATGAGTACCGGCTGTTCGTCGCGCCGAAGTTCCTCGGCTCCAGCGCCCGTCCTTTGCTCGACTGGCCGCTGGCGCGGATGGCCGATGCGGCGCAGTTGCGGATCGACGACATCCGCGCGGTGGGCGACGACTGGCTGGTCACCGCGCGGCCCCATCCGCGGGACGCCTGAACTTCGCTGCGCGGCGACGCGGCGGACGATGCACAAGCGGCGCAACTGTGGTAAAACGCCACACGGCCATCTCGGTGGCCGTAACGTTCTCAGGGCGGGGTGAAAGTCCCCACCGGCGGTAATGGCGCGCAAGGCGCCTAGCCCGCGAGCGCTTGCCGGACCGGCCACCGCCGGACGACAAGGTCAGCAGACCCGGTGCGATTCCGGGGCCGACGGTCATAGTCCGGATAAAGAGAGAACGGGATTGCCTGCCTGGGCGTACCCTGTGCGCCCGCAAGATCCCCTTCGATCCAAAAAGCCCTGTTTTTCACGAAACAGGAGTTCGTCATATGTCTTCATCTTGGAATACCCGCGCTATGGCACGCAGGCCGCTCGGCGTCGCGCCGGCCATGCTGTGCGCCTGTGCGGCGGAAAAACGGGAGGTCGCATGTTCACCGGCATAATCGAGTCGATCGGCAGCGTCCGCGCAATGACGCCCAAGGGCGGCGACCTGCGGGTCTACATCGCCACCGGCAAGCTCGACCTGGGCGACGTCAAGCTCGGCGACAGCATCGCGGTCAACGGCGTCTGCCTGACCGCGGTGGAACTGCCCGGCGATGGCTTCTGGGCCGACGTCAGCCGCGAGAGCCTGGCGCGCACCGCCTTCCAGCACCTGAAGGTGGGCAGCCGGGTGAACCTGGAAAAGGCCCTGACGCCGACCACCCGCCTCGGCGGACACCTGGTGAGCGGCCACGTCGACGGCGTCGGCGAGGTGCTCAAGCGCGAGGAGAACGCCCGCGCCATCCAGTTCACCGTGCGTGCCCCGCGCGAACTGGCCAGGTACATCGCGCACAAGGGCTCGATCACCGTCGACGGCACCAGCCTCACGGTGAACGCGGTGAACGGCGCGGAGTTCGAGCTGACCATCGTCCCGCATACGCTCAGCGAAACCATCATGGCCGAGTACCAGCCCGGACGCCGGGTCAACCTCGAGGTCGACCTGCTGGCCCGTTACCTGGAGCGCCTGCTGCTTGGCGACAAGGCCGCCGAGCCCAGCGCCTCCGGCATCAGCGAAGCGTTTCTCGCCGAGAACGGTTTTCTCAAGTAACCCACGAATTGCATAAGGGGGTGCCCATGGCACTCAACACGATCGACGAACTGATCGAAGACATCCGCCAAGGCAAGATGGTCATCCTGATGGATGACGAGGACCGCGAGAACGAAGGCGACCTGATCATGGCCGCCGAATGCGTCCGCACCGAAGACATCAACTTCATGGTCAAGCATGCCCGCGGCCTGGTCTGCATGCCGATGACCCGCGAGCGTTGCGAGCGCCTCGGCCTGCCGCTGATGGTGCAGCGCAACGGCTCCGGCTTCGGCACCAAGTTCACTGTCTCCATCGAGGCCGCCGAGGGCGTCACCACCGGCATCTCCGCCGCGGACCGCGCCCGCACCGTGCAGGCTGCGGCGGCGAAGAACGCCGTGGCCGCCGACATCGTCAGCCCCGGCCACATCTTCCCGCTGATGGCCCAGCCGGGCGGTACCCTGGCTCGCGCCGGGCACACCGAGGCGGCCTGCGACCTGGCGCGGATGGCCGGGTTCGAGCCGTCCGGGGTGATCTGCGAGGTGATGAACGACGACGGCAGCATGGCTCGCCGGCCCGAACTGGAGGCGTTCGCCGCCGAGCACGGGATCAAGATCGGCACCATCGCCGACCTGATCCACTACCGGCTGATCCACGAGCGCACCGTCGAGCGCATCGCCGAGCAGCCGCTCGACAGCGAACTGGGCCACTTCAACCTGATCACCTACCGCGACTCGGTGGAGGGCGACGTGCACCTGGCGCTGACCCTCGGCAAGGTCTGCGCGGAAGAGCCGACCCTGGTCCGCGTGCATAACATGGACCCGCTGCGCGACCTGCTGCAGGTCAACCAGCCGGGCCGCTGGAGCCTGCGCGCGGCGATGACCAGGGTCGCCGAGGCGGGCAGCGGCGTGGTGCTGCTGCTCGGTCACCAGATCGGCGGCGACGACCTGCTCGCCCATGTCCGCGAGATCGCTTCGGCGCCGGCTCCGGCGCCCAAGGCCACCACCACCTACAGCACCGTCGGTGCCGGTTCGCAGATCCTGCGCGACCTCGGCGTGCGCAAGATGCGCCTGCTGAGTGCGCCGATGCGCTTCAATGCGATATCCGGTTTCGACCTGGAAGTTGTAGAATACCTGCCCGCCGAATAAGGCCTGTCCCGCCCGCCGCGTGCAAGATCGCGGTGGGCGCTATGCTGGACGGACCTTTCGACCCTTTTCGCTCGGGGCGCAACGGCGTCCCGGCTCTTTAACAGATGAGACCTGCTCATGACCCTGAAGACCATCGAAGGTACCTTCATTGCCCCCAAAGGCCGCTACGCCCTGGTGGTCGGCCGCTTCAACAGCTTCGTCGTGGAAAGCCTGGTCAGCGGCGCCGTCGACGCCCTGGTCCGCCACGGCGTGGCTGAAAGCGAGATCACCATCATCCGCGCCCCGGGTGCCTTCGAGATCCCGCTGGTGACCCAGAAGGTCGCCCAGCAAGGCGGCTTCGACGCCATCATCGCCCTCGGCGCGGTGATCCGTGGCGGCACCCCGCACTTCGAATACGTGGCTGGCGAGTGCACCAAGGGCCTGGCCCAGGTGTCCCTGCAGTTCGGCATCCCGGTCGCCTTCGGCGTCCTCACCGTCGACTCCATCGAGCAGGCCATCGAGCGCTCCGGCACCAAGGCCGGCAACAAGGGCGCCGAAGCCGCGTTGTCGGCCCTGGAAATGGTCAGCCTGCTGGCGCAGTTGGAGGCCAAGTGAGCAATCAAGACAGCGGCAACCCGGCAGCCAAGCCGCCGAAAGGCAAGACCGCCGCTCGCCGCAAGGCCCGCAGCCTGGCCGTCCAGGCCCTGTACTCCTGGCAGATCGCCGGCCAGCCCCTGCACGAGATCGAGGCGCAGTTCCGCACCGACAACGACTTCTCCGAGGTCGACGGCGCCTACTTCCACGAGATCCTGCACGGCGTGCCGCGACAGAAGAGCGAGCTGGACTCCACCTTCGAGCCCTGCCTGGACCGCCCGCTGGCCGAGATCGACCCGGTCGAGCTGGCCATCCTGCGGCTGTCCACCTACGAGCTGCGCAACCGCATCGACGTGCCCTACAAGGTAGTGATCAACGAGGGCATCGAGCTGGCCAAGACCTTCGGCGCCACCGACGGCCACAAGTTCGTCAACGGCGTGCTCGACAAGCTGGCGCCGCGCCTGCGCGCCGCCGAGCTGCGCGGCGGCAAGCGCTGATCCCGCGCCGGCGGCGTCATGGGTGAGTTCGAGCTGATCCGCCGCTTCTTCGCCGCGGCCGCCTGCGCGGCGCCGGCGGCGGACGTGGCCCTCGGCATCGGCGACGACTGCGCCCTGCTGGCGCCGCCAGCCGGCGAACAACTGGCGGTCTCCACCGATACCCTGGTGGAAGGCGTGCATTTTCCCGCCGGTTGCGACCCTTTCCTTCTTGCCCAGCGCGCCCTGGCGGTCTCCGCCAGCGACCTGGCGGCGATGGGCGCCGCGCCCCTGGCCTTCACCCTGGCCCTGACCTTGCCGCAGGCCGACGCCGAGTGGTTGCAGGGCTTCGCCCGCGGCCTCGACGCCATGGCCCGGCAGTGCGGCCTGGCCCTGGTCGGCGGCGACACCACGCGCGGCCCGCTGAGCATGACCCTGACCGTATTCGGCAGGGTGCCGGCCGGCCAGGCGCTGACCCGCGCCGGTGCGCGCCCGGGCGACCTGCTCTGCGTCGGGGGCCCGCTCGGCGAGGCTGGAGCGGCGCTGGAACTGGTGCTGGAGCGAAGATCGGCGCCCGCCGAGGTGGCCGAACCGCTGCTGGCGCGCTACTGGACGCCGGCCCCGCAATTCGGTCTGGGCCTCGCCCTGCGCGGCAAGGCCAGCGCCGCCCTGGACATCTCCGACGGGCTGCTCGCCGACTGCGGGCATATCGCCCGCGCTTCCGGCGTTGCCCTGTTGGTCGAATGCCAGCGCTTGCAGGCAAGCGCCGCGTTGAGCGGCCTGCTCGCCGGCGAGGAAGCCTTGCGCCAGCAACTGGCCGCCGGCGACGACTACGTGCTGGTTTTCACCCTGCCGCCTGAGTACCTTGGCGAGATTCGCGCCGCGTGGCCGGCCACGGCCGTCATCGGCCGGGTCGAGGCGGGACAGGGGGTGCACCTGCTCGACGCCGACGGAAAGGAACTCATACCGGCCGCGGCCGGTTACCAACATTTCGGAACCCAACGTGACTGAGCATCCTGATCAGGCGCCGGCGCAGCCGGTGCCGCCGTCGGTCTGGCGCAATCCCTGGCATTTCCTCGCCTTCGGCTTCGGCTCCGGCACCCTGCCCAAGGCGCCGGGCACCTGGGGGTCGCTGGTGGCCATCCCGTTCATCCCGCTGTGGCAGATGCTGCCGGACTGGGGCTACTGGCTGATGCTGGGAGTGACCATGCTGTTCGGCTTCTGGCTGTGCGGCAAGGTCGCCGACGACCTGCGCGTGCACGACCACGAAGGCATCGTCTGGGACGAGATGGTCGGCATGTGGATAACCCTCTGGCTGGTGCCGGAGGGCTGGTGGTGGCTGCTGATCGGCTTCGTCGTGTTCCGCATCGTGGATATTCTCAAGCCCTGGCCGATCAGTTGGGTGGACCGCAACGTGCACGGCGGCGTCGGGATCATGCTCGACGACGTCCTGGCCGGGGTATTCGCCTGGCTGGTCATGCAGGGTCTAGTCTGGGGATGGGTACACTGGCTGGTCTGAGGCCTCCCATGCGTCTGCTCGTCCTGTTCTGCTGCCTGTGGCTGCTGCCCGGCGTCGCTTCCGCCGCCCCCTCCGTGGGCGAGATCCGCGTGGTCAGCGAAACCTGGACGCGCTACACCCAGGAGGACGGTCGCGGGGTGGCCTGGGACCTGTTGCGGGCCGTCTACGAGCCGGCCGGGGTACGCCTGCGGATCGCCAACGAGCCCTATACCCGGGCGGTCGGCCTGGTCCTGCGCGGCGAGGCCGACGCCTGGGTCGGCGCCTACCGCGGGGAAATCGACGAAGCGCTTTATCCTCGCTGGCCCTATGACGTCGATCCGATCGCCGTGCTTTCCCTGAAAGACAATCCGCCGCCGCCACTGGAGGGCCTGAGCCGGTTCCGCCTGTCATGGATGCGTGGCTACGCCTTCGCCCGCTATTTCCCTACCCTGACCCCGCACAGCGAGTTGCAGCGCCGCACCTCGGCGCTGCCGATGCTGCTCAACCACCGGGTCGACTATTTCATCGATTCGCGTCCGGAACTCGAGGAAATGCTCGCAGGGGCCGGAGCGCTGGCGGCTGAGTACCGCATCACCGACGTCACTCGGTTGCCGCTGTATCTTGGCTTCTCCGATTCCCCCAGGGGCCGTGAGCTGCTGGCGCTGTTCGACCGGCGCATGCGGCAGTTGCATGCCAGCGGCGAGCTGGAGCGGATCTTCGCCCGCTGGAACTGGCCCTATGCGCCGTTGAAGGCAATCCTGCCACCCAAGGAGTGATCATGCTGCGGCTGTGCGTCGCCCTGTTTTCCAGCGTTCTCGCGTTGTCCTCGCTGGCCGCGCCCCAGGTGTTCGTGGTCGGCCTGTTCCCCGGCGCGGCGGTACTCAACGTCGATGGCCAGCGCAAGCTGGTCAGGGTCGGCCAGACCGGCCCGCAGGGCGTCCAGGTGGTCAGCGCCGACAGCCGCAAGGCGGTGCTGCGGATCGACGGCGTCGAGCGCACCTACGAACTGAGCCGCGAATACAACGAGGCAGGCTATTCGGCGCCGCAGCGGCAAAGCTTCAGCATCGCCCGCGGTACGGGCGGGCACTATTGGGTGGCTGGCTCGGTGAACGGGCAGAACATGCAGTTCCTGGTGGATACCGGCGCCACCAGCATCGCCATGAACGAGAACGAGGCGCGCCGCCTGGGTATCGATTACCGGGTGGACGGCAAGCCGATGGTCGCCTCCACTGCCAGCGGAACCTCGCGCGGCTGGCGGGTGACCCTGGACCGGGTGAAGATCGGCGGTATCGAGTTGCTGGGTGTCGAGGCGGCGGTGATCGAGGGTGGCTATCCGACCGAAGCCCTGCTCGGCATGAGTTTCCTCAACCGGGTGCGTTGGCGCGAGGAACAGGGAATGCTGCTTATCGAGGCCAAGCATTGAATGTCGCTCGCTCATAACCCGGGGTTCTATTCATCGTCCATCTCGATAGGTATTTGCGGCATTTCGAGCTGACCGGGCGCCGGACGCTGCTGGTACAATGGCGGACTTCCGTTTCCCTAGGAGTTCCCCGGTGTCCGTCGTGTTCGTCGCCGCCTCCAAACTGCCGACTCCCTTCGGCGAATTCACCATGCATGGTTTCCTCGACGAGGAGAGCGGCAAGGAACATGTAGCCCTGAGCATGGGCGACATCGCCGATGGCGCGCCGGTGCTTGGTCGCCTGCATTCCGAATGCCTGACCGGCGACGCGCTGTTCAGCCTGCGCTGCGATTGCGGTTTCCAGCTGGAAGGCGCGCTTGCCGCCATCGCCGAGGAGGGCCGCGGCGTGCTCCTCTACCTGCGCCAGGAAGGTCGCGGCATCGGCCTGCTGAACAAGATCCGTGCCTATGAATTGCAGGATGGCGGTGCCGACACCGTCGAGGCGAACCTGCAACTGGGTTTTGGCGCCGACCAGCGCGACTACGCCATGTGCCAGCCGATGCTCGCGCACCTGGGCGTCTCCTCCCTGCGCCTGATGACCAACAATCCGCGCAAGGTCAAGGCGCTGGAAAGCTACGCCATCACCGTGGCGGAGCGCGTGCCGCTGCAAAAGGGCCTGAACAAGCACAACAGGCGCTACCTGGCGACCAAGGCCGGCAAGCTCGGGCACATGCTCGGCAGCCTGCACCAGGGCGAGGCGGAAACCACGTGAGTCGCCAGCAAGCCCGCGGCGCGCTGGGACGTGCCTGGTGGTTGCAACTGGCGTTGGCGCTGTTGCCGCTGATCCTGGTCGAGTTCTTCCTCGGCGAACTGCAACCCCTTCCCCATGGCCTGGCGATGCCGCTGTTCATCGCCGCGCTGCTGTCGATGTTCGTCAACCTGCCGCTGTTCGGTGCCTACAAGCGTGGTCTCATCGCCACCCAGAAAGCGCTGGATACGGCGGAGGAAGCCGCCGCCTGGACCCGTCTGGCGCAGGTGCGCCGCAAGGCCCTGTTCGGCGCCAGCCTGCCGGCCTGGATCGGCGTGCCGGGTGTGTTCGCCGGGCTCAACGGCGTTGCGCTGATCCTGCTCGGGGTCACCAGCCTGGTGCTGTTCTGGCTCTACCGTATTCCGCGTCAACTCGGTTGATGCGCTC
Source organism: Pseudomonas sp. P20 (assembly GCF_016463925.1). Lineage (NCBI taxonomy): Bacteria > Pseudomonadati > Pseudomonadota > Gammaproteobacteria > Pseudomonadales > Pseudomonadaceae > Pseudomonas > Pseudomonas sp. P20. The sequence goes on along the minus strand of NZ_JAEMVM010000022.1, from coordinate 25,738 downwards.
GTTCTGGCTGCTCGCCTGCCTGCTCCTCAGCCTTTCCGCCGGGGCGGCGCAGCGGGTGGTCAGCCTGGCGCCTTCGCTGACCGACAGCGTCCTCGAACTCGGCGCAGCGCGCCGCCTGGTCGGCGTGCTGGATGGCGGCGAGCGTCCGGCGGCGATTGGCGACCTGCCTTCCGTCGGCCGCTACGGCCAGGTCAATCTCGAACGCCTGCTGGAACTGCAGCCCGACCTGATCCTGGTCTGGCCCGGCAGCGTGCCCGAGGCGCAGTTGCAGCGCCTGCGGGACTTCGGCATCGCCCTCTTCATCGCCGAACCGCACAGCCTCGACGAACTGGCCCAGCAACTGGCTGCGCTGGGCGAGGCATTGGGCGAGGCCGAGGCCGGCCAGCGGTTGTCGGCCAGGTTCCGCGAAGGCATGCGGCGCCTGGCCGAGCGCTACCGGCGGGACAAGCCGCTGAAAGTGTTCTACCAGGTCTGGGACCGGCCGCTGTACACCATTGGCGGACGCCAGGTGATCAGCGATGCGCTGCGCGTCTGCGGCGCCGAGAACCTATTCGGCGACCTGCCGCAGCCGGCGCCGCAGGTCAGCGTCGAGGCGGTTCTGGCGCGCGATCCGGCGGTCATCGTCGCCGGCAGTCACGCCCAACTCGAACTCTGGCGGCAATGGCCGGCGCTGGCGGCGACGCGGCGCGGACAGCTGTACCGGATCGAAGACAAGAACCTCGAGCGGCCGAGCTTCGCCATGCTGGCGGCGACCGAGAAACTCTGCCGCTCGCTCGCCGGGGCGCGCTGAATGCTTGCCGGTATCGCGCGCTGTATCGGCGGATAACGCCGGCGGCGTTGTTCGCCCTACGGGCAATTGGGGGGTAGGGCGAATAACCGCAACGCGGTTATCGCTGCCAGTCGGCGGGGTATGTCGGTATGGTGGTGTATCGGCGGATAACGCCGGTGGCGTTATTCGCCCTACGGCAATTGGGGGGTAGGGCGAATAACCGCAACGCGGTTATCCGCCGTTGTCGCTGGGTTTGGCGCTACTGCCGGTCGAGACGCTGGCGTACCGCCTTTTCGATGCCCGCGGCATCCAGGCCGCATTCGGCGAGCATCTCGCTGGGCTTGGCGTGTTCGACGTAGTAGTCGGGCAGGCCCAGTTGCAGCAGCGGGACTTCGAGGCCCTCGCTGGCGAGGAACTCGCCGACCGCCGAGCCGGCGCCGCCCATCACGGCGTTTTCCTCGATGGTCACCAGCAGTTCGTGGCTGCCCGCCAATTCGCGTACCAGGGCTTCGTCGAGGGGTTTGACGAAACGCATGTCGACGACCGTGGCGTCGAGGCTTTCGGCGACCTTCATCGCCTCCGCCAACTGCACGCCGAAGACCAGCAGTGCGACCCTGCCGCCGCGCCGACGGACCACGCCCTTGCCGATCTCCACCGGTTGCAGGTCCGGATCGATCGGATGGTTGGGGCCGCTGCCGCGCGGATAGCGCACCGCGGCCGGGCCATCAAACAGGTAGCCGGTGGTGAGCAGCTTGCGCAGCTCGTCCTCGTCGCTGGGGGTCATCACCAGCATGCCGGGGATGCAGCGCAGGTAGGAGATGTCGAAGCTACCGGCGTGGGTCGGGCCGTCCTCGCCGACCAGGCCGGCGCGGTCGATGGCGAACAGCACGTCGAGGTGCTGCACGGCGACGTCATGGATCAACTGGTCGTAGGCGCGCTGGAGGAAGGTCGAGTAGATCGCTACCACCGGCTTCATGCCCTCGCAGGCCATGCCGGCGGCCAGGGTCACGGCATGCTGTTCGGCGATGGCGACGTCGAAGTAGCGTTCCGGATAACGTTCGCTGAAGGCCACCAGGTCGGAACCTTCCTTCATCGCCGGGGTGATGCCGAGCAGGCGCGCGTCCTGGGCGGCCATGTCGCACAGCCACTGGCCGAAGACGCTGGAATACTTGGGTCCGCCGGTCTTCTTCGGCGCACTGCCGGGAGCTTCCAGCTTGGTGATCGCGTGGTAGCCGATCGGATCCAGTTCGGCCGGGGCGAAGCCCTTGCCTTTCTTGGTCACCACATGGAGGAACTGCGGGCCCTTCATGTCGCGCATGTTGCGCAGGGTAGCCACCAGGGTCGGCAGGTCGTGGCCGTCGATCGGGCCTATGTAGTTCCAGCCGAGCTCCTCGAACAGGGTGCCGGGGACCAGCATGCCCTTGGCGTATTCCTCGGTGCGCCGGGCGATCTCCCAGGCCCCGGGCAGGCGCGAGAGCACCTTCTTGCTGCCCTCGCGCATGCTGCTATAGGTGCGGCTGGAGAGGATCTTCGCCAGGTAGTTGGAGAGGCCGCCGACGTTGTGCGAGATCGACATGTCGTTGTCGTTGAGGATCACCAGCATGTCGGCGTCGACTTCCGAGGCGTGGTTGAGTGCCTCGAAGGCCATGCCGGCGGTCAGCGCACCGTCGCCGATCACGGCCACCGACTTACGCTCCTTGCCTTGCAGGCGGGCGGCGATGGCCATGCCCAGGGCGGCGCTGATGGAGGTGCTGGAGTGGCCGACGCCGAAGGTGTCGTACTCGCTCTCTGCGCGGCGCGGGAAGGCCGCCAGGCCGTTCTTCTGGCGCAGGGTGCCCATCAGCTCGCGGCGCTCGGTGAGGATCTTGTGCGGATAGGCCTGGTGGCCGACGTCCCAGACCAGGCGGTCGTCCGGAGTGTCGAAGACGTAGTGCAGGGCAATGGTCAGCTCGACCACGCCGAGGCCGGCGCCGAAATGACCGCCGGTCTGGCCGACGGTATACAGCAGGTACTGGCGCAGCTCGTCGGCCAGGGTTTCCAGGTCCGCCTCGCCCAGCCGGCGCAGTTCGGCCGGCGAAGAGGCGCGGTCGAGCAGGGGCGTGGCGGGGCGCTCGCGGGGAATCTCATGGAGCGTCTTGGGCATCAGGCTGTCGTTATGCAATCCGGAGAGGCCAGCAGTTTACCTGATGCACCGGCCGCGCCCAAGCAAGGGAGCCCCTACCTTTGCCGGGGACTTCCGACGACCCGTCGGTCAGTTGCGTCGCTCGACGATGTAGCGGGCCAGTTGGCGCAGCGGGTCGGCGCTCGGCGGAAAACCGTCGAGGGCGGCCAGGGCCAGGTCGCGCAGCTCCAGGGCATAGCCTTTGGCGGCCTCCAGGCCGAGCAGGGCGGGATAGGTCGGCTTGTTGTGCGCCTGGTCCTTGCCCTGGGTCTTGCCGAGGGTGGCGGTGTCGCTTTCCACGTCGAGGATGTCGTCCTGCACCTGGAAGGCCAGGCCGATCGCTTCGGCGTAGCGCTCCAGGGCGGCCAGCGAGGCGGGCTCGGCGCGACCGCTGGCGAGGGCGCCGAGGCGCACGCTGGCTTCGATCAGCGCGCCGGTCTTGTGCCGGTGCATGACTTCCAGGGCCGCCTGGTCGAGGGCCACGCCGACCGAGCCGAGGTCGATCGCCTGGCCGCCGACCATGCCGGCGGAGCCTGCGGCGCGCGCCAGGCGGGTGAGCATTTCCAGACAGACGGCATGTTCCTGCGGATTGCGCCGGGTGTCGGCGAGCACTTCGAAGGCCAGCGCCTGCAAGCCGTCGGCGGCGAGGATCGCGGTGGCTTCGTCGAAGGCCCGGTGGGTGGTCGGCTGGCCACGGCGCAGGTCGTCGTCGTCCATCGCCGGCAGGTCGTCGTGGACCAGCGAGTAGGCATGGATCAGCTCCACCGCGCAGGCCGCGGCGTCGGCGCGCTGCGGCGCTCCGCCGAGGGCCTCGCAGGCGGCGTAGGCGAGCAGCGGGCGAACCCGCTTGCCACCGTTCATCACGCTGTAGCGCATGGCCTCGTAGAGGCGTTGCAGTTCTTCGCGGGGAGCGACGAACAGGGCGTCCAGGGCGGCATCGACGCGCGCCTGGCAGCGCGCCTGGTAGGCCGCGATCATGCCTCGTCGCCTTCCGCATCGAACGGCGCTTCGCTGAGCTCGCCGTCGCGTTCGAGGAGGATCTGTACCTTCTGTTCGGCCTGGCTCAGCGACGTCTGGCATTCGCGGGTCAGGCGGATGCCCTGCTCGAAGGCGCCCAGCGACTCTTCCAGCGACAGCTCGCCGCTTTCCAGGCGTTCCACCAGGGTTTGCAGCTCGGTGAGGGACTGTTCGAAATCGAGGGTTTTCTTGCGGGCCATCGGGGGAGTCTCGGCGAGGTGTACAAAACCCCGCGACACTAGCAGAGGGGCGGGGGCCGGGCAAATCGGCGGAAGGTCGCTACGACCGATCGGGACGACCATGGCGGCGGCCTTGGCTAAGGTGGAGAGAGGTCCAGCGAGGAGGAGCCGACAGGCGATGCGCATCCAGGAGGTCCGGGAACGCAGTATTCCCCTTTCCCGTTACGCCGGCGTGGCGGCTGCCACCGGTGGTTTGAGCACCAGCCTGGTGGCGGTGCTCACCGATATCGTGCGCGACGGTCGGCGTGTGGTCGGTTACGGCCACGCCTCGGTAGGGCGCTACGCCCAGGGCGGGCTGATCCGCGAGCGTTTCGCCCCGCGCCTGCTGGGGGCTCCGGCGGACAGCCTGGCGAGCGACGACGGCAGTGGCATCGATCCGTTGCGTGCCTGGGACCTGATGATGCGCGACGAGAAGCCCGGCGGCCACGGCGAACGCTGCGTCGCGGTGGGCGCCCTGGACATGGCGCTGTGGGATGCCGCGGCCAAGGCCGCCGGCCTGCCGCTGCATCGCTTCCTGGCGCGACGCCTGGGGCTGGCGGAAGACTATCCGCAGCGCGTACCGGTCTACGCCGGCGGCGGCTACCCCTATCCGCACGACGACCTGGGACGCCTGGAAGAGGAACTGCGGCGCTTCGTCGATCTCGGCTACACCCACGCCAAGATCAAGATCGGCGCGGCCGGGCTGGACCAGGACCGGCGCCGTATCGACAGGGCGCTGCGGGTTCTCGGCGACGCTTCGCGGCTGGCGGTCGACGCGATGAACCGCTACGACGCGGAGGGCGCGGTCGACGCAGCGAAAGCCCTGGCGCCGCTGGGGTTGTGGTGGTTCGAGGACATCTGCGACCCCCACGATTTCCCTACCCAGGCCGAAGTGGCGGATATCTATCCGGGGCCCATCGGTGCCGGTGAGGCCTTGTTCTCTCTGGCCGAGGCTCGCTTGCTGGATCTCTATGGCGGCGTGCGGCGGGAGCGCGACGTGCTGGTGTTCGACCCCGTGCATTGCTATGGCCTGCCGGGCTACCTGGCGATACTCGACCACCTGTGCGCCCGGGGTTGGCCGCGCGCGGCCTTCCGCCCGCACGCCGGCTACCTGTTCAGCCTGCACTTGGTGGCGGCCCTGCGCCTGGGCTGGGCCGAGGCTACGCCGTCGGCTTTCCGGCCATTCGACGATTTCGCCGGTGCCCTGCCGTTTTCCTCGGGATTGGCGGGATTGCCACAATCGCCTGGTATCGGCTTCGAGCGCCAGGCGACACTTGCCGGGCTGTTCCGCAAGCTTCTGGAGGCCTAGAGAACGGTGATTGGCTGGGGTTGTGCGGAGGCATTAAAAAAGCCGGCTTGTGGCCGGCTTTTCTGGGGTGGGGTTGGCTTACTTCTGATAAGCCGCGCCTGCCTTAGGAATTCTGCATCGACGAGCCGAGGGCTCATGAAGGAAGCGCTACTCTAGCAAACTCGGCCAGTCCTGCCCAGCATCCCGCGGGGCTCTATTTCGCCGGCTGCGAGCGGCGCCTGGCGAGAGCGCTCAGCACTTGGGCGACGAGGGCTTGGCCGGCTTGCTTTGCTTCACCGGCGATGCCTTGGGTGGCTGGGGCGCGGGAGCGGTATCCGGACTCAGACCCTCCACGCGGTAGCGCCAACCCTTGACGGCTGAGACCTGCCCGTCGGCGAAGCCCTTGCTGTCGGTCAGTTGCAACCAGTACTGGCGCTCCAGTTCCAGAAGCTGGCCCTGCAGCGTGCCGCCGGCGAAACTCTTGAGCGTGAAGGTCAGCAGCGGTTTTTGCCGCGAGGCCTTGGCCGGCGCGACCTCCAGCAGCCTGAGCGCAGCGAACAGGCGTGCGGCCTGCTCGGCTTCCGCCTCGCCCATCAACTGTGGCCTGGATGGGAACTGTCGCAGGCGGATGCCATCGTCCTTTTCACTGGCTCGGGAAATGTTCAGCCGTACGCCGTTGCCATAGGACAGGGTCAGTTCGCGCAACTGTTCGAATGGCAGGTCGGTCAACCGAGGGTCGAGCAGGGCCAGGTCGTTGACCGGCAGGCCGACCGTTCGGTCGATCAGCCAGGCCCCCTCATCGTCGGCCTGCCTGACCAACTGCCCGCCCTGCGAGGTGCGCTTGCCCAGCAACAGGACCAGCGGCGGCGCGTCGCCGCGCTCCAGGGTGATCCGGCTGGCCTGGCCCTTGCCCTGGTCGGAGAGTCCCATGCGTTCGCGGTTTTCCGGCGAGGCGCTCTTTTCCTCCAGCAGGCGCGCGTCGGCCAGGCTGCGCAACAGCTGCCGGATGGTTTCCCCCGAGGCGGGATAGCCGTCCTTGCTGGCGAGCGTCCAGTCCTTGCCATCGCGCCTGGCGCGGATCGTCGGTTGGCCGGGGGTGGCGATGCACAGCGCGGTCACCTGGTGCGGTTTCAGCCCTGGCAGCCAGGCGCGGCTCGCAGGCGGTTGCGCGGGCGGTTGCTGCCGTTCGTGGAGCCAGCCCAAGATTCCGGCGAACAGCGCCAGGGCGAGAGCGAGTCCCGCTACGTTACGCAGGCGCATGTCAGCCCCTCCTCCGGCGCATGCTGCGCCAGCTCCAATGCAGCAGGAGGAACAGGGTGAGCAGTGCCGGCAGCAGGACCGTATTGGCCAGTTTCACCTGTTCCCCCAGGCGCTCGACATCGGCATTCAGCTGGAACTGCAATTGACGCAGTTGCTGGCGGATGCGCAATTTGTCATCGATGAAGCGGCGCAGCGTCGCTTCCATTTCCGGAGTCACCTCCTGGTCGCCGGCGTCCATCGATTGCTGCAAGGTGCGCAGGTTCCTGTCGGTGTCGTTGAGGCTTTGCTGCAGCGCGTTGAGCTGTTCCTGGGCGCGCAGCCCGGCCTCGCGGCGGAGCGCTTCCACGCGGGTGAACGGGCGCTTCGTATGGCCTCGCGAGCGTAGGTCGATCAGCGCGTCCGAACCGGAGAGGTAGTCGAGGGCATTGCCGACGAACAGGTCGTTGTCCGCCCATACCTGCGGCTCATTGTGGCCGGGCTGTTCCTGGAGCCAGAGCGGATTGCTCAGCAGGTCCGTATCGGCGACCAACAGCACATGGATGTTCGCGCTGTCGCTCAGGCCTTCGCCTTGCTTCCCGCGGTCCGCAGGGAAGGCACTCGTCGCCGGCCCCTCGACCTTGGCGGCCAGCACGTAGCGTTCCCCGGTCGGGACCAGGGTCGCGTTGAGCTGCTCCGTCGAGGATTGGCGGAAGCGTTCCAGCGACAGCGGCATGCTGTGCGCCGAGCTGTGCAGCAACGGAATGAAGCGCGTCGAGGCTCCGCCGAGAGGTTCGAGCAGGCCGACGCTGGCGAGGTTGAGGCTTTCCAGGCCGGTGGTCAGCACGTTGTCGTGGGGGAACGTGTCGCCGGGGAGGTGTAGCCAGGTCGGATTGCGCTCCGGGCGACGTTCGGCGTTGGGCTTGATCATGGCGAACGAGGCATCCGCCAGCAGGGTATCCGGCCGCAACTGGACGCCCCAGGAGCGCAGCAACGGGGCCAGGTCGGAGCTTTTCCCGCCGTCTGCATCGGCGAGACTCAGAGGGTCGACGAAGGCCAGCAGCTTGCCGCCGCGCAGGACGAACTGGTCGATGGCGTATTGGGTCTGTTCGGACAATTGCCTGGGGTGCACCAGCATCAACACCGAGATGTCGGCGGGGATTTCCGTCGAGGCGAGCCCCAGGGTGCGGATGTCGAACTGTTGGTAGAGCTTGTCCATCATCGCCCAGGGCCTGCTGCCCGGCTGCCCGTCGGTGGGCGCCTGCCCGGTCATCGGCAGCGAGCTCATCAGGCCGACTACCGTGCGTTCCCGCTGTGCGAGTGCCTGGACCAGGCGGCTGAGATCGTACTCCAGAAGCGGCTCTTCTTCCGGCGAGAAGAACGGGATCACCTGGAGGCCGTCGGTCGGGTTGGTGGCCGCCAGGCCAAAGTAGATGGCTTCGCCATTCGGGCCGATGGGCGGCGCCTGCAGGCCGAAGCGCGCGGCACGGTCCTCGTCGTCGGAGAATGGCAGGGGATCGATCACGAACAATCGGACATTGCCATGGCTCCGCCGTGCATAGAGGTCCAGCACTTCCTCGACGCGGCGGGCGTAGTTGCGCAGGGCGGGCAGGTCACTGGCGCGGCTTTTCGAAAAGAACAGGTAGAGGTTGAGCGGTTCGTCGAGACTGTCGAGGACTTCCTGGGTGCCGGCGCTGAAGGTGTAGAGCTTCTGCTGGGTGAGGTCGAACTGCTGGTCGCGCAGCAGCAGGCTGGACAGCAGGTTGAAAGCGAGGAACAGCAGGCCGACCAGCAGCAGGCCGACGCCCGAGTACAGGGTTCGTTTCATGGATGTTTCCTACGCTGCCTTTTTCAGGTCGATGACGATGGTGGTGGCGACCAGCCAGGCGACGATCAGGCTGCAGAAGTAGGCCAGGTCGCGGACGTCGAGCACGCCCCGGCCGAGCGCCTCGAAACGGACCAGCACGCTCAGCGAGGCAATGCCGTCCAGCAGCCATTGCGGAAGCCAGCCGGAGAGCGCCTGTTGTACGTGGGGAGTGCCGGCGCCGACGAATAGCAGGCAGACGAGAACGGTCAGGGCAAAGGCGATGATCTGGTTCTTCGCCAGCGCCGACATGCAGGATCCGATGGCCAGGTAGCCGCCGGACAGCAGCCAGCCGGCCAGGTAGCCGGCGATGATCGCGCCGTTGTCGGGCGAGCCGAGGTAGTTCACCGTCAGCGGCATCGGGAAGGTCAGCAGCAACGCCAGCCCGGCGCAGAACCAGGCCGCGAGGAACTTGCCGGTGACCAGGGTGGCGCGGGAGACGGGCAGGGTCATCAGCATCTCGATGGAGCCGGACTTGCGCTCCTCGGCCCACAGGCGCATGGCCAGCGCGGGGATCAGCAGGAGGTAGAGCCAGGGCAGGCTGGAAAAGAACGGCGCCAGGTCGGCCTGGCCGCGCTCGAAGAAATCGCCCAGGTAGAAGGTGGCCACGCCGGAGAGGACGAGGAATACCAGGGTGAACACATAGGCGAGCGGCGTGGCGAAGTAGCTGCCCAGCTCGCGTCTGAAAATGGTGCCGATGGCGGTCATGCGGGGGTTTCTCGGGTCAGTTGGCGGAACACTTCTTCCAGTTGGCCGTGTTCGGTACGCACCCCGGATACCCGCCAGCCGCTGCCGTGGATCAGGCGGTTGAGCGCGGGAAGGATCTGCGCGCCGGGGCGGGCCAGAATGGTCAGGGTGCCGGCCCGGTCGGGGCGTCCTTCGATACCGGCGACGCCGGGGAGCATGGCGATGGCCAGCGGGTCTACCGGTGCTTCGATGCTGAGGCTGACGGCATGGTGGTAGCGGCTGCGGGTCCTGAGTTCGCCCGGGGTGTTGTCGGCCAGCAGGCGGCCGCCGTTGATCACCAGGGCGCGGCTGCACATGAACGAGACTTCCTCGAGGATGTGCGTGGAAATCACCACGATCTTGCTTTCCGAGAGGTTCTTCACCAGTTGCCGGACCTGGTGCTTCTGATTCGGGTCGAGGCCGTCGGTGGGCTCGTCGAGCAGGAGCAGCTCGGGATCGTGGAGGATCGCCTGGGCCAGCGCGACGCGGCGCTTGAAGCCCTTGGACAGGGTTTCGATGATGCTCCTGCGCTCATCCCGCAGCTCCATGCAGTCCATGGCGCTGTCGATGCGCCGACGTTTTTCCCGTCCGCTGTAGTCGCGGATGGACGCGACGAAGGCGAGAAAGCCCTCGACCGTCATTTCTCCGTAGCTGGGAGCGTTCTCCGGCAGGTAGCCGATCAGCTTCTGTGCCTGGCGCGCCTTGTCCTGCATGTCGAAGCCGAAGATGCGTACGCTGCCGGCGCTCGGCGCGAGGAAGCCGGAAAGCATCTTCAGGGTGGTCGACTTGCCCGCTCCGTTGGGGCCGAGGAGACCGACGATCTCTCCCCGGTCGATGCGGAAGCTCAAGTCGTTTACCACCGTCCGGCCGGAAAAGCGTTTGCTCAGTCTGTCTATGTCGATCATGGTTTCACTGGAAGTTGAGCCGTTTGCTGATATGCGTAGGGGATCGCATGAGCGCGGTAGATTACCGGGAGTTATTGGCTGGTTTTTCCAGTGGGCTCTTTTTAAGATTAGTTACTTATATTGTTGGGAAACTTCCTACGAACTCTCGTTAAAAGATGGAAGTTATCGAGACTTCCAGGGCAGCCCTGTAGCTGGCGCAGCGCCTTGGTTCCGCTGTGGGAACGCGGCCATGTCGCGCTCGCTGGTGCCTATGTTGGGGACGCGTCGATTCCCCCTGCGGAGTTTCACGAGGGAAGGCAGTTGCCGTTTCGATAGACGGGAAGCGGAATAGCCCGGCCGCCTGGATCTTCCGAACTTCGAGACCAATGCAAGTTGGAGGAAAACCCGACTTCCGCCAGTAGCGGTTATTCCTCGCCTTTCAGCAGCGGAAGGCGAATCTCGAAAGTGGTGCCCTGGCCAACCTGGCTCTGGCAGCCGATTCTGCCGCCGTGCCGGTCGATCACCGTCTTGACCATGGCCAGCCCCAGGCCCAGGCCGGCGCTGCCCTCGGCGGAAGCGAAGCGCTGGTACTGGCTGAACAGGCGCGGTAGTTCGGCGGCCGCGATACCTTTGCCCTGATCGACGATCCGGCAGCTCAGCCAGTCGCCTTCGAGGCGGATGCTCAGGCTGACGACGGTCCCCGCCGGGCTGTACTTGACCGCATTCTCCAGCAGGTTGAACAGCGCGCGCGTGAGCAGGCCGGGGTCGGCCCAGACCATCGGTTCCTGCTCGTCGTCCCAGTCGCGCCGCAGGTCGATGTCTTTCTGTTGCGCGAGGGGCCAGAGCTGGTCGGCGGCGTCCATCGCCAACATGGTGAACATGCACGCTTCGAAGCGGTAGGCGTCGGATTCGGCCTTGGCCAGTTGCACGAAGGCGTCGGTCAGGCCCAGGGCGCGACGGACCTGCTGCTCTATCTGTCGGTAGACCTGCTGGCCGGCTTCGTCCTCGGCGGGGCGGACGTCGAGCAGGGCGAGGATCGCCGAGTGCGGCGCGCGCAGGTCATGGGAGAGGAAGCGCAGGAGGGTGGCGCGCTGGCGCTCGGCATCGCGTTCGGCGCTCAGGTCGATCAGGCTCACCAGCCAGCCGATGGCGGTTTCGCTTTCGACCGGCAGCAGGCGCGCCAGGTCGAGGCGCAGGTCGCGTTCCCGGTGGTCGCGGAACTCGATGGCTTCCAGGGTTTCCAGCGTTGGGCGGGCGCCACCGGCGAGGCTCGGATGGCCGAGTTCGGCCAGGCGCTGGCGCAGTTCGGCGCCGCGCAGCTCGCCGCCGAACAGGTCGCGTGCCTTGCGGTTGGCCAGCAGGATCTGCCCCTGCGGGTCGCAGATCAGGGTCGCCACCGGCAGGCCTTCCAGGCCGTCGGCCATGAACCGCCGGCTGTCGCGGGTGCGGCTGACCGCCTGCTCCAGGGCGGCGATGCGGTTCTGCAATGGATCGTTGCCGGCGCGCGGGGGGCTGGCCCGCTCGGGCAGCACCTTGGGCTCGCGGTCGAGGCGCGCCAGTTCCCAGCCGAAGTAGGCGAGCACCGCGTTCAGCCGGCGCCAGCTCCAGATCAGGTAGGCCAGCAGCAGGCCGACCAGGCTGGCCAGCGGCGACCACCACCAGCCGTTGAGCAGCAGCGCCCAGGAAAGACCCAGGGCCAGGGCCGCGCAGGCCAGGGTGAGGAGCAAGGCGTGGCGCGAGCGGAACAGCATCAGGCCGAGCAGCAGCGCTACGCTGGCGGCGGAGAGCAGGGCGGCGAGCCAGGGTTGCAGGTCGACGGCGGTGCGCTGCTGCAACAGGCCGTTGAGAATGTTGGCCTGGATCTCCACCCCCGGCGTGGTGCCGAGGCTGGCCGACAGCGGGGTGACATAGCGGTCGCCGAGGCCCGGCGCGGTGGCGCCGACCAGGACCAGGCGGTCGCGCAGCAGGCTGTCTGGCACCTCGCCGCGCAACACGCTGACGTAGGGCACGCTGGGGAAGCCCGCGTCGGCACCGATGAAGGGAATGCGGATGGCGTGGTCACGCTGCCAGCCGGGCAGGTTGCGCATGTCGTCGAGGCCGGGCATGGGCATGGCGCCGGCATCGGCGAATGCTTGCCAGGCGAGCAGCGGGCGCGGCTGGCCGAGCGGTCCTTCGCGCAGGTAGACGCTGCGCACCGTGCCGTCGCTGTCCGCTTCGACGTTGATATGCCCGATGCCGGCGGCGCAGCCGGCCAGCGGCGCGGTCGGCGGTATCTCCCGTGGCGGTTCGCCGTAGCGCGGCACGCTTTCGCGCAGCAGTGGCAGGAGGACGTTGCCGGCCCGGCACAGCGATCTTGCCAACTGGCGGTCGCTGTCCGGATTGGAGGAGGGTTCGCTGAAGATCACGTCGAGCAGTACGCTGCGTGCGCCGGCGGCGGCCAGGCGATCCAGCAGCTCGGCGTGGACGCTGCGCGGCCAGGGCCAGCGACCGAGGCTTTCCAGGCTACGGTCGTCGATGGCGACGACGAGGATGCGCGGATCGACGGCCAGCGGGGCGAGGTTGCGCAGGCGGTCGTAGAGCAGGTTGTTCAGCGGCAGGCCGCTGCTCAGCGAAAGCAGGGCGGTGAGCGGAAGGAGCAGCAGGCTGACCAGCAGCCATTCGCGCACCAGGCCGCGGAACAGCCGCTGCGCCTGGCTGGGCTCGTCCTGGCGGTCGAGCGCCTTCATCGGCGAGGCCCCGGCGCCCTATCGGGCACTGCCGCCTCGCGGGTAGTAGAGAATGTCGTAGACGCTGGTCTCGCCCTCCAGGCCGTCGTTGTCGAAGGCCGAGAGACGGACGTGGTAGAAGGCCGCCTTGAGTCCGCTGAAACTGACTTCCGGGGTGCTCGAGAAACGCTCCTGCTGGATGCGCAGGAAGTCCGGATCGCTGGCTACCTGGGCACGGTAGCGCTTGGCGCCGTGCAGCGGGGCAAGATAGAGCTTCCAAACCGGCGACTCGCCGTGCTCGCCGCCCTGGCCGCGCAATTGCGGGGCGGGTAGCAGGTCCACCGGCGTCAGCTTGCCCTGCGGCTTGACCTTCAGGCCGCGGCGGGCGTCGACCAGCACGTCCTCGTCCGGCTCGGCCTGCGCCGCCTTGCGGGCCGGGCGCCTGCCGTTGAGCGGCAGGTCGTCGCTGGTCAGCTCGCGGTTCACCGCGACGCGCCCGTCGAGCACTTCGGTCAGCGCCTGGCCGTCTTCGGTGCGGGCGCGGAAGTGGGTACCGCGCACGCCCAGTACGCCGACCGGGGTCAACACCTGGAAGCGGTCGTGATCGCTCTTTCTCTTCAGGACATAGGACTCGACCTGCCCCGCGCGCAGGGCGATCTGCGGAATGCCGGTGTCCTCGTCGAGGTGCAGGGTGACTTCCGAGCTGGAGGGCAGGACGATGCGGCTGCCGTCGCCGAGCAGCAGGCTGACGAAGGCGGTCGGAGAGGTCTTGACGCCTTCCAGTTCGTCGATGTCCATGCCTTCTTCCAGGGGCGTCTGGTTGCCCTTGGCGTCGAGCTTCCAGGCGTCGCCGGCGAGATAGAGCACGCTGGCGGGGAGCGGCTGGGGCAGGCACGTTTCGCCCTGCTCGATGAACGGTGGCCGTTTCGTCTTGGCCGGCGCGGCCGCGACGGAGCCGGCGAGCAGCGTCAACAGTCCGCCCAGCGCCAGGGCGGCGCAAGCCGGAAAGAGGGATCGGGAAGTAAGGGCGAGGGCTGTCATAGGCTTCACTGGGCGGCGGGTCAGGTATCGCTGGCGGTCCGGTCAGGCTGCAATCTGCCTGATCGGGCGCCGGTTTCGCAATCCTTGCAACGACATCGGGAGCCCGCAGGCTCCCTTGTCGTTTCCTCGGCCGCAGCGCCTGGCGGTTGGGCCAGGCGCTTCGGTTCAGTCGTTCTTGTCGCCGATCAGGCGATAGGCCAGGGCGCCGAGTACCGCACCGAGAATCGGCGCGACCCAGAACAGCCACAGCTGGGAAACCGCCCAGTCGCCGACGTACAGGGCGACCGCGGTGCTGCGCGCCGGGTTCACCGAGGTGTTGGTGACCGGGATGCTGATCAGGTGGATCAGGGTCAGGGTCAGGCCGATGGCGATCGGCGCGAAGCCCTGCGGCGCGCGCTTGGAGGTGGCGCCGAGGATGATCAGCAGGAACATGCCGGTAAGTACCACTTCGCTGACCAGCGCGGCTTGCAACGAGTAGCCGCCCGGCGAGTGTTCGCCGTAGCCATTGGAGGCGAAGCCGGCGGCCAGGTCGAAGCCGGCCTTGCCGCTGGCGATCAGGTACAGCACGCCGCCGGCGGCGAGGCCACCGAGGACCTGGGCGACGACATAGGGCAGCAGTTGGCTGGCCGGGAAGCGCCCGCCGACCCACAGGCCTACCGATACCGCGGGGTTCAGGTGGGCGCCGGAGATCGGGCCGATGGCATAGGCCATGGTCAGCACGCTGAGGCCGAACGCCAGGGCCACGCCGAGGTAGCCGATTCCCAGTTCCGGTACGCCGGCGGCGAGCACTGCGCTGCCGCAGCCGCCCAATACCAGCCAGAAGGTGCCGAAGAACTCTGCTCCGTATTGCTTCATGATGAGGTCCTTTTCAGATCCAGGGTGGGACGCGGATCGAGGCGTCCGGATAGCGGGAGGGGATGATTCGAACAAGGAAGGGGAGATGACACATCCGTGTGTCGAAGCCAGCCCTGGGGGGATTGGCTCGGTTGCCTGGGGCGATCGTCCGTCACCGACCCCTGACTGTGGTTCGAGTGGTCTCGTCCCACGGCCCGCCGGAGCGGGTTTACACATCCCTGTGTCGGAGCAATCCATTTGCTCCTTGGCCTACTCAGCGGTTGGAAATCTACCAAGCGCGATTTGTCTGCTGTGAGATTTGCCATATTTCTTCAGATTCTTCCGCGCTATTTCAGATTCGTCGCGTTCAAAACACCCAGCGCAACTCGTCACGCACGCTGACGGCGCCGGACAGGCCGACGTTCCACATCTCGGCCCTGGCGCGGGCCGGGCCGTCGAGGCCGAGCGGAGTGGCGAAGGACGGGCTGGCGGTGCCCTGGCTGAACGATGGGGCCTGGACCGGACCGGCCGGATGGCTCACCGATTCCAGGCCGAGGACCAGGGCAAGGCAGGAAAACTTGCCGAGGGCCTGCAGGTTGATGTCACGCAAACGTTGGCTAACTGGCCGGAAACCCATGGCTACGACTCCTTGATAGGTCAGGCTGGCGCTGGCTCACGGGCTCTTCGTCCCGCTTAATGGCTATTTGGAATCAGGCTATCAAGGGCTGGTCGCGACCAGAGAGATTCGTCACAATTCTTCAGATTTGTACGTAATTCGCCGTTCCTGGAGCGAAAAAGGGGCGTTAGCCCGATTGAACAGGACCAGCTTTTATGCGTGTCGCGATACTGGACGACGAGTCGGCCGAACTGGACCGGGTCGAGCAGACCTTGCAGCAGATACCCGCGCAGGGCGAACAGGCCTGGACGGTGCACCGTTTCGCCCGTGGCGAGGACCTGCTCAAGCAGCTCAAGCGGGAAACCTTCGACCTGCTGATCCTCGACTGGCAGTTGCCGGACCTCAGCGGCCTGCAATTGCTGCGCTGGAGCCGCGAGCATCTGGATGCGCCGCCGCCGGCGATCATGCTGACCAGCCGTGACGCCGAACAGGACATCGTGCAGGCGTTGAACAGCGGCGCCGACGACTATGTCAGCAAGCCGTTCCGGCCCAACGAACTGAAGGCGCGGGTAGCCGCCGTGCTGCGTCGCCACGGGGGAACGCGTCCCGCGCAGCATGAGGTGCAGACTTTCAACGACCTCAGCTTCGACGATGCCGAGCTGACCGTGACCCGGGCCGGCGCGCCGATCAGCCTGACCGAGCGCGAATACCGCCTGGCCCGCTGCCTGTTCGCCAACCTGGGACGGCCGTTATCGCGGGAATATCTCTACGAGCGCTTCTGGCCCCACGAGGAAGTGTTGTCCTCGCGGCCGCTGGATACGCACATCTATCGCCTGCGCAACAAGCTTGGCCTGACCGCCGAGCGTGGTTGGCAGTTGCTGACCATCTACGGCTACGGATATCGGTTGGAGAGCGTGGCGACGGTCGACTGAGCGGCGCGGGGGCGAGACCGACCTTGGCGGTCGGCGAGGGAGAATGAAAAAGCCCCGCGGCTGCGGGGCTTCTTTTCGGCGAGGCGCGCTTACTTCTGGAACGCGGCCACGGCCTTGGTGATCTCGGCGCGGGCGGCGTCGGCGTTGCCCCAGCCTTCGACCTTGACCCACTTGCCTTTCTCGAGATCCTTGTAGTTCTCGAAGAAGTGCTTGATCTGCTCCAGCAGCAGGGCCGGCAGGTCGGTGTATTCCTTCACGTCCTTGTACAGGACGCTCAGCTTGTCGTGCGGCACGGCGATCAGCTTGGCGTCGCCGCCTGCCTCGTCGGTCATGTGCAGGACGCCAACCGGGCGCGCGCGGATCACCGAACCGGGAGCGACCGGATAGGGGGTCACCACCAGCACGTCCAGCGGGTCGCCGTCGTCGGCCAGAGTGTTCGGGATGAAGCCGTAGTTGGCCGGGTAGAACATCGGGGTGGCCATGAAACGGTCGACGAACAGGCAGTCGGTGTCCTTGTCGATCTCGTACTTGATCGGCGCATGGTTGGCCGGAATCTCGATAGCGACGTAGATGTCGTTCGGCAGGTCCTTGCCGGCCGGGATCTTGCTGTAGCTCATGGGTGACTCCAGAGGTTTCTGGCCAAAAAAGAGGCCGCGATTATAGGCATATTCGGTTGTCGATGCCATGTACCGGCATTCAGCCGTTAGTCGTGTCGCCCGCCGCCTCGCGGTAGTCCGGATGCTCGGCCTGCAGGCGGCGCAGGCGTTGCAGCGGGTCCTGGCGGTAGAACAACTGGAGCTGCCGGTATACCGCCGGATAGGCCTCGTGGAGGAGATCCGGGGCGGTGAAGAAATACTCGCTGGTAACGGCGAAGAACTCCGCCGGATCTTCCGCCGCATAGGGGGCGATGGCGGTCTGCGCGTCGGGGTCGCGGTCGAGCAGGGCGTTCATCTCGTCGTAGGCGGCCTGCATGGCGCTCGCCCAGTCGCCGATGCGCATGCCGGCGTGCAGCGGCGGCAGGCCGTTGGCGTCGCCGTTGAGCATGTCCAGCTTGTGCGCCAGTTCGTGGATCACCAGGTTGTAGGCATCCCAGCCACCCCCGCCGACGACGCCGGGCCAGGCCAGGACCACCGGCCCTTGCAGGGACGTCTCGCCGCTGCGTTCGTCGTCGAACTCATGGACTACGCCGCTGGCGTCGCGGTGTTTCTGCGGGCTGACGAAATCATCGGGATACAGCACCAGCTCGTGGAAGCCCTGGTACCAGTTCAGCTCCGGCAGGTGCAACAGCGGCAGTTGCGCCTGCGCCGCCAGCAGCAGGCGGCCGAAGTCGTCGAGATCGACGCCGGCGAGTGCGGTCAGGTGCTTGTCGGCGAGAAACAGCACGGCCCGCTCGCGCAGGCGGCGGTCCTCGTCGGCGTCCAGGCCGTCGAGGATCGGCAGGTGCCGGCGTACCCGCTGCCAGAGCTCTTCGGCCACCGGGTGGCGTGCCAGCAGGCGCCGGCGCCGCCAGGCGCGGAACGACCACATGCTCAGTCGCTCTGGGCCTTGGCCTGTTTGGCGGCGCTCGCCTGCAGGCGATGGCGAATGAAGCCGAGGATCATCGGCAGCAGCGACAGCAGGATGATGCCGATCACCAGCAGCGACAGGTTCTTCTTGATGAACGGCACGTTGCCGAAGAAGTAGCCCAGGGTCACCAGGCCGCCGACCCAGGCCACGGTGCCCACCACGCTGAACATGACGAAGCGCGGGTAGTGCATCTTCGCCATGCCGGCGACGAAGGGCGCGAAGGTCCGCACGATGGGCAGGAAGCGCGCCAGGGTCACGGTCTTGCCGCCGTGGCGTTCGTAGAACTCATGGGTGCGGTCGAGGTAGTCGCGGCGGAATACCTTCGAGTCGGGGTTGCTGAACAGCCGCTTGCCGAGGGTCCGGCCGATCACGTAGTTGGTGCTGTCGCCGGTGATCGCCGCGACCATCAGCAGCCCGCCGAGCAGCCATGGGTCCATGCCGCCGGTGGCGCAGATGGCGCCGGCGATGAACAGCAGCGAGTCGCCGGGGAGGAACGGAGTCACCACCAGGCCGGTTTCACAGAAGATCACCAGGAACAGGATGGCGTAGATCCAGACGCCATAGTTGCTGACCAGCATGGCCAGGTAGGTATCCAGGTGGAGAATCAGATCGATTGGGTTGAAGTCCATTGAGCAACCTGCGGAGACAACGCGTTGAGCGGCAGAGGGCCGCCATTATAGGGGGGCGTCCGGATGGGTGGGGGGCTGTTTGTCGCGATCCCGGCAAAACCACTGATTGCAGGATGTTTCGGTAATTTTTCCGAAATTGGTCGGCATAAAGTCTGCAAGAACAGGAGAAATTTCTAGCAGGGAAGGGCGTGCGATGACACTCCAGCCTTTTACCCAGCCACCGCTCAGTCTCGCCCTGGGCGCCGGGCGCGACCTCCCGGGGCAGGCCGCGCGGGTTCGCGCCGAATGGCTCGCGCCTCGCCCCGGACGGGCTCCGGCGTTTCTCCTGGCGCTGCTCTGGGGACGCGGTTGCGCCAACGTGGTGCAGGCCATCGAAGGCCATCTCGACGCCCTGTTCGCCGACTACGCCTGTACCCCCGAGGGTTGGCCGGAAGCGCAGGCGGCGCGGCAGGTCCTGGCTTCGCTGAACATGCAGCTCTATCGCCGGCGCCGCGAAGGCGAGCCGGGCGTGCTCGAGCTGGCGGCGGGGTTGCTGCTGGTCCATGCCGGAGGCGTGCACTTTCTCCAGTGCGGCGCCGTCGGCCTGCTGCGTTATCGCCAGGGCAGCCTGCAGCGCCTGGGAGGGAGCGGCCAGCCGCTGGGTAGCAGCGCGGAGCTGGCGCTGGTCCAGCACAACCTGACCCAGGTGGCCGGCGAGCCCTTGTTGCTGGCGCCCCAGCCGCTGCTCGAAGTGGCCGACCTGCGCGCCCTCGGAGAACGTTGTGCCGGGCTGGCCACGGGGCGCCTGGAGGGCGTGCTGCAGCCGTTGCTGCATGCGCCGGGGGCGGTGGCGCTGGTCTTGCCGGGGGCGCTCGAGGGCGCCCCGGCGGCGCCACGGCATACCGGCTGGCCAGCGCTGGGCGCGGCGTGCCCCGGCGACTGCGTGGATGGCTGGACCTTGCAGGCAGCTTGCGCGTTCGGCCCGCCCGGGCGGCTATTCCGCGCCTGCGACGAGCAAGGACGCGAGGCGTTGCTGCTGCTCGCGGCGGTCGATGCCGACGAAGCGTTCTGGCAGCGCGAATGGGCATTGCGGCGCTGCCGTGCGGAGAGCCTGCCGCGAGTATTGTCGTCGCCCCGGTTGCGTCGTCATGCCTTCCAGTTGTTCGCTCCGCCGCGCTGGCCGATGCGCAGCCTGCTGGATTGGGCGCCAGCGCACCTGCCGCTGGAACCGCAATGCGCGCTGGTCCTCCTGGAGCAACTTATCGATGCGGTTCGCGCCTTGCAGCGGCGCGGCGTACAGGGCTTGTGGCTGGCGCCGCGGCAGATCCTGCTGGACGAGGGCGGGCGCCTGCTGTTCCTCCCCGAGGCGGCGGCGATCCTGCCGGGGGTGGCGCGCCAGGCGCTGCCTGCGGACAGCGTGCCGCTGGCGCCGGAGTTGCGTCGCGGCGAGGCGCTCGATGGCCGGGCCGACCAGTTCGCCCTGGCGGCGCTGTTCTATTGGCTGCTCTGTGGTCGCTGGCCGTCGATCGCCTGCCCGGAGAGCGACGGCGGATGCCGCTACCAGCCCCTGGGCGAGCGTCAGGCGGACCTGCCGGTCGGCTGGGATGGGGTATTGGCGCGGGCCCTGGCGCCGCGTCCGGAGGCGCGCTTCGAAGCGTTGTCGGAATTCTGGCTGGCCTTGCAGAAGCCGCTAGCGCATCCCCAGCGGGTCTTCGCGCCACGCCGGTTGCAACGGGGCGTGCTGGCCCTGGTCCTGCTCCTGGCCGGGGCTGCGCTGCTGGTCGGCCTGGCCGGTTAACGGATCGACGGCCAGCGTGCGGGTCTGCCCGCTGCGTTCGAGGTGCGCTTCGGCGATCAGTTGTTCCAGCCGGCCGCTGCGACGCATCAGGCGCAGGTTGCGGTCGAGGCTGGCGGCAAGGGCGGCGCCGCGGGCGTGTCTTTTCGGCACCAGTACATAGAGCGGCTTGACCTCCAGCGGCGGTTCGATGAACACCAGGCGATCCTTCAGCGCCGGCACGTTGCGCGCCAGCAGGTGGTAGCCGGTGTAGCGATCGACCACGGCCAGGTCGATACGCCCGCGCAGGAGCTTCTCGAGGTTCTGCCAGTCGTTGGTCACCGCGTCCTTGGTCAGGCTGCGGTCGGCGTCGAAATCCTCCCGGTTGACGTAGCCGCGGACCACGCCGATGCGGTACGGACGCAGGCTTTCCAGATGCGCGGGATTGACCGGCAGCAGGCGCTCGCGCTGGCGGAAGAAGCCCAGTTGCGAGTCGAGCAGGGGGATGGTGGCGTGGAACAGTTCGCGCCGCTCGGGCGACAGGTAGGCCGGCATGAGAGCGTCGAAGCGCCCCTCGGCGGCTTCCTTCAGGGCACGTTGCCAGGGCAGGAACACCAGTTCGGCGCGGTGCCCGTCGAGGGCCAGGGCTTCGTCGAGGATGCGGCTGGCGAGGCCTTTGCCCGGCAGGTCGGGGCCGACGTAGGGCGCCCAGTCGAGGGTCGCCACGCGCAGGGTGTCGGCCTGCGCGCCGGCCGTGGCGAGGAGCAGGCCGAGCAGGACGCCGGGCCAGTGCCAGGTGCGCGAACCCATGGATGCCTCTGCTCTGAGCGATCGGTTGGGAGGTGCCGTGCCTTTGTCTTCAGCTTAGTTCGTCGCTGATCGGCAGGGTGTAGTTCTTGAACTCCTGGTCTTCGCGGAAGCCGATCGACTCGTAGACTTTCTGCGCTACCTCGTTGTCGACGCTGGTGGAGACACGCATGCGCACCGCATGGGTTTCCCGGGCCATCTGCTTGGCGTGTTGCAGCAGGTGGTCGGCGACCAGTTGCCGGCGCGCCTCCTCGGCGACGTAGATGTCGTTGAGGATCCAGACGCGCTTGAGCGACAGCGAGGAGAAGCTCGGATAGAGCTGGCAGAAACCGAGCAGCCGGTCTTCTTCGTCGGCCAGCGCCAGGTAGATCACCGATTCCTTGCGGCGCAGGCGTTTCTCGAGGAATTTCCGCGAGGACTCGGGGTAGGAGAGCATGCCGTAGAATTCGCGGTACTTGACGAACAGCGGCGCCAGCAGGTCGAGGTGTTCGAGGGTGGCTTGCACGATTCGCATGACGGGCCTCGCATTGCGGGAAGGGGCTGCCGGGACGATGCAGGCTGCATGCCAGCAACGCTTCGATGCTGCCCAATCTCCCTGGAAAGCGCAATCCAAGCGAACGTTTGAATCGGCCGAAGGAGGGGCGACGCGCGCCGGCCCATCCTTCGGCCGGGAGGCTCAGTCCCTCGCCAGGAGGAAGTTGCCGGTGCGCGGAGCCTCGCCGTCCAGCGCCTGGACCTCCGCCTCGTCCTTCAGGTTGACCCCGGAAAGCTGCCGCCGGCAGGCCTCGCGCATCAGGTAGAGCAGGCGGTGCGCGGCCATGCCGTAGCTGAGGCCTTCCAGGCGGACGTTGGAGATGCAGTTGCGATAGGCGTCGGTGAGGCCGACCCGCGGGGCCCAGGTGAAGTACAGGCCGAGGCTGTCCGGCGAGCTGAGGCCGGGACGCTCGCCGATCAGGATCACGCTCATCTTCGCCCGCAGCAATTCACCGATCTCGTCGGCCACCGCCACCCGTCCCTGTTCCACCAGGACCACCGGCGACAGCGACCAGCCTTCGGCCAGCGCCTGTTCCTCCAGGCGTTCGAGGAAGGGCAGGGTGTGACGCTGCACGGCCAGCGCGGAGAGGCCGTCGGCGACCACGATGGCCAGGTCGATCTGCCCGTCGTAGCCGGCGGCGTGTTCGCGCAGGCGTTGCACCGAGGCCTC
Organism: Pseudomonas sp. P20; assembly: GCF_016463925.1. Classification (NCBI taxonomy): domain Bacteria; kingdom Pseudomonadati; phylum Pseudomonadota; class Gammaproteobacteria; order Pseudomonadales; family Pseudomonadaceae; genus Pseudomonas; species Pseudomonas sp. P20. The sequence goes on along the minus strand of NZ_JAEMVM010000022.1, from coordinate 3,488 downwards.
GTCGAGGCGCCGGCCGAGGTCCGGGCGTTGCAGGTAGACGTGGCGGTCGGCGGCGGCGCTGTGCAGCAGCAGGCTGTCGCGGCCGCGCTGGCGCAGGCCGTCGCTGATGGCCGCATGGTCGAAGGGCAGGTGCACGGCGTCGCGCGCCTGGGCGTGGGCGTACTGGAAGTCCAGTTGCGGGCGGGTCGGCAGGCTGGTGCCGGTGCGGCCCAGGGCGATCCGCGCGGGGGTCAGCTGGCGCAGCGGCAGCCAGGGGTTCTCGGCGCTGGCGTCGGGCAGGTGCTTGTCGTTCATCGGCATCTCCTCAGGCCAGTTGCGCCAGGGCCTGGCGGAACGCCGGCGGTAACTCGTCACCGAAGCGGATGCGCCCGTCGGCCTGGGTGAAGATTCCCATCCGCTGCAACCAGTCCTCGAATTCCGGCGCCGGCTTCAGGCCCAGCGTCTGGCGCGCATAGAGGGCGTCGTGGAAGGAGGTGGTCTGGTAGTTGAGCATCACGTCGTCGGAGCCGGGAATGCCCATGATGAAGTTGATCCCGGCGACGCCCAGCAGGGTCAGGAGCATGTCCATGTCGTCCTGGTCGGCCTCGGCATGGTTGGTGTAGCAGATGTCGCAACCCATCGGCACGCCGAGCAGCTTGCCGCAGAAGTGGTCTTCCAGGCCGGCGCGGATGATCTGCTTGCCGTTGTACAGGTACTCGGGACCGATGAAGCCGACCACGGTGTTCACCAGGAACGGCTTGAAGTGACGAGCCACCGCATAGGCGCGGGTCTCGCAGGTCTGCTGGTCGACGCCGTGGTGGGCGTTGGCCGAGAGCGCGCTGCCCTGGCCGGTCTCGAAGTACATCAGGTTGTTGCCGAGGGTGCCGCGCTTCTGGCTGAGCCCGGCCTCGTAGCCTTCCTGGAGGATCTTCAGGCTGATGCCGAAGCTGGCATTGGCCGCCTCGGTGCCGGCGATCGACTGGAACACCAGGTCCAGCGGCACGCCGCGGTTGATCGCCTCGATGGAGCTGGTGACGTGGGTCAGCACGCAGGCCTGGGTAGGAATCTCGTAGCGCTGGATGATCGCGTCGAGCATCTCCAGCAGGGCGCAGATCGAGACCATGCTGTCGGTGGCAGGATTGATCCCGAGCATCGCGTCGCCATTGCCGAACAGCAGGCCGTCGAGGATGCTCGCGGCGATTCCGGCCGGGTCGTCGGTCGGGTGGTTCGGTTGCAGGCGGGTGGAGAGCCGGCCGCGAAGGCCGAGGGTGTTGCGGAAGCGGGTGACCACGCGGATCTTCTGCGCCACCAGGACCAGATCCTGGACACGCATGATCTTCGATACCGCCGCTGCCATTTCCGGCGTCAGGCCCGGAGCCAGGGCGCGCAGGCTGGCCTCGTCGGCGGCGTCGCCGAGCAGCCAGTCGCGGAAGCCGCCGACGGTGAGATGGGACACCGGGGCGAAGGCGTCGCGCTGGTGGGTGTCGATGATCAGGCGGGTGACCTCGTCGTCCTCGTAGGGAATCAGCGCCTCGTCGAGGAAGTGTTTGAGCGGGATGTCGGCCAGGGCCATCTGCGCGGCGACCCGCTCGCCGTCGTTGCTCGCCGCGACGCCGGCGAGGAAATCGCCGGAGCGCGCGGGGCTGGCCTTGGCCATCACGTCCTTGAGGCTGTCGAAGCGGTAGGTTTCGCCGCCGACGCTATGGGTGAAACGTGCCATGTGTGTCTCCAGTGCCCGGCCTCGCCATGCGGCGGGCCGGGCTTTGTCGTTGTCGCTCTCAGCGCAGGTCCTGTTCCGCCGCCTGGATCGCGGCGAACTCTTCTTCCGGGGTGCCGGACACCAGGTGATGCCGACTGTACAGGGCGAAGTAGCCGATCAGTACAGCGTAGATCGCCACCGCGCCGACCACGACCCGCGGGTCGACCAGGAAGCCGGCGACCACCGCGACGCAGGCCAGCGCCAGGGCTACGCCGGAGGTGAGGATGCCGCCAGGGGTGCGGTAGGGGCGCTGCATGTCCGGGCGGCGGATGCGCAGGGTGATGTGCGCGGCCATCATCAGCACGTAGGAGATGGTCGCGCCGAACACCGCGACCAGGATCAGCAGGTCGCCCTGGCCGGTCAGCGACAGGCCGAAGCCGATCACCCCCGGCACCACCAGGGCCAGTACCGGCGCCTTCTTGCGGTTGGTCAGCGAGAGGCTGCGCGGCAGGTAGCCGGCGCGGGAGAGGGCGAAGATCTGCCGCGAGTAGGCATAGATGATCGAGAAGAAGCTGGCGATCAGCCCGGCCAGGCCGACCAGGTTGACGAACTGGCTCATCCAGGTCGAACCCTTGTAGGCCGACTCCAGCGCTTCCACCAGGGGATTGCCCGAGCCCATCAGCTCCTTGGCTCCGGCGGCCCCGGGACCGACGACCAGAATCAGTGCGGCGAAGGCGAGAAGCACCAACATGGCGCCGATCAGTCCGCGCGGCAGGTCGCGCTTGGGGTTCTTGGTTTCCTCGGCGGCCAGCGGCACGCCTTCGACGGCGAGGAAGAACCAGATCGCGTAGGGGATCGCCGCCCAGACCCCGACATAGCCGAACGGCAGGAAGCTGCTGGCGCCGGTCGCCGCGGTCTGCGGGATGTTGAACAGGTTGGCCGAGTCGAAGTGCGGAACCATCGCGACAATGAACACGCCGAGGGCGATGGCCGCCACCGCGGTGATGACGAACATCAGCTTCAGCGCCTCGCCGGCGCCGAGGATGTGGATGCCGATGAATACGATGTAGAACACCAGGTAGATCAGCCAGCCGCCGACGCCGAACAGCGACTCGCAGTAGGCGCCGATGAAGCAGGCGATGGCCGCCGGGGCGATAGCGTATTCGATGAGGATCGCGGTGCCGGTGAGGAAGCCGCCCCAGGGCCCGAAGGCGCTGCGGGCGAAGCCGTAGCCGCCGCCGGCGGTAGGGATCATCGAAGACAGCTCGGCGAGCGAGAAGCACATGCACAGGTACATGGTAGCCATCAGCAGGGTGGCGAGGAACATCCCGCCCCAGCCGCCCTGGGCCAGGCCGAAGTTCCAGCCGGCGTAGTCGCCGGAGATCACGTAGGCGACGCCGAGCCCGACCAGCAGGACCCAGCCGGCGGCGCCTTTCTTCAGTTGACGGTGTTGGAAGTAGTCGGCGTCGACGCTTTCGAAGTCGACCCCGGAAGTTGTGGGCGCATGGCCGGTTTGTTCGAGGGACATGGGTTTTTCACCTCAATCTTGTTGTTATCGACCCCGGTTTTCCCGGTGGTGTGCTGTACGTGGTGAACGCAGGCAATAGCTATGCCAGCCGCTCTGCAATCGGCCTGGCGAGGAGGTGGAAGGGGCGCCGCCGTCAGCCTCGGCGGCGTGTTTCACGAGCCGGCGCGACCGCTCCGGGAAAGAGCGGTCGCGGCCGGTCCGGGGTCCTACTAGAAGAAGCCCAGCGGGTTGATGTCGTAGCTCACCAGCAGGTTCTTGGTCTGCTGGTAGTGGTCGAGCATC
>NZ_JAEMVM010000021.1:2172-2586 GCF_016463925.1 Pseudomonas sp. P20 | reverse complement strand
CCGATGGCAGCGAGAAGCCACAGCTGGCGATCGACAGCTCGGCGCTGGGCGGGATGTACGCCGGGGCGATCCGCCTGGTCGGCACCGAGCAGGGCGTGGGGGTGAAGCTGGCCGGCGACATGGCCGCCAGCGGCGGCGACATCCGCATCGACGCCAGCGGCAAGCTGAGTCTGGCCCAGGCCTCCAGCCAGGGCGACCTGAAGATCGCGGCCCAGGCCGTGGAGCTGAATGGCAAGACCTACGCCGGCGGCAGCGCCGAGATCCGCAGCGCGGAGGAACTGGTCAACCGGCAGAGCCTGGCGGCGCGCGAACGCATCGCGCTGGACGCCGCGCGCCTCGACAACGCCGGGGTGATCGAAGCCGGCGTCGAGCCAGACGAGCGGCGCAACGCCCGCGGCGACCTCGAGCTGCGCA
>NZ_JAEMVM010000021.1:0-2064 GCF_016463925.1 Pseudomonas sp. P20 | reverse complement strand
TCGACAACCGTGGCGGCCAGGTGATCGGCCTGAACGACCTGGAGGTCGGCGCGGCGACGCTCGACAACGGCCAGCAAGGCCTGCTCGGCAGCCAGCAGTCCACCCGCGTCAGCGCCCAGGCGCTGGTCAACCGGGGGGACGGCGAAGTCTCCGGCAAGCGCGTCGAGGCCCGCGTCGGCAGCCTCGACAATCGCGGCGGCAAGCTGATCGGCGACGACCTGCTGGTGGTCGCCAGCGGTGCCATCGACAACCGCCTCGGCTTGTTCTCCGCAGCCAACCGCCTCGACCTGCGGGCGCGCAGCCTGGACAACAGCGGCAAGGGCACGCTGAGCAGCCGGGGCGGCCTGGAGGTCAGCCTCGGCGGCCTGCTGGACAACCGCGATGAAGGCAACCTGCTCAGCCAGGGCGCGCAGCGCGTGACGGTGGGGCAACTGGACAACCGCGCCGGCGGCCTGCTGTCGAGCCGCAGCGAGTTGAACGTCCACGGCGCCAGCCTGGACAACCGTGGCGGCGTGCTGGTGGCCGACGCCGGCCTGAGCGCCACGGGAGGCTCCTTCGACAACCGCGACGGCGGCAGCGCCAGCGGCAAGGCTGGCGTGCGCGTGGAGGTCGCCAGCCTGCGCAACGACCAGGGTGGCAAGCTGCTCAGCGATGGCCGCCTGGACCTCGCAGCGAACGCCGTCGGCAACGCCGGAGGGCGTATCGCCGCCAAGGGCGACCTGCAGGCGACGCTTGGCAGCCTGGCCCAGCAAGGTGGCGAACTGGTCAGCGAAAAGACCCTGAAGGTCGCGGCCGACACGCTCGACAACAGCCAGTCCGGGCTGATCGCCGCGAATGGCGGCATCGCTATCGAGGCGCGGCAGGTCGACAACCGCGCCGGCGAGATTTCCAGCACCTCGAAGGTCGCCGTGAACGCCCGCGAGCAACTGGACAACCGCGGCGGCAAGGTCATCGGCGACAGCGGCCTGCGCCTCACCGTGCAGCGCCTGCTGAACCAGGCCAAGGGGGTGCTGGCCGGGCGCGACGGCCTGAGCCTGGACGGCGGCGAACTGTTCAACGGCGACGGCGGTCGGCTCGACAGCCAGAACAGCCTGAGCGTGAGCCTCGGCGGCGTGCTGGACAACCAGGGCGGCGCGCTGGTCAGCGAAGGCAGCCTGACGGCGCGCGCCGCGCGCCTGGACAACCGTGGCGGGACCTTCTCCAGCGCCGGTGCGCTGGCGCTGACCAGCCAGGCCGCGCTGGACAACCAGGGCGGCAGGCTGCTCAGCGATGCCGGCGTGACGCTGAAGGGCGCCAGCCTCGACAACAGCCGTTCCGGCGTGATCAGCGCCAAGGGTGCGGTGGATATCCGCACCGGCGCGCTGGACAACAGCCGCAACGGCGGCATCGGCAGCAACGCCGGCATCACCCTGGTGGCCGCCCGGCTGGACAACGGCCAGCAGGGCCGGATCAGCGCCAAGGGCCTGCTCTACGCCAACCTAAAAGGCCTCGACCAGCGCGGAGGCGGCGTCCTGGTCAGCGAAGCCGGCGTCACCCTCGACCTCAATGGCGGCACGCTGGTCAACCGCGACGGCGGCCTGATCGCCACGCCCGGCGCGCTGCTGCTGCGCCAGCTCGGCGTGGTGGACAACGGCGCCGGCGGGGAAATCTCCAGCGACCGCGCCTTCACCCTCGCCGCCGCCAGCCTGGACAACCGCGGCGGGCGCCTGATCGGCGCCGACAGCCTGACCCTGCGCATCGCCCAGGCCCTGGACAACAGCCTGGGCGGGGTGATCTCCGGCGCCGCCGGCCTGGACATCGCGGCCGCTCGCCTGGACAACAGCGCCAAGGGCACCCTGGCCAGCCGCGCCGGCATCGACCTGCGCGTCGACGGCGCGCTGGACAACCACGCCGAAGGCACCGTCTCCGGCGCCCGCCTGACGCTCGCCAGCGCCTCGCTGGACAACAGCGGCAAGGGCCTGCTCTCTGGCAACGCCGGCCTGAGCGTCGTCACTGGTGCGCTGGACAACGCCGAGGGTGGCCAACTGATCAGCCAGGGCGTGCTGGACGTCAGCAGCGCCGACC
>NZ_JAEMVM010000020.1:0-13099 GCF_016463925.1 Pseudomonas sp. P20 | reverse complement strand
CGGGAGAGTGTGCGTTCATACGACTCTACGGCCTGTGACGTCCCGATTTTGTCTCCATTCATGCCGGACCTCCTGTGGTCTGGGTGGGTTTGTTTGGCGACGCCAACCTTACCACCGGATGCGTCCGGCTCCCTTTTAGCAGCGACCGTCACGCCTTCAGCGCTACCGGTCCTGCAACCTCATTTTTCATCTCATCTTCCGCTGCCAGTTGCCGGCCCACGCCGGCAAGGAGCCCATGCATGAACACTTCCCAGCACCTGGTCACCCACCAGTGCATGAATTGCGGTCAGCACCACCCACACCACTTGGTTCGTCAGGTTCTTCCCGCAGAGAACACCCCGGAAGGTGAAGCCGAGGTAGTGGTCTGTCCCTGCTGCGGAAGCTACGACGTCCATCAGTTGGAGGCTGTCCGTAATGAACACTGAAGCCCGCTTTCCGAGCATCCAGGCCTCGGCCGCGTTCACCGACTCGGCGGTGGTTCATGCCAATCATGTTGGGGTCAATCCGATCGAGCTGGACGCCCTCAGCCAAGTGATCTCACGCCTTTCGCGGGACGAGAGCACGGTCGCGCCCAGTTCGATGGAGCGAGAGCTTCGTGAGCTGGAGGAACTGGGGTACATCGAAATCTCGACCACCCAGGCCGGGACCCTGGTGGTCACTACGCGCGCTCCGGGGCAACTGCTTTCGGCTTACTTCTGGTCGGTATGGATCCCGCGACACCTGTTCAGTTGCTCGCTGAAAGTGAGCCTGGTGCCGCACCTCTGCTGCGGCACTCAGGACTCCCAGCACCTCACCGCCGTGTTCCGCATTGCAGGCAGCAAGGACGCCGCGCGTGAGTTCCTGCATCAGTTGGCCAACAACTATCCCGGGCATGAGCCGGAGTTGCCCGAACTGGTGGCCGTTCAGGTCGGTGATGCACTCAGCAAGGAGGCCGAATCATGAAGGCATCCCAGACCTATCAGTGCATCGTCAAGTTCGATGGCGCCGGTTTCTGGACCAATACCATTCAGAAGCAGCGTGCGACCTGCACCTGGAGCGACAAGGTGGCAGCCTCCCGCCTTGCCGAACGATTGTTTGGCGAGGACAACGCATACATCACCCGTATGCCGGCACAGGCAGGCGACCACGAAAAGCGCATCGAGAGCCGCTGGTCGCTGTCCTGTAGAAATCCCAAGGAGGTAGCGCACGATGCCTGACGTCACTGCCTACCGGCCGCTCGAGCACTTCCAGAAAGTCGAGCTGATGCTTGAGCTCAAGTTGCGTGAAGGTCCTTCGTGGATCTGTCTGAACTGCGGCTATCACCTGGATGGCAGCGGCGCACAGCCCTGCCCTGACTGCGGAAAGTCGCGCTACTGGACCAGCGGTTGGAGTGTAGGTCGTGGCCATCGCTTCTCGGCAGCAAGGGAAGAGTGGGAAAACCGCCTCAGGACACGGTCGCGGTCACCTATCGCGTCAACGGCACCAGTAGCAACTGACGACGTATGCACTCAACTGCGCACAGAGGTCCGCATGCTGCGTTCCGCGCATGACGACCTGGCCTGCAGCCGACAGAACGATCGTCGCTGCCTTCAGGAGCTGGTGAAACGCCTCCTGACTGCTGCTGCCACCGACAGCCTTCCCCGCTCCCTGGCAGAGATGGAGACCTGGCTGCAGCTCAACAGCGAGGAGACCACTGATGCGTAGTTTCCTTCGCGGCGCCCGGGAAAGCGTCCGCCGGCTGGTGGCCTTCGCTCAAGCCGAAGGCTGGAGCGTCGACCGCTCCGCCGGCGGCCACTTGAAGCTCAGCAAGATCGGCTGCGCCTCGATCATCATCTCTTCCACGCCAAGCGACGCACGCGGCGAGCTCAATGCCCGCGCCCTGCTCCGTCGAGCCAACAGGCAGCGTTCCCTGAACCAGGAGTCTTTCTGATGCCTATCAAACACGCCATCGTCCATCTGATCGAGAAGAAGCCCGACGGCACCCCGGCCGTGCTCCACGCGCGCGACGCCGAACTGGGCGACTCCCAGGCCACCGAGAACCTGCTGGCCGACCTCAACGAAAGCTACAACGCCAAGAACAAGGCCTGGGGTTTCTTCTACGGCGATTCCGGCGCCTACCCGTTCAGCGGCTGGCTCGGCGAGTACCTGGACGGCGGCCGCGACTTCGTCGGCTTCAGCCGCGAAGCGGTGGAGCACCTGCAGAAGCTGATGGAAGAGTCCAACCTCTCCACCGGCGGCCACGTCCTGTTCGCCCACTACCAGCAGGGCATGACCGATTACCTGGCGATCGCCCTGCTGCACCACAGCGAAGGCGTGGCGGTGAACGAGTCGCTGGAGGTCACCCCCTCGCGCCACCTAGACCTCGGCCAGTTGCACCTGGCCGCGCGGATCAATATTTCCGAATGGCGCAACAACAAGCAGTCGAAGCAGTACATCTCGTTCATCAAGGGCAAGGGCGGGAAGAAGGTCTCCGACTATTTCCGCGACTTCATCGGCTGCCAGGAAGGGGTGGATTCGCCGAGCGAGACGCGCACCCTGCTGAAAGCCTTCAGCGATTTCGTGGAAAGCGAGGACATGGCCGAGGAACAGGCCCGCGAAAAGACCGAGACGCTGGTCGACTACGCCACCTCCCAGGCGCGCATCGGCGAGCCGATGACCCTCGACGCGCTCTCGGAACTGATGGACGAGCAGCAACCGCGGGCGTTCTACGACTACATCCGCAACAAGGACTACGGCCTGTCGCCGGAAATCCCGGCGGACAAGCGCACCCTCAACCAGTTCCGCCACTTCACCGGCCGCGCCGAAGGCCTGTCGATCAGCTTCGAGGCGCACTTGCTGGGATCCAGAATCGAGTACGACGAGGAGCGCGACACGCTGCGGATCAGCAGTCTCCCCACTCAACTCCGCGACCAGCTCAAGCGGCGCAAGGCCCAAATTGGAGAATGACCATGGCCCGAGAAACCGAAGATAAGTTCGTTGTCCGTATGCCCTTGGGCTTGCGCGATCAGCTAAAGCAAAAAGCCGCGCATAACCACCGCTCGGCCAACAGCGAGATCGTCTACCGGCTGGAGCGCAGCAACGAGCTCGAAGAAGAACTCGCGCGAGCAAACCGAATGGTCGACGAGCTCTTCGCCAAGAACCAGCGTCTGCAGGCAGAGCTGGCTGCGGCGAACACGCCTCAGGTTCAGGTGGCGGAGGCATGACGATGGCCAAGATAAACCCGCAAGATCTGCAAGATCTGAAAGACCGGCTACTTGCCCCAGGTTTCACCGCGCCGCCGGTTCTGGAGCAGTTGTCAGACCCGATCAGCGACACGCCCATGGTGCTGACACTCGACCAGGTCCTCCCCTGGCACGACAACCCCCGGACCACTCGAAACCCGAAATACGATGAGCTGAAAGGATCGATCCGGCATCGAGGCCTCGATACGCCGCCACCAGTGACTCGACGCCCTGGGGAAGACAAATTCCGCATTCGCAACGGCGGCAACACTCGCCTGGAAATTCTCAACGAGCTCTACAAAGAGACCGGCGACGAGCGTTACTTCCGTTTCAACTGCCTGTTCAGGCCTTGGGACAAGCAGCGCGGCGAAATCATCGCGCTGACCGGTCACTTGGCCGAAAACGATTTGAAGGGTGACCTCAAGTTCATTGAGCGAGCCGTGGGCATTCAGAAAGCGAAAGCCTGGTATGAGGAGGAGAAAGGCGAACCGGTCGGCATCCGCGAGCTGTCACGGAAGCTCACCGATGACGGCTATCCTGTTTCACCCTCACACATCAGCAGGATGCTGGATGCCGTTGAGATACTGCTTCCAGCCATCCCTGTGATGCTGTATTCAGGGCTCGGTAAACCGCAAATCGAAAAACTCCTGTCACTCAGAAAGTCGGCATCCTCCTGCTGGACACGTCTATACGCCGGTGAAGGGATCGACTTCGAAATGATGTTCCAGGACACTCTGGCGATCTTCGACAGTAGCCCTGACGAATTCATTTTCGAGCGTTTCCAGGACGAACTCATCGACCAGATGAAGCGGCCCCTGGGCCTGCGTTATGACCAAGTCCTGCTCGAGATCACCAACGGCCAGCAGGAACAGCGCCGGGGCACTCTGGTCGACCTGCCCGCACCTGCCGCACCACCTGAAATCCCACCAGTAGGGCAGGAAAGTCCTGCCGCGTCGACTACTGGACAAGCACAATCACAGAGCCCCGCTGCCGGCCTCCAAACGTCCAAGACCAATAGCCTCCCGGGTAATCCCTCTACCCCGCCAACTCCGCCGCTACCTGTACAACAGCAGCAACTGACCGACGAGGAGCGTGCTGAGCTCTTGGCAGGTCATATCGTGAGCCCGGTATCCACCAAGATCCAGCAGACTCGCCAACGGCTGGCCGCTCTCGAGGGTGAACATCTACCTGTCTTCGAGGAAACAGCTCTGCAGGCAATCCCGGTGCAAGTCGGCGGCCTGCACCCGATCACCGACCTCTGGTACATCGAGCGTTCGATCGACACCCCCGAAATCCTGCGACAGCACATCGCTGATCTGGCTGAAGAAATCGCTCTGCACGTCGGTGCCCCAGGCGAGATCGTCAGGATCCAGGGCGGTGTGGGTTACACGTATCGCGAGCCCAATGAAGACAATGAGATTACTGATTCAGCGCTGCACCTCATGACGCTGCTTCAAGCGCTCAGCGGCCAGGTCCAAGTCGTCCTGAATTCACACGACCAGCAGACCTGCCGCGACGCCCTGGGCGAGTTTCAATTCTCAGCTGGCCTCGCTCAGTTGCTGCTGGGCCAACCCACCACAGGCGATCAGCCATCCAGCCAGGCAGGCCGTCTCAATGACGAAGCCCTGGTGAAACTGTTCCGGATAATTCGTCTTGCCCGACGCCTGGTTGACCTTGAGCTGCTGCCGGCCGCCTCCGAGCAAGCAGCCACCGACCAGTGATTTCGCACGATTTGGGGAGGGATCGACATGTCGAAGTCGTTGATCAATGAAGCGGTCCTGACGCAGGTGATCAACCACCTGCGCAATGGGCAGTTCAAACGCTGCGCCGAAATGGGCCTGAAGCCAGAAATTCTGGCTCAGCTACAACAGCCGTTCGTCATGAGTCTCCTGACGAATACCCCCGTGTCGTGGGTCGAGGTGAGGGTGAACACCGACGTCATGGAAAAAATCCTGGCCACCGCCGAGCGCTCTCAGCAAGAGGAGCTGCAAATTGAGCGTGCTCTCAAACTCGGGGCTACCACCACGATGATTCAGAGCTTCTTCGGTCTATCGCCGGAAGACACTGCGACCAAGCGGCTGATCATGGCGATACACCCCCGACGGGGCCGCTGGCGTCAGCTCGACGGAACACTGGAACACCAGATCTGGTATCGCTGGGAGCACTTGATGCAAGAAAACCAGGTCAGCCTGGACGACAGCTTGGCGCTTCTCGACATCGCCATGATCTTGACCGAGGAAATCAACGCCGGCACAGATCAGGACAGCCCGGAGTTCATAAGCCTCGCCGTAGTTTGGTCGCTCATTCAGAGCTGGTTGAAAGACGGACTCTATTCGTCTGACAAATCGGGTCAGGCCCAAGCAGGTCAGCCCAGGTCTCCGACGACCCTTTATCTTGCCAGCGTCAGTTCACACCTGCCCCAATCTGCATCACAGGTGGACGCTGAAACAGAACGTCAACAACTACTGAACCTGGTTCAGTCGGAAGGCGACACAGCACCATGAGGCTGTCGCGCTTTCCCATCTCGACTCTGCTGGATTCGGCCTCGGGACATCTCGAGGCCCATTTGTATAAGAAGCGGCTTGCTGCCGAAAGCGGCGAACCGCTGGCTCAACAACATTCCGGCATCATTTTCAGCGGTAACCCGCATGAAACCGTTCCTCGGCGCCTGCTGCTGGATAAACGCCTCACCCCGCTGGAGCGGAACTGCTGGCAAGTGTTCCGCTTGCTCATCAACGACGACGGGCTGACCGCGTTCCCGACATACGAGCAACTGCGCCCTTATCTCGGCATGCAGCCGGGCAAGATCGCCTCGCGCGAAACCATCGCCAAGGCACTCACGGTCCTCCGTCTGACCCGCTGGCTCAGCCTCGGCCGACGCCTCCGCAACGACCTCAACGGGCAAGTACAGGGCAACGTCTACATCCTCCACGACGAACCGGTATCCCCGGCAGAAGCCCTGGAGCTGGACCCCGACTACATGCAGTTGCTGAGCCAATCTACCGGCCACGGCAACCGAGCCATACGCGAAATCGGCCAGATCACCTGGCGGGAGTTCAGGGATGACCCGGACGTTGGTCGCCGCCTCCCAACCCATCTGGAGAAGCTCGAGGGGCGCTTGAACCACCAGCAATGGGCTATCGATAGTCAGCTCGAAGCGGATCCAGCGGCAGAGTTCGGCATCCGAACTCTGCCCGATCTACCTCATTCAACCCCGAGTTCGGATGCCGAACTCAGTGAAATCAGCGGCAAGCAATGCGCTTTACCGCTGAGTTCGGATGCCGAACCCAGACAGAATCCGCCGAGTACGCCCTTGGTTCGGATGCCGAACTCATATAGTACGTATACATACAAACAAGATTCTGTATGTAAAAAGCCAGTACAACCGCGAACACGCGAGGAAGCACATCAGAACTGGCAGGGCCTCTTGCACGCACTGGAGGCCGAGCAACGGATCCAGGCGGTAAGCGCGCTCCGACGAGTGTCCGAGGATCTTCGGCTACCCATCATCGAGCAGTGGCAGCACCGATGTGCCGGCGGAACCGTCGGTAATCCGTTCGGCTACCTCATGACGCTCATCCAGCGTGCAGTCCAGGGAAAGTTCAACGCTTCTTGGGCTCCGGAAGAAACGGCTGAACGAACCATCCCAGCAGCGGAACGCCCCAGTCGTGCTCCGGCACCAACAAGCCCCACAACGCCTACACAGCCTCAGGTTCAGCCGAAGGGGGATACCCGGACAGGGAGCGAGGTCCTCAGCCGGCTCAAGGACCTCATTCGGCCCAGGCACGGATCGAGCGTGCCATCCGAGCGGGGTGATGAGCCATGAAATACTCACTGTCGAGTAAGGTGATTTTCCCTTGGGGCGACGCCGGCGGTGAGCTGAGTGGTGCCACTGGCAACACTCAGCTAGGAACCGACCTCGGCGCCGGCGGCGAGTTGGGTGTTGCCACTGGCAACACTCTGCCGGACCTGGCCTCGGCGCCGACGGGGAATTGGGTGTTGCCACTGGCAACACTCCACCAAGAACCAACCTCGGTGCCGACGGTGCGTTTGGTGTTTCGGCCCGAAACACTCTGCCAGGTCCTGGCCTCGGCGCCGAGGGCTATCAACTTCTCCCACCCAATAGGAACCGAAAAGATGTGCGACTCAATCGTGTATGCCCCTATGGACGAACTCGAATTCGAGCGGCTGCTAGGGCTGGCAACCCTATTCAACGACAACGATGAATGTCCTATCGACTTTACGGAGCTGCAGGAACTGAGCGAGCTGCTCGGCAAGCTCAAAAGTTGCGTCGACGTAGCGATAGACAACGCCCCTGAGGGGGCCAAGAGCTGAAGGAAGCCAACCTCCATGAGCCGCAAGCGGGATGATGATGAACCCGCACTGCCAGCGGAAATACCCCAGCGGCAAACCGTGTATTTCCTACTGCGCGCTCCTACCCCAATCAGCACGATGTGGCCGAACCCCTTCCCTATAAAGGAACACTGCACCATGGCTGAAACCCATCGGCTTCAGATCGGCTCTCTCCGCAGCGATGTCGCCCTGACGCTTCACACCTATCACGCCGCCCGCATCTGGACCGGCCGGCAGAAGTCGGATGCCAAGCACAGCATCCTCGGCCTCAGCGGCTTCTGCGCCTACGTGAATCGCATGCACCGCGGGGCAGCACTGGACGATCCGTACTCCGACTGGTGGCTGGTTCAGATCGAAGAAAAAGTCGAGAGCTGCCAAGCCGCGCTCAAGGCCATCGACCAGCGCCTGGATGACGTCATGGCCAAGCTGCCAGCGACCCTCGATATCTCCGAGAACTTGTCCGTCACACCGGTCAAGGTCCCGTTGTTCATCTCCAACCCTCTCGGCTTCAAGGCGGTCTATCTCTTGACCAACTATGACGAGCTCGCCCGCCGAATCCTGCTGGCCCAGCACGTCGGGCTGGTCGGTCGCCGCGACATGGAGGTCTGGCTCGACGAAGGCGCGTCGGTGCTGCGCAGCCTCTTTGGTCTGGCCCAGAGCTACCAGTTCACGGGCGCCACTCGCGACGACTTCGCCGCAAACAATGCTCGCGCCGAAGCCGCGCGGAAGATGTACGAGAAGTTCGGCGAGATCCCGCAGGACATCCTGGAGGGCACTCGACGCTCGAACTTCGCTCCGCCGATCACCCGGGGCCGCTCTGACGGTGATGCCGATGATGACGCTGACCGTGTCGAGCTCGAGGACTGATCGGAATGCGGCAGCTCAAGGACCAGCAAGGCGCTCTGCAACAAAGTGCCTTCCGCCCACTGCAACAAACTGCCTTCCAGGCGCTGCAACACAGTGCCTCACTAAAAGGCCTTTTAAAGCCTTTTAAAGGTAATAGGGAGCTGGCCCAGTTGGCGGAACAGTGCGAAGCCCTGGAGCAGGGATTGCGTGAACTTGCCCAGGGACTGCTGGCCCAGGTTCGTCGCCCTCCCTTCACTCTTCTGCCCACCCGACTCATCGAGCAGCGCACATCCGCCCACACAACCTTTCTTCGCTGGCAGCACATTGCAACCCGGCGGATGGGCGTCGGGGTGTGGGTGGAAATGCTGCGCCAGGACAGGACCCCGGAATACCTGCTGCAAGACCTCTACGAGATGGAGCTGCAGCGCATCACCCTCAACATGCAGATCAGCCTGATCCACTCCATCGGCAAGCAGGCCGCAGAGTGCGCGGAAAAGATGGGCCAGGCCGAGGCCGAGTTCATGGGCCGACTGCAGCAGAGCACCAACCACCACTGACTGGAGATTCATCATGGCTACCCCCGTCTTCTGGGAAGGCAACATTGGCTCGGCGCCGGAGCACCGCAGCTTCCCCAACGGCAACAATCCCCCGCGGCAGTTGCTGCGACTGAACGTGATGTTCGACAACTCGATTCCCGATGGCCAAGGTGGCTACAAGGATCGCGGCGGCTTCTGGTGCAGCGTCGAGTGGTGGCATCAGGATGCCCAGCGTTTCGCCGAACTGTTCGCGAAAGGTATGCGCGTCAAGGTCGAAGGCCGGGCGATCATGGACCGCTGGCCCGACAAAGAGTCAGGCGAAGAAGTCCAGGCGCTGAAGGTCGAAGCCTCGCGCATTTCCATCCTTCCCCATCGCCTGGCCGAGGTCACCCTGTTGCCGTCGACCAATGGCCAGGCGACCCAGCATCAGCAGTCTCGGCAAGTGCCGCCGCAACCTACTCAGCAGGATGCGCACTCGCAGCAGGACTACGACAGCGCCTTCGACGACGACATCCCCATGTAGCAGGTGGCTTAATTTTTGGCCGCCCATTCGTGAAGCTGCGGGTGGCAAGCACTACTCGTCGTCGCCCGCAGCCTCTACAAAGACTCGCCCGACAGGAAATCCGCCATGAACAGGAAAGATGACCAAGCAGGTTCACATTGCCCAGAGCCGTTGACCAGGCCTCCCCTCAGCGCCGACGAGAGCTCCGTACTGAAGTGCATGGCGCTTATGGAGGAAGAAGATCGCGCAGCCTTCATACGGATGGCCCAAGGCATTGCCGACGCGACGGTGAAACGCCGGTCTTAATTCTCCGCGCCCACTCGTGAAGTTGCAGGTGGCAAGAACCTCTCTTCGCCGCCCACAGCCTCGACAAGCATTCCAGCGACTGGAGCAACCGCAATGAACAGTTATGCCGGCAAAAGCTGATAAACCAGCATCCTTAATTTTGGCCGCCCGTTCGTGAAGTCTCTGGTGGCAAGGGCTTCCGATTCGGAAATCTCGACCAGTACGAGGTGCAGTGTGTCAAAGAGAGCGACCGATACCGACAAGCAGGACAGACGACACTTCAACGATCCCCACCGGACTGTACGGGCTATTGGTGCTGAGGCCGCGCGGAAAGGGCTACGGGTGTTCGACTGCCCCTACAGTCATCCTGCGATGCGGGCGTCCTGGTTGAAAGGGTTTGCTCAGGAGCAGCAACAACAGCTCGATTTCTGAAAGCTGAGCTCCCTTTTCCCCTCGGTTCTTCCCGGCGAGACCTGGCAGATGGACATTTGTCCTACTTATTCGTCGTCCAGGGGTTCCAACTCCCCATAAAGGGGGATTTCATCCAAGTACATGTCTTCGGGACGGGCCAGCTCATAGGCGCGGAGAATCTTATGTGCCAGGGCAACTGCTTGATCCTTCGGAACAACTAAACGCACTAGGTCGGGGTAGTGGGACTTTCCGGCCCAGATCGTTTGTCCTTTGCCTACTGTGAATTCGTGATCCTTTGTAGCCATGCTGGCTTCCTCGTTACTGAGCAGCCGGAGTGGGCTGCGGGCCAACCAGTTACTCGCCGTCACGGAGCCAAGACTGCTCAGCGCCGTTGAACGATTTGAATTTCCTTCCCCACTTCGCCTGGTTGATCAGCACCGGGAAAGGCTCGGAGACACCGTTCTCGAAGTACCAAAACAGGCCATCGATCTCGGGAACGCTTGTGAACTTGTCCACTCCTGTTTTCCTCGGCTACACGATTGGGGTGACCCAATCCTCAACTCTCAAGCCGGGTACGCGGTCGAACTCGCGGCGGTTATTGGTGACCACGATCAGGCCCTGAGAGCGGGCGTGCCCGGCGATCATCTGGTCATAGGGGCCGATTTGCTTGCCGAGGCGGGCCAGTTCAGCGCGGAGCTGGCCGGTGTGGGCGGCAGCTTCCTGGTCGTACTTGAGCACCTCCAGACGAGCAGCGAAGCCTTCCACGTCTGCAAGATTGCGCGAGGGGTTCGAGGACTTCTCTGCGCCGTAGATCAGCTCCATCAGCGTCACGGTGCTGATGCACATCTGGTCGTGGTGGCGCAGGAACGCCTCGCGCACCTCTTGCGGGCGGTTTTTGATGGTGAAGATGCAGATGTTGGTGTCAAGCATGAACTTGAGCATCAGAAAGTCTCGCGCTCCTGATCGGCAGGCTGTTCACGCTCTGCCATAAAGTCGGCAGTAACGCCCTCGCCATCGAACCAGCTATCCCAAGACTCGCCGGCAGGCGTGATGATTCTGGCGCGCCCCACAGCGACCACATCCACACGCTTAACGTCATCAGGAAGCGCGACGGCCTTGGGCAGTCTTACGGCCTGGCTACGATTGCTCTGAAAAACAGAACCTTGTTCCACGACACACCTCATGGGATATATCAAACGTATATCCCATAGTATTCACCTCTCGGGATATGTCAATGGGATATACGATAATGGCTTTATAACGCGACCTCGAAGGCCCGCCGAATGGCGTCCTGACACAAGCCAAGCTAGGTCTTGGAATGGTCCAGGCAGGTGTGCCCGTTGCCCAGGAGCAGCAACAGCAGCTCGATTTATGATGACTTTACCCTTCAGTTCCTCTCGAAAACTGCAACAGCGCACCGTCCATTTCGCATTGTTGGCCCGCTCTCTGATCGCGACAGTTCGACCGACTGTTCCGAGAGATTCCGCCGATGCACCTTGTACTTGTAATCATTGAAGCCCCGGGCAAGCTGAAAAAGCTGCGGTCCCTTCTCCCCTCCATTCGTCCCGACGTGACCTGGCAGGTCGAGGCGACAGCCGGCCACATCAGAGACCTACCCGTTCACGGCCAGGATCCGCAGATGCTCACCGTCGGCGTGGGCCAGGATTTCAAACCGCACTACCAGATCCTCTCAGGCAAGGAAAAAACCGTCGCACGGCTGAAGGAGCTGCGGCAGAAAGCCGTGGAAGTCTACGTCGCATCCGACCCGGATCGGGAAGGCGAAAGCATCGGCTGGCACATCCTCCAGGCTGCTGGGATCAAGAGCTACAAGCGCGTTGCCTTCAAGGAAATCACCAAGTCGTGCATCAGCGCCGAGCTCAGCTCGCCGCGTCGCCTGGACCTCCCGAAGGTCGCCTCGCAGGAATGCCGTCGCGTCATCGATCGTCTGGTGGGGTATCTGGTCACGCCAGAGTTGCGGCGCGTGATGGGCAGACCAACCACCGCCGGGCGCGTGCAGTCCGTCGCGGTGTACCTGGTGGTCCTGCGAGAGCGAGAGATTCGCGCCTTCACAGCAATCAAGCACTTCGGGGTGGAACTGGCCTTCGTTTCGCCCAGCGACGGCCGCACCTGGAAGGCGGAGTGGGATCCAGTGCCCACGTTTGCCAGCAAGGAGTTCCCGTATGTCCAGGATCGTCAACTCGCAGAACTGGCGGGGGCTATACGCAATGTGATCGTCGAGACCTGCATTGATGGCGAAGAAACCGATATGCCTCCGGCGCCGTTCATTTCCTCTTCGCTCCAGATGGCAGCCGGAAATGCACTGAAGTGGTCACCCGACAAGACGATGAAAGTAGCCCAGCGGCTGTATGAACAGGGGCTCATCACTTACCACCGAACGGACAACCCCAATATTTCGAAGGACTCGATGCCGGATATCCGTGCTGTCGCCAAAGCCTTGGGGCTGAAGTGTGTAGAGCAACAGCGAATGTTCAAAGCGGACCAAGACGCTCAGGAAAGCCACCCCGCCATCACCCCTACCGACTGGATGGCCGCTTCCGCCGGTGAAACTGCTGATGAGCAGGCGCTGTACCAGCTCATTCGAGTTCGCGCGCTTGCCAGCCAGATCGAAGCTGCCGTGTACGCAGTGAAAACCATCACCCTCCTGGGCGTCGGCCCCGACAAAAAGCCGCTGCGCTTCGGCGCCAAAGGAAAACTGTTGAACGTGCCTGGCTGGAGAAAACTGCTGCAGGGCGATGATGCCGAGGAGCAAAAGAACGAAACGCCTTCAAGCCTCATCCCGGCGCTGGAGCCAGGCCAGATACTCAAGGTCTACAGCGGCGAGGTCCTGGAGAAGAAAACCACCCCTCCCAAACGCTTCACCGATGCCAGCCTGGTGGGCGAGATGAAGCGCCGCGGGATTGGCCGGCCATCCTCCTACGCCTCGATCGTGAAGAACATCATCGACA